>JBMYNT010000010.1:0-47341 GCA_049598575.1 Candidatus Poseidoniaceae archaeon | reverse complement strand
GATGGTGATGGAATCCTCGATTCGGTTGATGAATGCCCTGAAACAGAATTAGGACAATCTGTTTCAGAAGTAGGCTGCAGTGATGCCCAACTCATGGAAATCGATACGGACGGGGATGGTGTTTCAGACCTTGATGACACTTGTCCAGGAACGCCTGAAGGAACGACGGTTGATGCCTTTGGTTGTGAAGTTCAACAGTCCGAAGGTGATGATGAAGCCACATCTGAAGCGGAATCCTTCTTCTCTGGAAGTGACACGGTAACAACAACACTCGGGGTTAGTGCGGTCTTGCTTGCACTGTTTACACTGCTTCAGACGAATGCTGCAGCGGCGTTGCTTCCTGATGCATTCCGTTGGGTACAGGTCCTGCGCAAGAATTCGAAATTGACGAAGGAAGAGCGAAACGAGCTCACATACCTGCAATCCATCGTTCAAGCGTATTTCGACAATCCACAAGAACTTGCAGAAGAATTGAATCAATTGAAAGGCGATTTGACCGGACGATACACGAACAACGAGATCAGAAAACAAACGCGGGAGAAACTCTTCACGCTCATTGAAGATCTCTTAGCCTCTTCATCCCGTGAGTTGTATCAGATTGCACACAACGATGCATATTTTGGCCTCGCAGGCTCCATTGATTCAGAAGATCGTACGAAACTTCTTCAAGAAAAATTGGCGATGAGCGATTCCAACCGTTCGGTTGGAACGCCTCCAGGACCTCAGCACTCCGAGGAAGTTCTACCTCCAATCGACGCTGTTGGTGCTGTCCAAGATGATGGATACGAGTGGTTGGAATGGCCTCAAGATGGAGGCGTCTGGTACTATCGTACGGCTTACTCGAACACATCTTGGCAGAAGTGGCAGTAAGCCGAAAACAATCGGCTTGAGTTTCTTCAGGATTGATGGTTATGCAAGTCGATACCTTGCTCATCTTCAGCAAGTTTCTCTTGCTTTGATGCATCGTTTCGTTCTGCTTGCAATCGGTCAAGATAGGCTTGATCGATATCACCTGTGACATAGTTGCCGTTGAAACAAGAACTGTCGAAACCATCGATCTTGGTCTCTTTGTGACGAGTCACTTCTTCCAAATCTTCAAGTCGTTGATAGAAGAGTTTGTCCGATCCGATGGTGGTGTTGATTTCTTCGATGGACTTTCCATCAGCGATGAACTCGTCGACTGCGGGCATGTCAATTCCGTAGACGTTCGGATGACGAACCGGTGGTGCTGCAGAAGCGAAGTAGACCTTCTTTGCACCAACTTCTCTTGCCATTTCGATGATCTGAGCGCTCGTTGTTCCACGAACGATTGAATCGTCAACAAGAAGAACGTTTTTGCCTTCAAATTCTCGTGGTATAGCGTTGAGCTTTCTTCGCACAGATTTCATTCGCATTTCTTGTCCTGGCATAATGAACGTGCGACCAACATAACGATTCTTGACGAATCCTTCCCGATAAGGAACGTTGAGTGTGTTTGCCATCTGAATGGCTGAGATTCGTCCAGAATCTGGAACAGGGATGACAGCATCAATGTCGTGATCAGGCCAATCCTCGAGGACACGTTCAGCAAGCCTTCGACCTTGGTTCAGTCGTGCCTGATAAACGGATATACCATCGATGGTGGAATCTGGACGAGCGAAGTAGACATGTTCGAAAATACACGGAGTAAAGGCCTTCTTTTCTGCACATTGTTTGGTAAACAAGTGGCCAGAGGTTGAGATGAAAATGGCTTCTCCTGGTTGAACATCTGCAACAACCTCGAATCCAAGCGCAGTGATGGCAACGGATTCACTTGCAACAACCCACTCTGTACCATCTTCGTAGTCTCTCTTCCCGTAGATCAGTGGGCGGATGCCATGAGGGTCGCGGAATGCAAACAATCCGTACCCGTTGACAAGACCGACGCAGGCGTATCCTCCGCGGACGGTTGCATTCACGTTCTTGATCGCATTGAAGAAGTTGTCAACGTCGAGGAACGGTTCACCATTGATGTTCATCTGATTGCCCGAAGCATCGAGTTGAACAGCAAGATGATTCAAGAGCACTTCAGAGTCACTGGTTGTGTTGACGTGACGCCGATGTTGCACAATCAATTGTTGAGCGATTTCTCCACTGTTGGTGAGGTTCCCATTGTGTGCAAGTGCTAGTCCATAAGGCGAATTGACGTAGAAAGGTTGGGCTTCCGCAGTTGAAGACGATCCTGCAGTAGGATATCGTACATGACCGATGCCGATGTGGCCAAGCAACTTCTGCATGTGCCGTTTGTAAAAGACATCTGATACGAGGCCGTTCCCTTTGCGGAGATTGAATTTCTCGTTCTGTTCCGTGACGATACCTGCCGCATCTTGTCCACGATGCTGAAGAACGGTGAGGCCATCATACAATGCTTGGTTCACGTTCGAACCAAGTCGTCCAACGATGCCGATGATGCCGCACATGTGAGTCCCTTAGTTGCGGACAGTCGCGCCGCCTTTGTATTCCTTCCCCCTAAATTTGCTTAGGCTTTGGGTCGGTGGGATTTCTTGTTCCAACTGTAGGTGCGCATGCGAGCAGTCTTGCCATATCCGCAAGAAGCGCAGACGCTCTTTTGCTTGTGATATGCGTTTCGTCCACAGCGTCGGCAGCGGATGTGTGTTGTCTTTTGACGACGACCCATGGATGGTGTACCCTTTGACATATGCTCACCTCGATATCATCGCCACCTACCTCCTCCTTATGAAGTCAACGATGGGCTATGGCTCGGGATTTGATTAGAAATCGTCATTGCCTTTGGATTCAAGGTTCACAAAAGAAAGCAAAATCATGATGCCAACAGCGATGAGAATGGCCATGCTTGCGACAATAAAGTGAATGATGTTGTAAAGGATTTGAGCTCGCTGTGAACCATTCTCTTCCATCAAGAAGCCGCCTTGAGTTGTCAGCATCAGTGTAACAAAGATGCCGAGAACGGCTGCATAGACCATCGAAATCCATGGAGCAGTAGGCTCTTTTCGACTCTTCGAATATCGGAACATGTTGACGACGAGGAACACGGAAGCAATCGTGTACGAGGTGAGGAACGCATTTAGGAATCGGGTCAGGCCACGCTCTGCATCGTAGGACGAGTTACCTGCAAGAATGATCATGGCAATGATTGGTATGAGGAACAGTATTCCTGCGACAATGAGGTTTTTTGGTCCAATGCGATTACTCATCATCGTCACCCCCGAGGTTGTTTTTGATGATGTTCGCTGCTTGTGTAAGTTGTTCTGAATTTGGGGGCGGGAGTTTGTCGAGTCCAGGTCGCTTGCGTTCAAATTGCCAGATAGCAAGGCTGAAGCAAATGATGGTCAAACCGACGCCGGCAAGGAACCCAAGTAGATCGCTTGCTGCATACAAGACCGATGTATGAAATTCTTCGGACATCGTTTCGGAACCATCAACGAAAACGCTGATGATGAGAAGAAGAAACGAGAACCCTCCAGTGAGGTACAAGACTCGAGAGGTTTGACTGATCCGTTGACCGACAAGCTTGACCAAATATCCACCCGCAAGAAGAAAACTGCTCATCGCAAGAAGGAATGTTGGTTTGAAAATCATCCAAAAACGATTGGTTTCGCCATCCCAAATAGTCGATGGAAGCCAATCGCTTTCGTTCCAGTGCATGGCTTCGAGCAAGGCAAAGCCAACAATGAACATCAACAGGCCGAGTGGGCGTAACTTTGGCGAGAATCTCTGAACAGGTACATCTCCAGCAAACAAAGCGATGTATAGTCCAAGAACCATCAGGATTATGGAAGGTAGGACACTTACGAATAGGGCACTTGATGCTGCGGAAGGAGAAGACGGAACGGTGAGGAAAGAGACGCTGAAAAGAAGAATCCCCACACTCCCAATAACTTTGCCAAATTTCTGTGCTCCGGAATCTTTCCGGAATTGTAGCCCAAAGGATACGAACACCAAGCCCAGAGGCGCCCACAGTAGGAGTGCGACTTTGAGTTCGTTTTCCATGTGTGTCTTTCATCCCGCTCGATTTATGAATATGGCTGTAAATCTGCTTTTTGTGGCACCGTTTGAAGTGGAGTCATGCTACGACAGCAATAAATACCCGACGATGGTCGCCAAACTGTTCAGGTGATGACCATGGTAAAGATGCCTCGTCAAATCAAGCGCTACAGTCCTTCTGCTGGTAAGCACACGCTCCATACAGTTGAGCGTGTCAAGAAAAAGCGAGCTTCGGAACTTCGCTGGGGTCAGCGACGTTTCCGTAAGGTCATGCGCGGGTACCGTGGTTTCCCACGTCCAAAGCCGGATGGCCGAGAAAAGCCAACCAAGCGTGTTAACATCCTCTACCGTTGTACTGAGACTGGAAAGGCTCACTACGCACCATGCAAGCGAGCCAAGAAGTTCGAATTAGTCGATCGATGAGGTGAAAAAAATGCCAGGCCAATTTATGAAAGTTTCATGCAAAGACTGCGGTAATGAAACCGTGATCTTCTCACGTGCGACCACCGTCATCTCTTGCGATGTCTGTGGCGCTACGTTGACAAACCCATCTGGCGGAAAAGCAAACCTCGTCGGCTGTACTGTTCTCGAAACAATGGAATGAGGAGGCTGAGCCTCCATGTCGAAAACCGACCTCATCTACCCTGAAGAGGGCGAACTCGTCGTCGTTACGGTACACAGTGTCAAGCAAAACGGGGCCGACGTATCGCTCGATGAGTACGAGGGTGTTGATGGATTCATTTTCATTGGAGAAATTGCCAGTGGTTGGATCAAGAACATTCGCCGATTCGTTCGTGAAGGGCAGCGTTTGGTTTGCAAAGTCATGCCAAGTCGCCGTGATGGCAGTTCCCTCAAGCTCTCGTTAAAGTCGGTTTCAGAGGAGCGCCGCCGTGACCGTCTGCAGCAATGGAAGAACGAGCAACGTGCTCTTCAATTGTTCAAAGTACTTTCAGAATCTCAAAAGTGGGAAACGGATTTTGCAACCGAACTACAAACAGAATTAACGCAAGTGTTTGAAACGCTTTATGGAGCCTTCGAAGAGGCAGCAATGCATGAAGGATCAATTGTTGATGCAGGTTTTGAAGGCGACTGGATCCAACCCTTCATTGAACTCGCAGTCGAGAACATCATTCCTCCATATGTCGAAATCCGAGGGATTCTGACACTGAAAGTCGAAACCAGTAACGGTGTAGAAACCATCAGAGATGCGCTTGTTGCGGCAGAGAAGATCTCTTCTCCAGAAGAAGAAATTGAAGTGAACTGCTACTATGATGGAGCTCCAGAATACAGAATCGAACTCCGTGCACCGGATTTCAAGACTGCGGAAGATACGTGGACTGCTTCGATTGCAGCCGTAGTTTCTGTGATTGAAGAAGCAGGTGGAACTGCGGATTCCTACCGAGAGTGATTCGAATGCCTCGCCAACTGCTCCAACAATGCGTCGATTGTGGCGCATGGTGCTTGGAAACAACTTGTCCTCAATGTGGTGGTAAGGCTCAAGCTGCTGCACCATTAAAGTGGTCTCCTGAAGATCATCGAGCCAATATTCGAAGGCAACTCAACAACGTTGAATCTCCTGATTGGTCAAAAACCATCCCTACTCTTCCTTCGCTGGAAGAAATGCGAAGTGGTGCTGGTCAACAAGAAGAAGAATGAACCTCTTAGGCTTCGTTTGTTCTCAAACATTATACCCTTCAATGCGAGGGTAGGAGATTCATGACACTCTTGGTCGATGTTTTAGATGAGGATGGATTCAAGAGTGCAGAGCTTGTTCTCTTTGCCTTGCCAGGTGTTGGTGATGTCGGAAAGAATGCTGTTGAATTATTGAATGAAGCCAATGATGCAACGCCGATTGCACGCTTCATTCATCCAGGCCTCACCCCACTTGCCCGACTCGATGAGGATGGTTTACTTGCACCACCACACCTTCTTGTCAAACGAATTAATCTCGAAGAGGGGACCTCAATTTTGACCATTACTGGACGAGGTCAACCAAGCGAATCGTTTCAACAGTACGACTTTACAACTGAATTGCTGAATCACCTCTCGGATTCGGGAGTCAAAGAAATCATCGTTCTAGCTGGCTTGATGTCCGCTCCCGATGTCAAAGAGGCCTTTGCAGTTGCAACGTCTTCACCTCATCGAGTGAACTTGGAAGAACGTGGTGTTGATGTTCGACGTGACCAACCTTCTGGTGGTGCAATTGGTATGTCTGCTCTCATGGCATCGCTCGCACCAATGTTTGGTTTGACCTCGGTTTGCGCAATGGCAACGACGGTTGGAGCAAGCAGAGACGTTCATGCTTCCATTCGTCTCTTGAAATTCCTTTCCGATGGTTGGAATCTTGATGTTCGACTTCCCGATGATGCCACATCGGCTCTGCTTGCAAAACTGGACGAATTGGCTCCAAATGCCAAAACGGATCATGTTCGAGAACTTATGGAAGAACCAGATGCGTTCTACATTTGAGCGCCGAGAGAGGGATTTGAACCCCCGCGTCCAAGGGACAGTGGATTTCGAATCCACCGCAATACCGGGCTATGCGATCTCGGCTTGTTTGCTGCCTGTGCGCCACCGTCATAAGCGTGATGCTTCACAGGGTACTTCATGCACGTCACCTTCCATGGACGAGACCACAACTGTACGGTTGAGGTGGACGACGGTTCCTCCATCCGTCAGACGCTCGAAGAGGCCGGTATTCTTCCGTCCACGGTTGTTGTCAGTTTCGAGGATCGAATTTTGCCACACAGTACTATCTTGAACTCAGATGTCAAGCTTCTCGTTACCACTGTATCGTCCGGCGGTTAATCGTGGAGTATGTGAAGACGTGATGCTCGGTACATTTCTCCGCGATCGAGGGCAGCCCATCCATCGATGCCAATGTTCGTGATGACCACGCGATTACCTGGCTCGAGCATTTCGTATTGCGGACCCCAGTCTGCTTGCCAACCTTCTATCTTCAATGAGCCTGATTCATCCATCAGCATCAATCCTTGACGGCACCAATCGCCACGTGCTGAACGTCCTCTTTTCTCTGTTCTATAGACAACAGTTCCTGCAACGTTCCATCGTGCACGAGGCGTGTGAAGTGAAATCTCATCTTCTCCTTCTTGCAATCGAACAACACGAGCGAAAGGATCGACCTTGAGGATGAGTGCACCTTTGTAATTAATTTGGAAAAAGGCATTTTCAATACAAACCAGTTCTCCTTTCTTCAAATCATCAGGCATTGTTGGACCACCATCTGTATGGATAGAGGCTTTGATTTGCACGTCAGCAAAGGCTGAATTACCTTCTGCAATGGTGATTCGAGGTTGATTGCCACGAATGACAGCGTGAACTCGTCCTGTCACAGTATGCCGTGTTTTGATGTCGTTCAATGGAGTGCTTTCTGTCTCTGCAACCATGCCTGGCAAGTGGTACATACCGCCATCTGGATGTTCCTTGTCAAATCCTCCAGTCGGACAGACATGTGCCCAATCGCAACGCTGACAGCGTGTCAAATCGGGAGTCTCCTCGGATGGAACACCGCCTGGTCCAAACGAGCGCATTGGAGCAGGCTCAGGAGGACATCGCTCAATGGATGGTGTTTCTTCACGCAACTCGGACCACAACGCCTTCAGTTCTTCTCCGATGGTCTCCAACTCTTGATCGGATGGAACATCGATTGTTTTGATCGCATCAGCAGCAAGATACCAGATTTCGAGAGTATCAATGCGTTGTTTGTCGTGCGTGCTCCACCATAGGTACGCATACATACGCATCTGTTCAACATAATCGCCAGAGCGATCAGAGTTCCCAAGCGATGCTTTGATGTCGACGATTTTATTCTGTCCTCCCCAGCGATAGACAAGATCGTATTCGCCTTGAAACCAGTGCTCAGGATGAACTGCATTCATCATGAAGGGTTTGGCATCTGGGTCAACGAACCATGGGCGAGCAATCTCCCATGCTTCAATCAATGACATTGAGCCAGTTTGAGCGAGTGGGTGTCCATCCATTGCATAACCTCGTCCATCGGGCGCAGGCCAATAATCACGGCTACCTTTGCGCCATGAATTGAGCTCTTCATCGGATACTGATTCGATACAATCCTTGACTTCGGACATATGCATCTTGATGCCATTTAGCGCCATTTTGGCACATCGTTCAACATCGACATCCTCGTCCCAATCTCCTGCTTTTCGATCGTGTTTGAACCACTCGACACGCATGTTCTCTAAACTAACGGCAAGGTGAGAGCGAACTCGTTGATTCGCCCAATGATGGAGCGAATCGAGGTCCGTTGGCCACTTCGATTCAGGAAGGACGAGCAATTGTTCTGCAGGCCACCGTTGTTCGTATTCTCGATCCGGTCGTCCATTGGCATCGAGCGGTGTTTCTGCATAAATGTCGGCTGGAGCCGCCTCTACGATCAATGCAGGTGATTCTTTCAATGTCTTGCAAATAGCCTCTTCCACAGCTCGTCCAACGAACAGAATTGGTATTTGCGGCATGACGAATCGACGTACTTTTTCGTAATACCAAAGGCGTGGACAAGCCTTCCATGTATTGACTTGACTTGCGGAGAGTCGGTTGTATGGTCCAATAAAATCCTTGTCCGCATCCGGCAATCGTACAGGCATAGAATACCGACTGAAACCGACCCCTCAAATACCCTTGGATGCAAAGGAACGACCCGAGAGTTCGATGCGGGTTTTCCGGACATCGATGCGTAGCTGCACAAGTCCTGCACGCCAGCCAAGTTCTGCTCCTGTTAGGCGAATGTTCTCACCTGGCTGAAGCGAGAGTAGTCGCTCACTGATGGCAGAACCGAAGGCGACGACTTCGACAACGTGGCTTCCATCCCAGAGGTGGAATGCGAGCATTGACCAAGGGCGTCCATCAAGTCGCATCCCGCTCTGTTGTCGAATGGATAAAACCAATCCTTCGACATTGGCTCGTGTTCGTAGCAATCCAATGCGTGTGCTTGGCTCGTCAGAATCGGATTGTGGAACAATCTCCGAATGGCCATCGACGTAGAGTCGAGGTTGATCTCTCCAAACCCCTGGTAAAGCATTCTTGATGACAACCTTCGTTTTACTGGATTCATGCAAACGGGGAAAGGCTCCAGGTTCTGCCTCTTCGATGGCGATGGTTGCTTCTCCTGCTTTCATCATCGCTCCTAGGACTGGTTCATTGAAATGATTCGGTAATGGTCCCCATTGGGCAATGAGTTCTCCAGACACATCGACTCTTGATGGTATATCGGAAAATGGCATGCACGGTGTTTGGATTTCAATGCCTTGAATCATTGATTCACGGGTCGCTTCGTTCATTGGCCCAGAGGTTTGGAGGTTGTCCGTGGCAACACTGCACCATCCACAGCCTGCTGCTTCACCAGAACAGGCATGCAGGTGGTCTGCTGTATTGTTTTGAGGATGTGCAGGGAGAAGTGAAGCACCTTCACCCATGCGCCTCATCTGTTCATTGATGTTGAAGAACTCCGTATCCATTGAAGTAAGTTCTTCTTCACTTGGAGCATTGTAATCGATTCGTTCCTTGCTTGAGAGGTACCATCCTTCCATATTAGCAACCTCGCCTTCCTCACCTGTCCTCGACCAGAGCCAAGCATAAAACCGCAATTGATGTTGGAGGCTTTCTGCAAACGCTCCTCCTGAGTGTCCTGATTTGATGTCAACAAGCCGTATTCTTCCATCCCATCGAAGGACGAGATCCAATTCACCAGCAGCCCAGCCTTCTGGGTGGAACATTCGTTGAGGTTGATGCACACGTGGATCTTTGAACCAAGGGCGAGCAATCTCCCAAGCCTCATCCCATCGTATGGCTTTGCCTCGTTCTTGCCATTTGAATGGGTGATCAATGGACCAATCTCTCGCTTGTAAGGATCGAACCTTTTCAGGAACGGGGAACAAAGGCGTTTCGCCCCATGCCGGAGATGGTACATTGAATGGTGGAGTCCCCGAACGATACTGTTCAACAAACGGGCCGCCATTTTGATTGAAACACGCTTCGACCTCTTCGAGAAACAAATCAACGCCATTGCGTATTTTTTGTTCATAATTCTCGACTTCGACCGTGGACCAATCCGAATCATCTCGTTTCCAAAGTCGAGCATTCCATGCGTTTTCACCTTCTTGCCAAGCCGTCAGAGCCTCTTCTTTGCAGTGTTCATACGCCCAAGTTCGTAACTCATCCATTGAACTCATTGGCCCAGGGCGATGCATCAGAACTCGACAAAGAGCATCCTCAACCACCAAGCCAGTAACCTGTCCTATCGATGATGGTGAAGAGAGTCCTACCTTACGGGTAAGGTACCATTGACGTGGGCATCGTAGGTACGTGGTCAGTCCAGAAGCAGAGAGACGCGAGCGGCTTCGTCCAAGGGGTCCTCCCTTTGGTGGAACGCCGACAGGCATGGTGTGTCCTCATGGTGATGGTCTTTAGAACTCGTGACGCCTTACTTGCTATCGAACGAATAAAAGTCCCCTACTTCACGTTGTTCACGGTCTTTCCGACTTTCAGCCTTGTTGATTCGAGGTCGCTTTGAGTCGTGATCTCTTCGGAAGGTGACGTTGACATCGTTGAGGAAACGATTCATTCCATCACGTAGCGAATATGGGCCCATTGCTTTACCATGAACGCCACCCTCACCTTCGAAGACAAGCAAGGAATCACTGACGATGTCGATGAAATAGACGTCGTGATCGATCACGAAGGCAGACTTTTCATTGGCTTCCATTGTTCGCCGAATGGCCTTTGCAGCCTCCATACGAGCATTGGCATCAAGGTGTGCGGATGGCTCGTCAAGAAGGTATAAATCGGCTTCTCGACCCAAGCAAACGGCGATGGAAACAGCTTGTCGCTCTCCGCCAGACAACTTCTTGACGCGCTTAGGTAGCAACGAGTCAACGCCCAATGCCCGAATGACATTGACATTGAATTCACCACTTCGCCATCGCATCCCGAGTTCACTATCAAGCCACATTTGTACGGTGCAATCCATGTCGACATCGATGTGTTGAGGCTTGTAGGACACGGTCGCTTCGTTGGTTACCCAGCCGTTGTCATACTCGTGTTCACCTGCTAGAATCTTGATCATCGTCGACTTTCCAGTGCCGTTTGGCCCAACAACACCGACCACCTCTGAACGATGTACGGAACCTTCGCCAGTGGATAATTCGAAATTGCCGAGCTGCTTTCCTAGTTCGCCCCATTGAACAACGACGCTGCCTTTCTCGGCAGTCCGCTCATGATGCTTGAGGAATCGAATCGGTTTGTCACGAATACGCACGTTCTCCTCGACAAGGAATCCGTCAAGATAGGCATTGATGGCTGTCCTCGTTGAACGTGCAGGTGTAAAGATGCCGAAGGCGCCTTTCTTTCCGTAGACAATGTGGACCAAATCGGCAAGTACGTCAAGCACAGCAAGGTCGTGTTCAATCACAATGACGCGTTTTGATTCAGCCAATTCTTGGATGATTCGAACGATTCGCATTCGTTCGTGGATGTCCAAGTACGAGGATGGTTCGTCGAAGAAATAGACGTCTGCATCTCGCAAAATAGTCGCACAAATGGCCATTCGTTGCAGTTCACCTCCGGATAGTTGCTGAACCGTTCGTTCGAGGAGGTGTGAGATGCCGAGGGCATTCGTCATTTCGTCAAACATGTCGCGTTCATCGACCTTTCGAAGCAGACCTTCGACTGTGCCTTGAACACGCTTTGGCAAACGATCAACGTTCTGTGGCTTGAGTGCGACTTTGATGCCTCCATCTCGAACGGAGATGAAGAAATCACGAAGTTCACCTTTCGGTAAAGCATCGATAACGTTGTTCCAATCAGGAGATTGATCCAGCCAATCGCCCAAGTTGGGCGTCATTCTTCCGGCGAGTGCGTTGAATGCGGTCGATTTACCCATGCCATTTGGGCCAAGAATTCCAACGACGGATTCCTTTGTCGGCGTTGGAAGCCGAAACAGGCGGAAACCGTTCAAGCTGTATCGATGAATCATATCGGTTTCGAGTTCGCTCGGTAATTGTTCAATGATCAAGGCATCATGTGGGCATTTGTTGATGCAGATTCCACATCCGATGCAAAGTGACTCCGAGATGTGTGGCTTGCCAGTCTTCTCGTCCATGACGATGCATTCTTGCCCATTACGAACAGGTGGACAGTAGTGAAAACACTCGTCGTTGCACTTCTTTGGCTGACAATTGTCTTCCTTGAGTACTGCAACTCGCATGAAATCACCTCAAACCTTCCAGAACTTCATCATCAATGAGCATTCGCATGAACGTACCATCGTTCGATGGATACGAGCGGCTTGTTCAAACAAGTCCCTTGAGGTGTTCTGCACCACGAACAACACGAGTTGTTGTAGGTGTTGGGAACTTCATACCTGCCTTGCGGAGTGCATCCTTCGCTGTGAGGTAGTTGGCTGCATTGCAGTGGATCGAGATGATTCGCTGACCTCGTCGAACACGAGCAGCGGTTCCGACGTTCTTTCCGAAAGCACATCGCATACCTTGGGAAACACGGTCAGCACCAGCACCGGTCGCTTGCTTGTTCTCTCGCAAGACGTGGTGAGGATACGTGTGGACGCGGAGAGCGTATCCTTGTGCGCCAGCTTCCTTACGGATGGTGGAGTTGGAAATAACACGGGCTGCTTCAAGAGCAGTGTGTCGAATCTGACAGTTGTTGTCAGCTCGTAATTCGAGGACAACTGGGAATCCACCTGTTTCCGCAGCACGGCGGTTTCCTGAGTGGTATGCGAGGATACGGTTGTTCGGAACACCACCGATATACTTGCGTCGAGTATATGCAGGTCCCTTGAGACGGCGATACATGGATGCGGGCTTACGTGCCATTTTCAGTCCTCCAAGCATCCCTCCGACTGATGCTCCCTTTATCATCCCTCCGATGCGTTACCACTGAGGGATTGTTGGTCAATTTTGCTGATTCTTGATGGGAAGAAACTTAATTGTTCAACGACAGCAGAATCCATGGCGAGTGGCTGGAGGAAGTTGCTCGAGGAAGAATCAGAGCACCAATGGCTCGCAATAGGCCTGTTTTTTGTCTTCGTCATCATAGGTGGATTCCTCATCGGTGGGACAAGTTCGCTTGAAGGCATGGTGCTTGGAACCGATCCTTCCCATGATTTGGTGTTTGAAGAGGGTGAATTCCTCATTGATGTCGAGTATCACCAAGACGCAGATTGGAGCGAGGCTCACAGCGGTATCCTGAAGACGAAGGATGGTCTCAAAATGTACCAACAAATGGGTTCTGATGATGTTGATGATATCCTGCCTGAGAACGACCCTGCGATAGGAAACCTCACCTTGTTTTCGGCCGATTCAGAGGGGACTGTTACCTTTTCAACATCGTTGAACACCCTCTCGACGTATGTTGACGGTATGGTATTCGATCAAATCTTGAGCGACACGTTCGGTTCCGAGTTTGGCATTCATGGCATTGCAGTTGATTCAACATCGCTGTTGAACAACCGATTGCTCATCACATCCGAGGACGGAGGCTCTGGTCTCCGTGGGTTGAACGGACAAGGACTTGTTACAACAAGCGCTCCTCTCCAAGAGTTCGTCATTTGGGACAAGGTGGTGTACCTCGAAGATTCGACGTTCTTGGTCGCTGGAACCTTCGCGATTCAAACCTCTTCCTCGCAGAGTCCAGCCTCGCCATCGCCTCAAATCGTACTCGCTCATGTGTACTGGGACGGCGATTCCACAGCGCCGCAAATCGTTCGACAGATGATGGGCAATGGAAGTGAAATACACTCCATTCATGCTACGAAAGACGGAGGTTCAGTCGCTTCAACGAACGAAGAATTTTACATCATTTCGAAGGACTCTGTTCAGGTTCTACCGTATGCATCGACAACGATGGTTTACGAATCTGAGCACGACCGAGCGTGGTTGTTTGGAGAGCGTGGTTCTGAATCGATGCTTCGCATTGACGTTGAGAGTGGAGAAACAAGCACCAAAAAACTCGGTTTTCCACTTTCAGTCTCTCCAACATCGGGCATGATTGCAGGAGATTCATTGTACATCCACGGTTTTGATTCACAAGGACAAGCGCAGCGGCTTTCGCTTGATTTGTCCCTCGAAGGTTCCCTCTCATCTGGTCGTGGATTCCTGAACTTCGCCTTCATCTTCGTGGGTGTCATCATGATCGCCACGCAAGGGTATCTCATGGTCGAAAAAGCGATGCATACGAGGAAAGCGTAAGACACCGACTTTTCCGAACCTTAATCACCTCTCGTCATCAGGCTTAATCCTGCATACTGCAAAGTAGGGGTTTCAATGGCAAAACGGAGCATGATGGACCAATTCCATGAGCTCAAGGATGCCAATCCTGGAACGATTCTGTTCTTCCGAATGGGAGATTTTTACGAGTTGTTCCATGATGATGCAGAGGTTGGCTCCAATGTACTCGGACTTGCCCTAACTTCGAGGGACAAAAATGCGGAGCATCCCATCCCTATGGCTGGTTTTCCTTGGCACCAGTTGGAAGAGAACCTGCGTCTTATGCTGCGTGCTGGTTACAAGGTAACTGTGGCCGAGCAAGAGGAAGAATTGCGTGAAGGTGCCAAACTTCTGGAGCGTGTTGTTACACGAATTTACACGCCGGGTTCACTTTACGAAGAATCTCTGATCGGTTCCGACGCTTCAGCACTCCTTTGCAGCCTGATGGTTCTGGATGAGCAAGTAGCGGTGTCGATGATTGATGCATCAACAGGACAGGCTTGGGCAGTTTCGTTTGGTGGTGATGGAAAATGGGCATCAATCTATGATGAAATCATGCGATGGAATCCTAGTGAGTTGGTACTGACTCCGAAAGATGCGGAACGTAGTGAACTCTTGCATTTGCTCGGTATGCTTGATTCAGTTGTCGTCAGTCAACATTCGTACCAATCGAAACGAGCCTCGGAGCGGCTCAAAACCATGCTCGAAGTCAATGATCTTGGACATCTCGACCTCGGCCAATCACCTCAGGCGTTGCAAGCGACAGCACTTGCTGCAGACTATCTAGCAACGGTTCATCGCCACGATGACATTGCAATTCGCGATGTGGACATTCAGGAGACCTCGGAAGGGTTGGTCCTCGATCAAACAACGTTACGCAATCTTGAGATCACACAAACTCTTGCAGGTGAATACGAAGGCTCCCTGCTTTGGGCCATGAACAAATGCAGAACTGCGATGGGTCGTCGATGCCTGAAGTCGTGGTTGTTACGCCCTCTTTCCAATATCGAGGCAATGCAAGCACGACATGCCTCAGTAGGGGCATTGATGCGTTCCTCAAAGCGATTGGATATGCTACGAGAGAGTCTCAAAGGCATGCTTGATCTTGAACGACTTTCAACGCAACTGAAGTACAACCGATCCAACGCACGCGATCTGCTTGCAACAGCCAATGCCATCGAGCGGCTACCAGCCATCCAGCGATTGTGCAGTGAAACCGAAGACGGTCTCTTGATGCATCTTGTCGAGGAACTTGATCAACTCAAAGATGTCGCTGAAGACATTCATCGAACACTGGTCGATGAGGTCCCATTGGGCTTGCGAGATGGTGGATTGATTCGAACTGGAATCGACGAGGAACTTGACCGTTACAGAAGTGCATCCAATCAAGGTCATGGTTGGTTTTCCAATCTTGAGTCTACACTTCGAAGTCAGTTGAATATACCAAGTTTGAAGGTGCGAATGAATCGCCAAATTGGTTGGTTCATCGAAGTCACGGCGACCCATTTGGATAAAGTCCCAGAAGAATGGACGCGTAAACAACAGATGACGAATGGCAGTCGATATGTTACGGATGAACTGCGTGAACAAGACGACCTCCTTCTCACCGCTGAGAGCAAATCAAAGAGCATTGAGTATGCCTTGTTCTGCTCTTTGCGGGATCGTGTGCGACTGCATGCCAATAAACTTGCAAAGATTGCATCGAAGGTAGCATCCATTGATGTCTTGCAGTGTTTTGCCTCGACTGCTCGACAACGCTCTTGGGTTAAACCAGTCCTTGGAGAGGGTCGAAAGATGATGCTGAGCCAGGCACGTCACCCCGTGTTAGAAGTTCAGCAAGGCTTTGTTCCAAACGATGTTGTCATGGATGACAAGCGCCGCTTTTTGCTGATTACGGGACCCAATATGGGTGGTAAGTCGACCTATTTGCGCACGGTTGCTCTGGTCAGTATCCTTGCCCAAGCAGGTAGTTTTGTTCCAGCCGAGAAGGCACGATTGGGCTTGATTGATCGCATTTTCACACGAGTTGGTGCGAGCGACGATCTTCGTAGAGGCCGTTCCACGTTCATGATGGAGATGATCGAAGTTGCACATATTTTGCGCCGAGCATCATCAAAATCACTTCTCCTCCTCGATGAAATTGGTCGCGGCACATCAACCTTTGATGGCTTATCGATTGCTTGGGCAGTCACAGAAGATGTGTGCAATCGAATTGGAGCACGAAGTCTCTTCGCAACGCACTATCATCAATTGGTTGGACTTGAATCGGAGGTCGACGGACTTGCAAACGTTCACGTTCAAGTCGCACAGAGCGACGGTACCCTCCGATTCTTGCACACCGTGGCCGATGGTCCATGCGACGAATCATACGGCGTTCAGGTAGCAGCTCTCGCCGGATTGCCTCGGAACGTGGTCGAACGAGCCACGGACCTCCTCGCCTTCTTGGAACAACAGGCTCAGGGTGCAAAGGCAGGTCGCGATGGTGCACCAAGCACGCGTGAGCATGGTCAGTCATCGCTCCTTGGTTACTTTGCAGCCGCTGCAATGCAGACAAATGAGCCGAAGGCTCCATCAATGACCGAAGCACAGGAAGCCGTTCTCTCGAAACTTGCAGCGTTGAATTTGGATGAACTATCACCAAGAGACGCCTTCTCCTTAATCGAACAATTGCAGAACCGCTTGGAGGGCGAGTAAGATGACTGAGCCCAATCGGATTCAACAATTGGATGAGTTGACCATTGGCCACATTGCTGCTGGTGAAGTTGTTGAGAGGCCTGCTCAAGTGGTCAAAGAACTGCTTGAGAATGCCCTTGATGCAGGCTCGACGTCCATCAATGTTGAAATCGAGCGAGGCGGCTTTGACTTGATTCGTATCGAAGATAACGGAAGCGGAATTGATGAATCGGATCTTGGATTAGCACTCTCTCGTCATGCCACATCGAAACTCCGTCATCCAGATGATCTGAACGAAATTCATACGCTCGGATTCCGTGGTGAAGCCTTAGCCAGCATTGGCGTTGTTTCTCGACTGACGGTCGCCTCACGACCTGAGGGTCGAGAAGGTCGAAGCATCAGAATGGAAGATGGCATTCAAGGTGAAGTCGAACCGATTGGAATGGCAAACGGAACCGTGGTTACTGTCGAGCATTTGTTCCAAAATACACCTGTTCGTCTTGGTTTCCAACGTCGTCCAGCAACGGAGCACGCTCGAATCGTCGAGGTGGTCGTTGCTCATGCGATTGCTCACTCACACGTCGCATTCCGATGCACGATTGATGGCCGATCAACACTCAATCTTCCATCAAGTGCTTCCATTGAAGACCGTCTGTACGATGTTCTTGGTGGTCAATCTTCGAATCTTCTTTCATTATCCCCCCCTTCTCAAGATGCAGAGGTTCCGGGTGAAGAGTCATGGACTGGTTACATCAGTGCGCCTGATATTTCTCGAGGCAAAGGTGACGAGATTCACATTTTTGTCAATGACCGACCGGTCGCTTCAACTCCGTTTCACCAAGCGATTCGTCGAGGTTATCGCACCCGATTGATGCAGGGGCGACATCCAGTAGCTGTCCTTCATTTGCACGTGCCCGCAAACGAGGTTGATGTCAACGTACATCCAACCAAGCGAGAGGTACGACTTCGACATTCATGGCGCGTCCTTGAGAGGCTGGAGCGTGCTATTGCGCACACACTTGCAACCTCTCCAACGCAACCAGATTCGAGTGGAGAACTTCAGGAGTTGCAAGGTTTGGCACAGTCGGATCAGAACCAACCCATCCAAGAACTGCTCGTCCCAATCGAACAGGACGATCGAGGTGCTCAATCCGTTACCGCTCCTCCATGGGCGCTTGCTGCTGGAACACAACTCAATTTGGTTGGCGAGGTTGCAGAAGAGTCCGTTGAACAAACAGAAAAGCCTCGGCCTCAATCGATTGCAGCGTCCGCTCAGAAATCTCTTCCCGGCCTGTCTCAAACACCGATTGCGCCTGCTCTGTCGCATGAAGAGCGTGATTTGCATCGACACGCTGGCTGTGGAGGGAGTGTTTCACCTACTGCAGAATCTCCGCTTCTGGGTGTTGAAAATGACCTGCCAGCAATGGAACCCTTGTCGCAATTTGCAGATTCATACATCCTGGCGCAAGCCGGTGAAGAATTACTGTTGATCGATCAACACGCATTGCATGAACGAATTCGTTACGAACGTCTACGCAACGATGAGAGTTTGTGGACGCCTCAGCCTCGGTTGGTACCCTCAAGAATTGAATTGACACTTGCCCAGCAAGCTCGTTTGGAATCGTTTTTGGAACGCTTCCGAGAACTCGGCTTCTTGCTCGAAAAGGTAGAGGAAGGCCATTGGGATGTGATGCAAGCACCTCGGTTGTTGGATGGAGATGAAGTTGAGCCATTCTTGCTTGACCTATTGCAGGACATATCCGAAGATGGCGCACCATTGGAAACCATCGAGCGACGCAAGGACCACTTGGCTTTCCTCAACGCATGTCGAGGGGCTGTCAAGGCAAACGATACCCTCACCATCGCTCAAATGCGACGACTGCTCGAAGATATGCGAAACGTTCCAAATCCATGGGCATGTGTGCACGGTCGTCCAACGGCTTTGCGTCTATCGTTGGATTCCCTTGACAAGCACTTCGGTCGGCATGGCTGATAGACGAGTAAGGAACTCCGGGTCAGCAATCCTGTGCAGTCTCGGCCCTTCGACCGTCGCCCCAGTTTGCGTTGCAAGCAAGACAGCCGTCATTTGGATCCGATGGTCCCCATAGGTATCAACAAGTGAATTTGGCATTGTGAGAGTCTGTCCTCCCTCTATAGAAAGGCCATCTTCTTCAATAGTCGCAGTCAATCCAAATGCTTCTAGGAGTTTCTTGGTCGAACGAATTCGATTGCTTTCCTTATGCTTGGCATGAGCGGCTCCTCGCAGCCTACCGCCTCCAGAAAGTGCGAGAATCGCTGCAAGAGGGGGCAACAAATCGTTTGCATCACGAAGATCAATGTCCACCTCATCGAAACTTCCGTTACAACGCAGGGTCAAATCCTGATAATCGATTCCAAAGCTGCTGAGATGTTCGAAGAGGGTTTCATGTCCAAGTGCATCGCTGGCATCGACGGGGTTCACAATTCGAATGGGTTGTTTGCTCAAAAGGCATGCAAGGATTGGGAACGACATCATCGATCCGTCAGAAGGAACGCTCCATTCTGAGGGTGGATTCGAGGTCCATCGGGAAATGATTGTGTTCTCTTCAGTGATTTCAATCGCTGCACCACATTTCTCCATCAATTCGATGGTCAAACCTGAGTGTCGGCGACTGACAGGAATCCCTTTCGCGTGAATCACACAATCCGTTTCCAGCCCACACGATGCCAGTAAGAGACTTGAGTAGGGCTGAGAGGATTTCGAGACGTCTACAGTTACTTCCTCGCCTTGCCAGGGTCCGTGTACAAGAATGGGCAAGCGTTCCTGTTCTACTCCGTAAGAAAGGTCCACTCCGAGAGGAACGAGTGCATCCAAAAGTGTGGAATGGTTTCTGTTTCGTAGACTCGAATCACCATCGATCATACTCACAAATGGAAACCGTGAGGTCAGTCCGAGGAGCAAGCGCAAGGCCGTTCCAGAATTACCTGCGTGCAAAACGCTCGGTGAACGATTGAATCCATTGATTCCAACTCCAGTTATCTCTAGTCCGTGTTCAAGATCAGAGAATCGAACTCCAAGTTGGGTAAGGCAACGCCTCATGCTCTCTGCATCTTCTCCAAGTTGTGAAAAACCAGTAAGTTGATGCTTGCTTGGACTTAGTGCGCACAGATGCATCATCCGAATAAGATGACTTTTCGATGGGGGAAGGACCCAATCTGAATTGGATATCGAGGTTGGTTGTACCTCGATTGCTGGAATGTGGCTTGGCCTGTGCCCTTTTCCACGGGCCCCCCAGCGTTTCACCCAGCCTTTTGCCATGGCATCTCCACAGAACCATATCAGATGAAGGCTTGCAAACATTCACAATACAAAGGGCGTAGGAGAACACATGGTCCTCGAGGATGCATTCCGTCGTCCTCTCCTCGATCTGAGAATATCGGTGACCGACCGTTGCAACATGCGATGTCGATACTGTATGCCTCGGGAACACTTCGATGAGAATCATGAATTCCTGCCAAAAGAGGACATTCTACGATTTGAGGAGATTGTCACCGTTGTACAAGCTCTTCTACAGCATGGACTTCGTAAGGTACGCCTCACCGGAGGCGAACCTTTGTTACGAAGAAATTTGAGCGAATTGGTTCGCCAATTGAGAGCATGCTCAGAGGAACTGGACATCGCCATTACAACAAATGGTCTCCTACTGAGCAAGCATCTGAAATCATTGGTCGATGCTGGTCTAAGTCGTGCAACAATTTCGCTGGATGCCTTAGATGTACACACATACCAATTGATGGGCGACACAGATGCAACGCCAGCGATTGTCCTGAAGGCCATCGATGAAGCACAGAAAATAGGTCTTCCACTCAAAATCAACAGTGTCATAAAGAAAGATGTCAACGAAAACCAAGTAATCAAACTGGTCAGAACATTTGGTCCTCGAGGAATTCCAATTCGTTTCATTGAGTACATGGATGTGGGTTCAACCAACAATTGGAACTTGGATCAAGTTGTTTCTGGCGAACGAATGCGTGAGGTATTGGAGCAAGAATTCGGTTCACTTCAAGCAAAGCAACCACAACATGCAAGTGACGTTGCGAGAGTCTATTCGACCAAAGATGGATGGAAGATCGGATTCATTGAATCCATCACGAATCCGTTTTGTGGGGATTGTTCTCGTGCTCGCTTGTCTGCGAATGGTAGCATCTACACGTGCCTGTTTGCAAACAAGGGCCATGATGTTCGAGGGATACTGCGAATGGATGCCTCCGACGAGGATATCTCACGAGCGATTCAATCCATATGGGTTGAGAGGAAAGATCGCTATTCTGAGGAGCGTTCAGTTCAAACAACGAATCTCAAAGTTGAGATGTCCTACATCGGTGGTTAAAGCACAACCCTTGAAGAGGGCCAAGGCAGGTGGTTGTGTATGAGCGACAGCGAGAGAATTCCATTGTTCGTTTTACCCTCTGGAATCTTTCCTTCCATCAACGAACCGTTGCGCGTTTTCGAGCCAAGATACAAGCAAATGCTCGATGATTGTACACTCAATGATGGTCCATTTGGATACATTGCACACGACCCCGATTCCGAATCGATCGATGGGTGGTCGCAACCAGGAACATTTGGGGTCATGTGTTCGCTATCTGATATGAGGGAACAAGGAACCAACCTCATGTTCACCGCAAACGCTGAGCAACGTTTCGAAGTATTGGACGTTGTTCAAGCAGCTCTACCATCAATGCCCTTTGGAGATATTTATCCCACCGTGGACGATCTTGTTGAGCAATACATCGAGGATCAGCCTGAAGGAAAACTCTATCTTCGTGCAACGGTTCGATTTCTCGATGATTTAGAAGGTGAATTGTCTGCAGAAGATTGGTCCGACTTCCTTCACGATTGGGCACAGCACATCGTCGATGTGAATGCTATGTTTCGCAATGAGGATGTCGACCTTGAGCAAATGCTCCTGATTCTTGAGGAAGAATTCCTGCCGTACGATTCAGCGTCACTGTGGCAGGTAGCCAATGCTGTTCTCGACAAAGTTGATGACAGGCAAACTGCTTTGGGTTCATCGACGAGTTCCGAAGTTTTCGCTATCCTACAACGTGCTCTACGAGAGAAAAACGCTCAACTCAACTTTATTCGTGCACTGAATGATGCTGAAGATTGATCAAGACGTCATCGGTGGTAAATCCACCCGAACAAGCACGGATTGAACGGTTTCATCGAGGAGTACGAACGTCCAAACACCCTCGTCAGCACCGATTTCTTCAGAATGGATGACAAAATAATCGCCGGCTGATATGGAGTAACTCGCATCTCGATCATGGAAAGAAATGTTGGATCCGATAACTGAGTAGACTTCAGCATCATTCACATATCCAGATAGAGAGGAATTGAGATCACTTCCTTGTTCGTTGAGTTGGAATGAGACACGAGCGGGATCAAGGGTTTGGTCAAGCGTTGTGATTCTGACAACATGGTAGCCATTATCGAGAGCACGAACGCTCACGGTCATCTGAGGTGGCGCTTTTTCTGCAGTACTCAATGCACCTTGCATGAGGACGAAGACCATGCCAGAAAGCATAACGGTGATGGCAAGAAGAAGAACCGTTGCAATGACGGGGCTTACTGCCTCATCATCGTGTTGCATCTTCGCCATACCTTGCGCTAGCATCGATAAGACTTGAACACACCGATGAATTTTGACAACAATGCAATGTTACAGAACCCACAAAGGCTTGTCGCATTCCATCGCTCTTTTGATGCCACCAATTGGACCGAGTATTCTCAATAAGACCTCGGTGATGAGGTCGTTTTGGAACATAAGATAGCCCATGTTCTTTGAACGGAGAGAATTTTTCAAGGCACGTCCAAAGCAGGATTCAATTCGATCTTGGTAAGCCGTTAGTGGCGTTCCGTCCCGCTTAAAATCGATGTAGGCCTCAGCGGCAAAACATCCCGAAATCATCGCTTGAGATATACCCCCTCCATTGGATGGCATCACCAATCCAGCAGCATCACCTACTGCAATGACGTTCTTGTCCACCATCGTTTTGATGGGGCCTCCCATTGGAATCCAACCTCCTCCAATGGAGAGGATTTCGAACCCAAGGTCTTCACAGAATTGTTGAAGATGTTCTTTGACCGATCCTTTGAGCGCACCAGCACGAACGCCAAGGCCAACATTTGCGGTATCCGGTCCTTTTGGAATAATCCAGGCATATCCTTTCGGCGCTACACTTCCAAGGAACACATCGAATGTTTCTGGAACATTTCCCCGAACTTGAGCGTAGGCTGTCGGCACCTGATCTGCAGGCCGGTAATCCTTGTCTTTTCCATGGAGACATCGTGCAACATGGGCGAGGGAGCCACTTGCATCAATCAAGAGATCGCATGTGTAGCGTCCTTTTTCAGTGACGATAAGAAGCGAATCCGTCTTCGTACGACGTTTGACGTTGGTAACAGGTTCGGACATTCGAATCTCTGCACCGGCTTCAACCGCTTTTTCAGCAAGGTATCCATCGAATTGCAATCGATGACCAGCGAACGCATCCAAGTCAAAATTGTATGATTTTCCACTGGGCAGGAACACGCGCATGTGGTCAAGTCGGTGAAGCTGAATCCGGTCCGGAAACTCAAACGATCGCTTCAGCCAGTCGTGATCATCGATTCCGTGGAACGTACCAACCACTTCTCCCCAATTCGGAATGCATTCACCACATTGTGCTGGATTGCCAACAATTGCTCGACGTTCAAGAATGAGAACATCGATGTTCTCTTCAGCCAAGCGTTGGGCGCAAGATGTGCCTGCAGGGCCTGCACCTACAACGATGACTTCACGATGTTCAACATCCATGACTACACCTCAAGCATGTCGTTGGTGCACGTTTTCAGCCACTTGCATGAGAAGGGATTTTGCTATTGAAGATGGAAATTGATCAAGCTCATGAACGGCTCGTTCAAGGTGTGTGAGCATCAGGGATTCTGCATACGTGATGGAGTCTGATGTCTCGAGAAGTCCCATGAGTTCGTCCCACATTCCATCGTTGAAGTTGTTGAGGATTTCAGCAAGTTGACGTCGTCGATCTCCATGAAGCAAGGTGAGAGCGTGAATGAGTGGAAGCGTCATTTTTCCTTCGATTACATCTTTTCCTCGTGGCTTGCCCATTCGTTCATCGCCTCGTAAATCAAGCAAATCGTCCATGAGTTGGAAGGCAATGCCAAGTTCCATTCCGAACCGTCCCAGTGCTTGTGATTGTTCTTTGCTTGCACCAGCGATGATTGCAGCGCTTTCACAAACGGCAGCGAATGGGCCTGCCGTTTTCCCCCGAACGATTTGAAGATAATCTTCGGGTGAAGTAGAGAGGTCAAGAACATGGTCCAGTTGCTTGAATTCAGAGACAGCAATGTTTGCACATGCTTCTCGAATCAAATCAATGCACTCCTTTGTGTATCGTCCACTGAGTCCATACCCCTGTACAAAGAGCCAATCGCCTGCAATGATCGCTTTCGGCTGGCCGATGCGTTCGTGCAGGGTTGTAACGCCTCGACGCAACTTGGCGGCATCGTTGATGTCGTCGTGAATGAGCGTGGCTGTATGAATCAACTCAAAGGCCATGGCAAGGTCCATGATTTCATCAATATCGCTGCCTCCAGCAACCTCGTAACAGAAGATTCCAAGCAGCGGGCGCAGCCTTTTTCCACCACTGAGCAGAATTTCACCAGAGAGTTGCGCAACCTCTCCTGCACCGTTTTTGAGTTCACGTTGAATCAAGGCATCCAACGCTGCGTTGACCTTCTCGCGAAGGTCCTCGAGGCGTAAAAGCTGTGCTTCGGAAATTGCTTGCACAGTATAGACGACGAGGGTGTCCTTCTTAACGAGTGGGCTACGCCCATAGATTGCTGAGGGGCCCTCAGCCGAGGTGAATGTATGGAAGATGAGCGCTTGGTGTTCCTCTCGACTTCATCGCATGGAGATGGTGTACGTCAACAAATTGAGAAAGTTCTCGAGCAAAGAAGCAACACGTTCAACGCCATTCTCCGCCAAGCCCCAACGATTGAAGATGCGATTGCGCTATTGAATGATGGTGTTGGTGACCTGGTTGCAATGAGTCCAGAGAATTGGAGTCAACATCAGAGCGACAATCTTGCCATTGTTGGATTGTTGTCACGACGAGAGCCAACCTGGGTCCTCGTGAGTGATGATAAACCAGAATATCTCATCAAACATGCACGAGTCGTTTGTCAACATCCACTCATTCAACGCCAAATGCTCCGATTGCGCCAAGATCTGAATCTCCTCATGAAAGGGGATGTTGATGTTCGCGAAGAAGTCGATTCCCGTGAGGAAATAGAACGGCTCGAAGAATTAAGGTTGAATGGAACGATTGACGGCTACGTCGTGAAACGTTCCCAATACAATCTGCTCTCTGGAAAAACACGTCGACACACGCTCGGATTGCAGAAAGGATCACCAGAACGCTCGCACTTTGTACCTCCTCCTCTCAATGGATTCACGCTCATTGTTGGACGTGTTGGTTTCCCAAAGCAGCGAGTGGAGCACATTCTTGACCCCTCTGCTGAGTTTGCCTATCGAATTGAATCCGCTCTACTGGAAAGCATTCCGAGCGATCTTGTCGAACTCACAGGAATCCATGTTGAACAACGCGGTGTTGGTACCATTCTCCGCGAAGCGAAGAGAAACAACGATGATTGGACCATGTCTGCAATGATCGATACCGAAAAGAAAGTACGCGAGTCGGGAACTCGTGTTGAGATGCGAATTGAGACCTTGAGTGTCGATGGAAAGGTGAGTGCTTGTGCTGAACAAGTCGGACCTATTGAGAAGCATCGGATTGCTATGGTGAATTTGCTGCAAGAGTGGGGGAGTGTTCTAACCACCCTCACTTCTGAACATCAAGCAACGAACCGTAAGATACGAAACATGCCTGATGAATTCCATGAAGAGCGACCCGCAATGATGCGTATTCATTCTGATGAGTCTGAGTAGCCTAGAAGTCGACGAGCTTCCTCTAAGGCCTCCTCGGTGCGATTTTCCCCAACAAGGACGATTTCAAACCCATTCTCTGTGAGATAGCGTTCCAATTCGACGAGAGCAACGTCAGGATTTGGATCGCAGAGGTTTGCGATGATTTCGTCGATTTCACGTCCAGTCGCTTCCCATCCCCCTGCTGCTCTTTGCAATTCGATTGCGAATCGCTCAACGATTTCCACAGCAGAACGGCTTGGTGTTTGAGCTTCTCTTAGAGACTCAGCAACTGCCTCATGCTGCTCTCGTAGTTGTTGAACTTCAACAAGCGTGGACTGCAACACGCCCCGAAATTCTTCCAGATTGTTGTTCTTGGAATATCGTCTGTGTGCTTTCTCTAATTTACCGTTGATGGAAGATGCACCTGCGGCGATGGCTTCCTTGGCTTTTACCGCCTGAACAATCGCTTCACTGGCAAGCTGAATTCGTTGGTTCAGTGTGTCGTTGAACCTCCGTGTTTCATCGGCAAGATCACGGCGAACAATTTCACGTAGCGTGTTGCCCAACTCACTGGCTTGTTTGAGCATGGTTCGTGCGGTCTTTTCAGCGGTTACCATTGACTCACCGACATTCCCTGTATGGCGAATGTGTTTGAAGGTTTAGCCGAATTCGACCTTGATTGAGGGGTATCTCGTACTCGTTCATACAAGCGAAAAACGGCTCATTGATGCTGATTTGACAGCGAAACCACATATACTGTAAGCAAACAACAATGGTCAGGTGAAGCAATGAGCAATCGTTCGAGTCTCTTGTCTGAACTTTATCAGGCACGTCTTGAAGACCTCAAGGAGATTGCTTCGGCCTATGGTCTCGCCAAAAACGGCTCCGTTGAGTATCTCCGGGCTCAATTGATTCGTGACCTTATTTTGCCAGAATGGGATTTGACATTGGATGGTCTCAAAAACATCCTCAACAGTGATCTCGGTGACCTCCTCGGCGTTTTTGGCATCAAGAAGACGGGTTCACTACGAACCCGCCGTCAACGTCTTTACTTGCATCTTAACCACGATCCAAAACAACTCAAGGAAGAGAACCTTGACAAGATGACCAAAGATGACCTTCACGCATTGTGCAAAGCTTTGGAACTTCCACGTTCAGGCAATCGTCAAACACTCCTCATTCGTGTTGCAGGTGTTCTATCAGCACAGCACAAGAATTGGGGTACAATCAAACGGTCTCTCAAGAGAGGTGGCGGCTCAGTCACGATTCCGACGCCTGGTGACTCTGATCAAGAAGAAATCGAGACGGCCTCCATCGAAGAAGAAGTTGAGAGTTTCGTTACTGAGCATCCCGAAGGATGGACCTTTGAAGACGAATCCGAGTTGATGGAATCGATAGATAGCGGTGGTATTGAAACATCGCTTTCCGAAGTAGCAGCTTCTATAGAAGAGACACTTGTATCTCATCGTAAAGAAATTGAGCAACCTGTTCCTCCAATGTTGCAGGAGCTGTCATCTGAAGAGCCGACGTTGGAAGAAGAGGCCGCTTTGTTGGAAATCTCTTCTCGAAGAGCAGAAGTTGAAGCGGCAGCTCGTGACTACCTTTTGGTAGGAAGTACGACGGACATGGAGGACATGAACACGTTCATCTCAAGTCTCTCCAATCACGGCTTTGCCGTCGAGTTAGCACGAGTACAGGATGCGATTAGGACCATCATTATGGAAACAGCCTACCGCTCTGAGCAAGAACAGAATGCACTCTCGAGTAAGCCAGGTTCATGGTCTGAACGTGAAGCGATTCGAATGTTTGAACAAATGCGTCCACAACTTCGAGAAAGGATTCCTGAAATTGTTGCAGGACGACGAGGGAATCTCGTTCAAGCACGAATGGAGTTTGAAGAAGAGGCACGTACGCTCGGTCTTGATTTGAGAAGTCCAGCTGTATCGGGTCGCCTTCACGCCTTGTTCGATCTCCATCTCGAAATCAGTGAGGCGGAGGAACTGCAAGACCCAGCGGCTGCACGACGCAACCGTATGTTACGTATCTTGTATCATGGCGCAGTCCATTTGCCAGATGATGTGCGTCGGACCATCGAACGTCTTGAGAGAAACCTTCCTTCGTTCGAATCCCTTGTTGAGACCGTTCTTGAGAGCAGTGAGGGAGACTTTTCGGAGGCTCAACAGAGTCTCATTATTCGATTCCTTGAATCAAAGGGCTATCTTGTCAACACTTCGGAACTACGCCCACGGGTCCTAGCATGTGCAGGTATTGTTGGTACGGAGTTGGGATACCTTACACCAAATCAAATTCCACGATTGGCTCCAGGAATCCTTGTCAGTGATGAGCATGTCGAATCCATTGTTGCTGAATTGAAATCCCTTGCTGCAACATTCAAGCCTAAGCAGGCTGAGGAAGAAGAACCAGAAATGCGACTCGCAGAATCCGTTGCTGATGCATCAGATCGAGTCGGTGGCGTGCGTGGTCAGATTGACCGAGTCGATGCGTTACTCTCTCGCCTTCGATTGCAAGATGGTCAGTGATGACTCTGAGCGTAGAAGTTCTGAATCACTGTGGTGACTGACTGTATGTCTGTAATGTCTCGAGCGATGAGATCCTCTATGATTTGCTGTCGCTGTTGAACGTGCTTTTCGAAAACATCAGGAGTTACACCAGCTGCTTTGCATATGACTTCCCTGAGGTTGGAAGGAATTCCTGTCTCTTCGATTTGGTCTGTTGCAGCATTGTACTTCCAGATCGTGTTCAATCGAGGCTTCGATCCTTCCATACCTGCGATTTCAGCGACTTCAGTGATTTTACGTGCAGTCTTCCCATTGACGTGGAGTCGTGCTTGAATGATGATGAGGTCGAGACCAGTCAACATGATTGGTGGTACGTTCATAGGAGGGTTGATCATTCTCGTGACGGTTTCCTGGGCAGTGTTTGCGTGCAGGCTACCAAAGGAACCATCGTGACCAGTGTTCATGGCTGTCAAAAGCGTTGCAGCCTCAGGTCCACGAACTTCCCCCACAATGATACGGTCAGGACGCATACGTAGACTCGATTTCAGGCAATCGTTCATGTCGACTTCTGGTGTTCCATCTGGACGTTCTCGTCGTGTTTCCATTCGCAACCAGTGGTCGTGATAGACTTGCAATTCAGCTGTATCTTCGACCGTTAGAAGTCGGCGGTGCCATGGGATGTACATTCCAAGGCAGTTGAGTGTGGTTGTCTTACCAGAACCCGTTCCGCCAGCAATAACAAAGTTCGCTGGTCGGCTGTCAAGCCCTTCAATCCAAACCCACATCATGGCGGCAAGACGTGAGTTAACCGTTCCAAACTTCACCAAGTCAATCATCGTCAATGGGTCTTCCTTGAATTTTCGAATGGTCAACGTTGGACCATCTGGTGATACAGGAGGAATGGTACCGTTGACACGGGATCCATCTGGAAGACGTCCATCGAAAATTGGGACCATGCCTGGACCGTCACCAAGCGGAACGTTCGTGAATGCGGCGATGTTCTTGGCAATTTGAAGACCAGCTTCATCGTTGATCCATACATTCGTACGGCACATGCCATGTTTTCGATGAGCTACTTTGACACATTGTGTTCCACCATTGTACATGACTTCTTCCAGATTGTCGTCCTCAAACAAGACAGCAAGGTCTCCGTGTGGATTTGGTGCTACCGAGCCTTCGACATGGTAAATTGGGGAAGGATGGTTCGATTCAGTATAGATTGTGACATTTCCGTATTGTTCGAGAATTTGTTCAGACATTGTTCAACCTCCGATGAGTTTTGTTGCACCAAGGAAAATGAACATTGACATGGCCATCCAACCAGGAACGAACCACATGGTGTCTCGCATACGGCCCAACATTCGGCCAGAGACAGCGACACCGACAGCACTTGCGACAGCAAAGAACAAACTGAACGTCGAGAGGAAGCCTTCGATCTGGAAGCCGGATGAAGCAGGTGTGAAGAGGCCAACGAGGAATCCGATGAGGCCTGGAAGTCCGATGCAGACGAACAGTACGATGAGGATCCCTCGGCCTTGAAGTTCCGACTCTCGCTTGTTCATGAGATCGTTCAGACGCTCGTAATCCATGGAGAGATTCATCAAAATTTCTTGGAGTGGAGCGTTTTGTTCAATTGCAGTCTCAAGAAGATGCATGACACGTTGAACTTGCGACGATCGAGACTTTGTAGCAAAGCTTGAGAGGGCAGCATCGAACGAGGAGGAGTGACTTTCCTTGAGCGTTTCAACAAGGAGTGGGCCAAGTGGCGCAGGCGCAGTCTTTGCCTGATGTTGCATAGCTTCCTGAATACCAAGCCCTGCACCGACTTCATCGGACAATCCTTCCAAAAAGGAAGGCAGTGCGTTTTCGATTTTACGTCGTCGTATGCGCTCACGGATAGGGGGAATGCCTCCTCCAATCATGGCGAGTCCTACGACACCAAGCATCAGCATCATTGGCTGATTGCTGAAAGATTCAAGGAAACGGAAGAGCATGGTATCACAATCCAGGGTCCTTTGTATGGGTCTTAAGACCAATCATGATCATGGCGAAGAGGGTCAGGAAAAGGCCGATGTTGACAACAACGTCGATGGTTGATTGTTCTGGCATGCTAAAGAACGAACCCATGTCTCCGACAAGTTGTGGAAACAATCCGAGAACTGCGAGAATAATTGGACCAATCATCCCAATGGAGAGCAACGATTCTGGAACGCCACTCAAATCTTCGATGTATTTCTTGACGTCTTCAGTACGTTCTTCTTCCATTCGAGAACCTTGCTTTTTGAGCGTCTCGATGATGTCGGTATTTTGGGTGATGTTCATGTGCATGATGTTGAGCAAACGACGGTACCCTTCAGTTTCGACCTTACCCATGAGGGCTTTAATCTCCTTTGCAAGTGGACGGCCGCCCTTGCGCACGTTGTCCATCATCTTGGCGAAATCCTCTGAGATGACACCATATCCTCCTTGAGATATGCTGTGAACGGTTGCTTCCAAACCAATACCCGAGGACATGAGGACATCCATGGCACGAATCACGTAAAGGACCTCACGTTTTTCGTCAAGTTTCCTCATGTTCAACACCTCAAATAACGTCTTCAATGAGTTCGAAAACAAATTTCTCAGTTGATCCTTCGTATTCCAGCGATGCGAAAATCACCTTCACATCGCGTTCTTCGAATGGATCGTGAATAAACGGTTGACCAGTACGGAACATTTTCAGAATCTTCTTGTAATCGTCAATCGACAAGATTCCGCGCACCGTATAGATCGTTGATTCAGCACCTTCATCATGAAGATTATCGCCTTCTCCACCACGAATAATGGTGCGTGTGAGACGTCGCGCAATTTTCACATCAATGTCCGCATTGGGAATGCGAATCCAATCTGCAGAACCTGTTCCAGTTGCCGGTCGAATGAAGAAATCCATGCCTGCCATATTGACCCCTATGCTGTTGAGGGTGGAGGCAAGATTTGAATGTAATGGAACAATTTGTTCATGCCACAATCTTGAACCAACCGAATCGTGGCTCATGCAGGATGCCATCATCGCTCATCGTATCCAATTCCGCTTCGGATTGTTCACGTGTAAAGCCACGTGCTGCCAAATTTCGAACCAAGGATTCGAAATCAACACCCTCTCCATTGTCCATCGCTTGAATGCATTCAAGGATGACCGCTTGTAGATCCTCTCCTCCAGCGCTTGCCTCTGCATCATCGCCTCCGTCAGGTTCTGGGAGGTTCAATGTTGGAGGTGCTGTTGTAGCTGCAGCCATTTTTCCTTCGGCAATGTCGAGCGCTTGCATAACGTTGAGTCGATAGCCCTCTGTGTCAATTTGCCCGTAATGCGTCTGAGCAGAAAGAAGTCCGTCCACCATCTCTGGTCGAATTCCTTCTTTGACCAGTGCTTCCTTGGTTTGTTCACAATTCATTGATTTCTGATGTTGGTCGAGACGTTCCAGCGTTGCAGCACATGCCCGAACCAACCAAGAAGCGTAGCGCTCTCGTGTGACGATTGCTGCTTCCTCTGGACGAAGCGATGTGTAGACTGCGCCCTCATCGGTCTGGTACCAGCGAGCCTTCGCAGTCATGCTGAGAAGAACTGGTTCTCCAGAATCGACCTTGTCGAGCAACTGGACAACGAATTCTCGCATGGACTCCGACGCATATTCTCCGACAGAGAAGTAGTGAAGTCCTGAAGGGTCACGAAGTTGCCCTTGGTACATTTGGGAACCGTTGCTCGTTTCGCGCAATTCGAGACGTTCAACCAGCCCAGAAACGATGACTCGGTTGACCTTTGCACCGAGTTTGGTAATGACGAAGGTGGGGTCGAATTCTCCTGAACCTTTCTCGTTCAGAGTTGATTCACCAAATTCCGATGCGAGCATGACCCATGCTGGCTGTCGTTGGATTTGTCGAGATGTTTCCATCATTGCAACCCCCATTGTGCACGAAGTTCGGTCGCTATCAAACCAGTGTCTGAATCTGCGAGTGTTGCGCCATCGCAGAGAATCATTGCACCTTGGCCGTCGTTGATGATACGTCCACTTACATCCACTTCGCATCCGAGAAGTTGATCTCGAATGTTCTGTACAAAGGCCATCGAACCGTTGGCCTGAATCTTATCAACCATGGTTGCGTGGTCGATGTTGAGCAACTTCAATGCAGCATCCTTCGAAATGAGAAGTGCGCAAGTTGATGCCTTGTCATCGAGGACAAGGCGTAGACGAACATCCTCGTTACCTTCAACAGTTCCATGCTCAAAACACTGGCCTTCTCGAAGTACTCGACGGCACTCTGGACATCGCATGATAATTCCAGAATCCTCTCGCACGGACACGATTGTTCCTCGTGTTGCGATGCCAACTCGACTTGGCCCTGAGACGAGCTCATCGAGAGGCACCTCGATTTTGAGGTTCTCAAGGTCAAGTTCTCCTTCCCATGGAGTTTCTTCAAGGATGGTCAATTGGTCTTCTCGATCGATGGTAATGTCGGGGATGCCCTGCCAAGCACGAACACGTGCGTCCGTGATGCGAACGGTCATCGGTAAAGACGAGGTGTCGATTGGTAAATCGGTCCAAGCGCTGACACGGCACTGGCCCGTTGGGTCTGCAATTTGACCAGACCACAGGTAGCGCTCTTCACCATCTTTCGTGAACGTTCTCTTTTCCCAGGATGTGATGTTGACCACGATTTCAACATCCTTCGAACCGTCTCGAAGTGTGCTAATGGTCGATACCATGCCTTGTTTCAGCGTGTCAGTATTGGCGAAGTTGGCATCATGGAAAGGCTCAATTTTTGTGGTACGTCCAAAATTCAACTCAGGCGTGTCACGGAAGGTTTTGACTTGTGCTCCATCAATCTTCAACAAGGTACCTACCTCGTATTCGAACGGTTCCCATGACAAGAAGCCAATTGCGCCCGATTCATCGGCAAGACGGCCACGAACAACGTCGATGCTTCCACTTCCATCTCTTCGATGGATTTGGTCAGCACGTGAGGACATCAGGCGTCCGACTATACACACGTAGCCATCGTTTGGTAGCGTTGCGATATCGACTGGCTCACCTGGTGCAACGACAGGGCGTGAACCTTCTCGTAGGACCGCAATGCGAGAAGATTGGTTGATGTTGAGGGACATACGACCCTGATATTCGTTGACTGAAGCTCCTTCGATGCGAACAACCGACCCAGGGGTGATGTTGTTGTTGTTGCCCCAGTCTTTGTATTCCCATCGTGTCCGTTCTCCACTTCCCTCTTGCCAAGGATCATCCTCCAACAGTCCAAAAGCGATGGATTTCGATTCACCACGAATCATTTGTTCACGGACATTGTGCGATACGATTTCAACCTCGATTTCGATGTCTCTGTCATCTGCTTTCAGTTCAGAAAGCCGGCTTACTTTCTTTGTTGGCCGGTTGGCTTGGCCGGATGTTTTGGACGTCGCAGGTGAAGCATCCGACTCGCTCTTGAAGCGTCGGATGATGGATCGAATGGCATCTTGAGGTGGGATGAAGAATTCCTCCTCGTACTTTTGGAATGCAGATTTGACTTCATCTCGATCTGCTCCAGGGCACTCCTGAAGTACTGCGGAGATATGATCGTTGTAACGATCTTCATCGCTCATTCAATTCACCTCCGCCAGGCGTGTTGTTTTGATTGAGCCTGTGCGGAGAACAGGCGACGGGCTTTTGTGCGGATTGGTGAAGACGATACACTCCCATGACCTCCATGGAACTCAACAAGAATGACGAGGGGTGATAAACAATCCCCTCTCGAATTCAGGCCGGATTGATGCGCATACCTTGAGAGAAGAGGATGTCAGAAAGATGGTTGCTGCCCGTACTTGACACGCCATTGTTGGAGGATGGCATGCCAAGGTGAACGCCATTTGAGATTGCTTTGAACAAGTTGCCGGATACACCAGCTTGTTTGAGTGCACCTTTGATTTCGCCATCTTCGATTCGAAGGATGGTGCTCGTCGTAACTGAGAAATCTCCACTCGTTGGATTGGCTGTGTGTGCTCCCATGACACTGTGTACAATGTATCCTTGATCCATCGTCTCGATAAGTTCCTCACGGGTTTGGGGCCTGTTTGATGACAGCAATTGAACATCTCCACAACCGGTTGTAGGCGGTGACATGTGACTCCCACGAGATGCTGAACCGGTGGTCGTTGCCTCTCCGATTCGGCCTTCTGCAACGTTCTTTGCTGCATCACGAGATGACCAAATCATCTTTCTGAGAACTCCATTCTCAACGATGGTATGGCAAGATGTAGGGACGCCTTCTCCATCTCTGGCAGAGGATGCAAAGCCACCTTCCATTCGACGATTGTCGAGCATGGAGAGGTGCTGGTCAAGAACTAGCTCGTTCATTTTCTCAGACCAATACGATTCTTTGCGCACCATGCGTTCGCCGAGAATGGACGGACGAATGATGTTGGAGAACAGTGAACTGATGCCTTGAGGCGTCATCAAGACAGGGGTATCGACGGGTTGTGTTTCAACTGAAATCGGGTCTCGTGTTTTCTGAGCCCATTCAACAGCCATCGGGACGCAACTTGGAATGCCTTCCATAAGTTTTCGAGATGAACAGCTCTCCCATGAACTCGTCATTTGTCCGTTTTCCTCGATCGAAACCTGAACGCCAAGTCCATGCGATGTGGTGATGCCAGAGGCCTCAACGCCTTCACTCGAAAGCATAACACCAGCTTCTGCTCCGATGCCCACGCCTCCACCAATGACCATGGCCCGCTTGTCAAGCGATGCAACTTCGGAGATGATGGCATCGCCTTGCGTCAACAAATCTTCTGCTGAGAGGTTGAGAATGGCATCATCGCTCATACCTTCAACGGGTGATGCATCCATGGCATTTGGAAGAGAAAAACCCTCGATCAGTGGGCTTGCTTTCGCAATGGAGAGTGCTTCGGAGACTGCATGTTCGGCTCCACTTGGGTCGACGAGGTGCGCATAGCCGTAGCGACCATCTTGCAGGACTCGGACGCCAAAACCTCCTTCTCCCCCTCCCGATGCAAGAGAAATACGGCCTGCTTCAATGTCAAGCGAACGTCCATATCCTTGAGAGGCAACGATTTCCCATTCTTGAATGCCTTGTGCTTCGCATCGTTTTGCAATCGACTGACATCCTTCGAGCAGCCGGTCAAGAGCGTCATCAGGAATCACGAATCATCCCACCAGGGCTTCACGGATGCGCATGATTGGGCCACCATCACCGACTGGAACGGTCTGTCCTTTGCCGCAGAAACCAGGGCTTGCGAGTTTAGCATCCTTGGTCAATCCGTCAACATCGTTGAGAATTTGCAGTGTCAAACCACTCACACTCACATCACGAAGCGGTGTTGTAATCTCTCCATTTTCAATGAGATAGGCTTCCTGCGCTGCGAATTGGAACGAACCTCGACCCGTATCGACCTGTCCTCCACGTGAACCACATGCGTAAACACCGTACTGGATGTCTTCTGCAAGTTCATCGATATCGGTGTAGGAGCCACCCATAATCATCGTGTTCGACATGCGGACGAGCGGGTGATGCAATCCGTCTTGAGCACGTGCTCCAGCGTTTGGTTCAATGCCAAAGTGATGCGCAGTTTCTCGATGGTTGAGGTAGTCAGTGAGGATGCCATTCTTGATGAGTGTCTTTTCACGTACATCTAGACCTTCGTCATCGATAGGGTATGCACCGTAGCCGCCCCGCATGGTTGGATCATCGACGACAGTGACGATGTCGTTGCCGATTTTCTGACCAAGTTTTCCATCAAGGCACGAATCACCAGCAGCCACGAGGTCTGCTTCACAAGGATGGCCAAGTGCTTCATGGATGTAGACACCAGTCAAATCACGGTCTGCGATGAGTGGAAGTTTTCCGCTTGGTGCACGCTCAGCTTTGAGCAACCGAAGTGCAGAGATTCGAGCATGTTCGCCAAGGCCACCGAGATCGCAGGCTTCGATTAATTCGAGTCCTCCTTCCCCGCCATGACGCATTCTATAGGAAACAGGATCGCCTCCATCTCGTGCCGTAACCATGCCGTTGACCATCGAGCGCTGGAAGGACCACGTACGATCCATACCTTCCGTTGTAAGCAGTTCAGTGTGAAGATGCTCATCGGACCAACCACACGCAACAGAGATGATTCGGTCATCGTCGTTTGCGGATGAATGAATGCTTTGCAGCATGTCCAATTTCGTTTGAAGGTCTGTGTTGCGGACGTCCTTCTTTGGTCGCCAGTGAATCTCGTCCTGAAGAACTGGAATCTCAGCGAGTTGAATCGGTTTTGAACCGCTTGGTCGTCGAGCAGCAACAGCTCGAGCAAGTTTGACAGTTGATTCAATTTCGTTTGGAATGTTGGAGATATCGGTTGTTGAATGAACGCCCCAAGCTCCATCAGCCAGAATGCGGAGTGTTGCTCCAATTTCCTGACCAGGAATTGCATGCTCCAGTTGACCGTCCTTCAGTCGAACAGAAGATGTGGTCTCGGCCATCAGACGAATCTCTGCGTACGTGGCACCGAAGTCCATTGCTTGCTCGAGGGCATTGTTCATTCGAGTTCGGTCGAGATATTTGGTCGACCGACCGTGGTCCGGTGCATTCTGAGATTGGATGACCATGATTGGCCTTAGACTGGGTGGTGTTTGAAGTCTTTGCCTTGCTTACTGTTCCCATTTGGTCCAATCGTTGTCCTGTGAATTTCGAATGAACCATGTGCCGCTTCCATGAGGGTACTCGAGGTACTCGTGATTGTCCTCAGGGTTGACCTCGCCACGCATCGCAGAAGCAGGAGTACCTGCTGTAGCATCGCGCATAGCCACCTCTTCACCAAGGATGTCGAATCGCTCATCGACACTTGTTGTGTTTGATAGGCCAAAATAACCATCGCTTTGGGCGATGAATTGCAGTTCACTTGCATCTGCTGCAATCAATTCCTTGATAACAACAAATAATTTCTCTCGAGTTTCTTTCTTAATTTCGTTGTTCATGAATCGAGCCGTGAGATCCGCTTTGAGATTTCGAACCTCCTCTCGAAGGGTCTCTGGCTCGGTGTAATAGGTTTGAACCAACGATTGCAGGTACGTCAATTCGTTCTCTTCTTCCTTGGAAAGCTCGTTGTTTCGACGGAAGACCTGTACCCAACGGAAGGCATCGGGAAGGATGGCAGCTACTGCATTGGTTTGTAGGAGTGAAAAGATTGCGAGTAGAATCGCTCCAATTCCGACCGTTTGAACCATCTCTCCTGAGAAGAAGCCGTCCTCTTCAGAACTGAGACCATCGCCGTCTGTTCCGGTTGAGTTGAATGTGCATCCAGAGACATCCACTAGGGTGCCAAATGGTGTGTTTGGACAGTTGTCAAATTCGTCAGGAATGCCGTCGCCATCGCTGTCCAGTGGAATGTCAATCAGGTCGAAGATGTTGGCAATTCCATCTCCATCGGAATCGGGGCATCCAAAGTAACCCATCATCGTGGAGTTGCCGCTAATTTGTGGGCAGTAGTCCGACATGACTGCTCCTGCGACAAATTGGCCAATTCCTGATGCAGTTCGTACATCATCCCAAGACGCATTGCCCCAGTTGTCTCCGTAGCCGTCGCCATCGATGTCACTCCATTGCGATGAAACCGACGGGAAGAGATCTGGGTTGTTACCAGATGTGTTGTCTCCGAATCCGTCACCATCTGCATCCAACCATTGGGTGGCATCCATCGGGAACTCATCCATGAGATCGACGACACCATCGTTGTCGCTATCGATGAAATTGTTGATGAATGGATGGCTGTCAGAATTGTCTCCAATTCCATCGTTATCGGAATCTTTTGTTTCTGTTGCATCGAGTGGGAATGCATCGGCATTATCACCGACGCCATCACCATCTGAATCCATGGTTTCGTTGGCATCAAACGGGAACATATCGGCGTTATCACCAGCGCCATCACCGTCGCTATCGACGTATTCGAAGGCGTTGTTGGGGAACATATCGGCATTATCGCCAACACCATCGTTGTCCGAATCCATGGTTTCACTCGGGTCATTCGGGAAGACATCTGCATTGTCACCGACGCCGTCACCGTCAGAATCTGTATCCTCATTTGGATCGAGTGGGAAATCGTCCGCATTGTTTCCGACTCCATCTCCATCGGTATCGATTGTTTCCGTTGCATCCAGTGGGAATGCATCGCCATTGTCACCTACGCCATCGCCGTCCGTATCATTCCATTCTCCAGCATCGGATGGGAACGCATCGCCAGTGTCGCTGTACCCATCTCCGTCTTGGTCAGGGCAGCCCAACAAGTCAATCGTTGATGTTCCTGCAACATCATCGCAACCATCGTCAACATTCAGAACGCCGTCCATATCGATGTCATCTTGAGCGATGTAGAGATATGAAACGTTGAGATCGAGCATAGCTCCGTTGTCACCCCAAAGTGTGAGGTCGACGGTCTCGTAGGTACTCCCTGCTGCCGGTGCAGTAACTTGAATGGTTGAATCATCGATGACTGTTGCAGTCACGTTGCCATACTGGCCAAACTGAATGCTGACTTCACTTGTCTCGACAAGACCAGCAGACATTGTCGCATATCGCAAATTCTTGTTGTCATAATCTGCATAGGCTGCATGGATTTGGTGATTGTCATCGACCACCAATGCATTTGAACGACCGACATCTAGTCCTCCGGTTCCGTCGACGGTCATGCTTGACCATGAACCAGAAGCACTTCGAGTGGAATAGAGAAGGTCATCTGTACTTGATTTCCAATGGAGAACGTGTGGTCGGTCGAGGGCATCGAGGTACAACGATGTGTCGTCACCCGAGTCGCCAGTGATGCCGCCCTGACTCCAAAGCGTTCCTGGATATCCCTCAGCGAAGCGAAGGCCGTTGGCGTTCTTTTGAATGATGAATATGTCCCCATCCGACTTGACTTTTGTTTGCGTGTAATATCCCGGAGAGTTTGTATTCGAGTGTTGGTATTTGTCCCATGGGCCACTTTCGTTGGTGATGTAGTTGAAGCGACTGTTTCGATGGTCGCGATAGGAGACATGGACGGCATCGTTGTCATCGATGTCAATTGAAGGATAGCAACCGATTAGATCTGTTGATGTGTCAAGTCCTATCTTGTTCCATCCGCTTCCGTCATCGTAGGCCATGTGCAGTCCTCCACAAACGTAAGCTGGACTTGAGAACACGATGTGTGCTCGATTTTGTGAATTCACTGCAATGCCAGTTCCGTACGAATCGACATTACTCGTTGTGTAGGGAATCGACCAATCGGTACCGTTGAAGTAACGATAATGGAGGTAGTCTCCAGTCACCCAATGCGATACGTGAAGGTGGTCGTTGCTGTCAACGACCATCTCAACATCTCGATAATCCATGCTTCCTGAGTTTGAGACAATCACCGAGCGTGTCCATGATGTTCCATCGTAAACAGCGTGCTTGAGTTGATGTGTGTCATAGTTGTAGTAGACAATGTGAATGTCACCGTTTGAGGTTACTGCAATGGCTTGGTCGCCATGCCCACCTTGGACATAGTCGACAGTCGAAACGGTCCAAGAATGGGTCTGGCCATCGGTCGTGACATTGTTGTAGGCAAGGCTGGAGAATCCTGACCCAGTGATTGTGATCGTTTCACCGCCTGTGGTCCAACCAGAGTTTGGACTGACAGAAATCGCAGTGGATTCTGATAGTTGTGGTTCTTGAGTTGAAGGCAATGAGGTGTGGTCAGTTGTCAACAACGGGGACGAGAGAACGGAAAGCAGGAGAAAAACGACCAACCATGTTCGCATGTGACGACTTACACCACTCCTATCATAAATAATCTGTAACGACACTGTTACTCTTGGTATCAAGACTGTAACCTTTGGATTAAGAACGTCCTATGCAGTATGATTGATGTGAGCGGAGAACCCAATCCAAATTGCGACCCGCTTTACGGGCGGGTTGATGCGCTTCTTGAGCAATTGACAAAGTCAAAATCGTTGCACATTTTGATGATTCTGGATCAAAAAAACCAGTCGCTGCGCTTCTCTGAAATCAAAGATCGAGTAGATGCATCCTCAACGACTGTATCTCGCCGGCTTGGTGAACTGATTGAGTTTGACCTTGTTAAGCGCACCAAGACGAGTGAAGAATCAAAAACGCATGAATATGCGATTTCTGAATATGGAAAACAACTGAGTCCAATCATGCATGCGTTCTATGATTGGGTCAAGCGAAAGGATTCTGCTTGATTTACTGTGAACTGCTTACATCCGCGAGGAGGATGTGACCAATCAAAGATGCTTCAATACGGCTTACATCGATGGTTTCATCGAGCGTAATTCCGAGGTTCTTCGCTCCATCGACATTGATTTCCAAGGATTCCGATGTCTTGGATAGTCCGAGCCCATTGAGAAGTTCGTTGGCTTCTTGATCAATGGTTTCTGCATTCATCGATGTTGTTTGATCAGGAATATGGAGCAACCAACCAGATGTTGACTTGTTCTGTAAACCGGCTCGCTTGAAGGCTTCCGATACGTTGTGCGTACCCGCTAACACTCGTAAAAACTCAGCATCAAGGGTTCGAGCTTGTGCAGTTCCTCGCTCTGTGTTTCTGTTGCTGACCGTCGTTGCAGTCCACAATTGACGTGACGTTTGAGCGACATCAGAGCGGCAAAAGACCCAGCGATGATTGGGAACGATCGCTTGGAAGGATTGCACAAAGGAATTCAATTCCAATGGCTCGTTGCTCGTCCAAGACCAACAAGGAAACGTCTCCCACATTGCGACGCCCTGCATCGACATGCCTCATCAACTCTACGCCAAATCTTCGCCATCGAGTGGCATATCGTCGCTTCGTTTCTTGACCGGAGCAGTTCCATGCTCTCGCTGAACGACCTTTTTGACCTCAGTCATGATGTTGTTGACCAACTTCGGCCCCCAACCTCTCCATGAAGCGACCTTTTGCTGATCGTTGTGGGTCATAGCCAGTACATCTTTTGGTGTTCGAATTCCAATAGAGGCAAGCGAACGAGCACGCTGCCGGCCGACGTGACGGATTTTGACCAAGTTCAACAAATCCGACTTGCAACCGTGCCGAACACGTTGGCGAAGTGTGTCCAATTCAGAGGACAATTGAGCAAGAACAGGCATATGTTCATCAGCAAAAACATCGTCGTTAAGGAGTATTTCACGACCTGCATACAACAGCCAATCCATCAAATCAACACGGTGATGGACATCTCCAGGGGAGACATCGAGTTGCTTTTCGATCTCACGCATGGTTTCTTCTTCGAACCAGTGCTCAAGGCACCATGCGGATTTGACAAGTCCAAGATGTCGTTCTTCGTATGGTATATCGTAGAGGAGTTCATCTTCGACCGATGCGGCTTTGAGTTGTAAATCAGAACCGATGGTGAGATCCGCTGTTTTGGCCCAAAGCGAGGCGAAATCAGGTGTGCTGCATGCCAAATGCGTCAGTCCGAAGGAACTCACAGGTCCATCTTTTCGTACCAATCGACGAACGGCACGGCGCATCCCTGTTCGAAGAATCGAAGCGGAGAGAGGATCAAGATACAGTTGTGCAACACGCTCACCAATTGGTGTTGCCTCGTATTTCATCGATGGTGGTTCGCCTGTTGCATCACTCCAACCACCCACGCTGTTGAGTGAAGTGGCTGAAACGAACCCCAAGGAAGGCGTTGCATGGGATGACGGAGCAGATTTGACTTGTCGCTCCTCTCGAAGGGTAACACCGCCGGATTCTTGGGCAACATTGACCCACACAGGAACATCATCATCCCATGTTTCATCCTCATCGACGACCTTGTCTTGACGACGGGCCTCGTAGGTTTCATCCACGCCCAAGCGTCGCAAAAAGCGTTCCTCAACCAGCCAATCGAGCATTGAATCGAGTCGATCTTGAAGTTGGTTGGTTGGCATGGTGGTTCCAAGGAAGGTGGCATCGAAGAACGAACCAATGGAATCTCGATGGAGCAATCCACCCGTTGCAACGCAGGACAAGAGATGCATACGCATTGCTGGTTCAGCAGAAAGTTTGGATGATATGTCTTCAATGGGTCCGAAAAAGTAGCGTTCACTCACCTCATCGGCGACCTGCCAACCGTCCGTTCCTTTGCAGAGCACCCATGCTTCTCCAACCGGATCGTATCGTGGACGACCAGCTCGACCGAGCATCTGGTGCACTTCCATGACAGGGAGTGGTCTGCTCATTCCATCGTCCCAACGTTTGATGTCGCGAACCAAGACGCGTCGAGCAGGAAGATTCACGCCTGCAGCAAGCGTTGGTGTTGCGCACAGTGCGAGGAGAAGACCTTGTTTGAACGCCGATTCAATGCTCTGGCGTTGGCGGTGTGTTAGTCCAGCATGGTGGAAGGCTACTCCGCCACGAATGCAGTTTGCGAGCAGTTCACCCATGCTTGTTTGTGAACGCCCTTCGAGCGATTCAGCAACTTGTTCAAGTTCCAACAATCGTTCCGGCTGTTCCTTTGCAAACCGTTTCTTAACGCGTTCTGAGAGTTTCTTAGCTTCCGATTGAGCGCTACGCCGAGTGCCAACGAAGACAAGAACTTGACCACCTTGTTCGATTGTATCTTGAACCACGATCCAAGCAGGGTGGCTCAACGGGCCCTCGAGGTGGCGTGGGGGCGACAAAACATTCTGACTTGAATCAAGTGAGGATGACTGGATTTTACGAGGCTCCAAATGACGATCGTGTAATGTAGCGTATTCGAGATCGACAGGACGCCAGTCGGATTGAACCAAGGTAGCGTCAAGCCACTGAGCAAGAATCTCACAGTTTCCAACGGTTGCTGACAATGCAATCAACTGTGCATTCGGTCGCAAGGTTCGCAATCGAGTGAGATTGATCTCAAGCGTTGGCCCACGACTCGCATCATGCAACAAATGGAATTCATCCGAAACCACAACCGACACGTTGCTCATTAGTTCAGAGCGACTACGCATCAGTGAGTCGAGTTTCTCGGAGGTACAAATCAGGATGTCGGAGTCATCGATGTTCTTTGCTTCGGATGTTGCATCACCAATGCCGAGACCAATTTTCAATCCAAGGTGTTGACCGATTTCCTTCAGTTCCTCGAATTTCTCACTTGCAAGCGCTTTGAGCGGTACGATGTAGACCGCCCGAGAGCCCGGGTTGTGATTGAGAAGTTGATTGAGAATCGCTATGTAAGCAACAAGCGACTTGCCTGATGCAGTTGGAATAGCCAGCAAGATATTGTTCTGATCGAACAAGGGCCCCATCGCCTCAAATTGAGGCGGATGAAGTCGTTCAATACCCCATTCTGATTCGAAAAAATCGATGGCTTTCTTCGGCAAAGAGAGGTTGTGAATCGACCTTTCCTCCTCGCCCATAACCGTAGGTTACGCCAACGGCTGAAAAGGAATGCGCTTCTTCTTGGCTGCCGACACGCCTAAGTCCTTCCAGTCGATACGAAGTTCATGGACGAACAGACCGAACTCCTGATTGAACAACGCCTCTCTGTGTTTTCGGATGAACCCGATCTCAACGATTGGTTCGAGGTGATGTGTGGTGCAGCAATGGCTGTTCTTGGGTTGTTCCACCTCGTGACTCCAGGTGAACTTGTTGATCCTGACCTTATGCGATGGTTTGCAGCGTCTGTGGTTGCTGCAGGTGCCGTTTGGGCTGGACATGGTCTGAAAGATATGGCCGTCAAAGAGATGCGTCGTTCTGCTGCAATGATGGAATTGAGTGCATCTTCTTCATCCGGTGGCAGCATTGACCATGGATTGATTCGTGATGTTCTTCTCAACCCAGATGCTTACAAGGAATTCCTCACGAAAGCCTACGAAGAGGCTTGGGATGACGGTATCATCACCGAAGAAGAACTGGCTGAGTTGAAGCAATTCCAAAGTGCACTTGGCATCAGCGATGAGGAAGCCGAAGACATTTCCAAGAAAGCCAAGAAGGCATCTTCAGAAGAGTGATGTCCAAATTGTACTGCTTGAAGCATAAGCTTCAGCCAACTGTTTCGCTTTCCTACGTCGCTGCTCTTCATTGATGATGATGGCTAGACAAACAAGAATCGATACGATTGTGACGACTCCGGCGTAAGGGATAATGCCACTGGTTGTTCTTAGTGCATCGAATGAGGGCGTGTCTTCAGCATCAAATTGATTCGAATATTCGACTTGGAGGTCCAACAGATCAAGTTCACAATCGCACAAGGTTACCGTTATTCGTTCAGGATAGAGCGAAGTCTGCAAGCGCTTCCAAGAACCATCATCGATACCTGCGGGGCGGGTGGCCCATGTTGGTGACGATAAGGATCCAAACGAAGAGGTCGAAATCATCGCAGTATCAATGTGGTGGATTGAGTTTGATGGTTGTTCGTCGACAACAAGCAATGCTTCCAACATCATCAAATCGAGGAGCAATGCACGGGTTGCGATAATGGAGAATGTGACGATTTGTTCATCGAGACCGTCTGTGATTCTACCGTTGCGGGATTCAGAAATCTGATCGAAGACAAGCTGGTCAATTCTCACATCGTCAAGTCCATCGACGATGAGTTGCCAGCGTCCATCTTCTCGTTCGTATGCAGATTCAATGTTCAGCCAGAGTCTCAAATCTTCACCATTACGAATACCAAAGGTCGCACCTACATGTTCGATCATGGTCGCCTCAGGTGTCGCAGGGCTCGAAACATCCCAGAGTTGTTTGACTCGCTCGTCAAGGAGTGTCTCCAAGGACCATTCTGAGTCTGATTGCGATTCGTCGGCCATCGTCCACAGGGGGCTAACAATACCGCTCAAGAAGAGCAGTACAATGGCAGGAACGAAAACAAAGGATCGTAGACGAGTGGACGTTGTTGAACGAGTAAACTGAGCTGCAAAGAAGATGAAGAATCCGATGACTGGGAACAACAAAACTCCATTTTGCTGCGACAAATCCTCTGTTTTTCCAGTTGAGAAATCAAAGAATTGGGCCTCATAGGAAACCTTCCCTTCGAATTCGGAAGCATCCGTTGGACCTGAACTCTCTACAGCGTAGACACCGCTCCAAATGTAGGGTTGAAACCGATCGATTTGACCATTCAAACAGAAGACATAGTCACCAGGTTCAAGTGCTCGCCAGCGGTAATTCGTGAGAATTTCATCACCTTCTGCTTTGGTGATGACTTCTGGGGCAGCGACTTGCAACCCACCGGATGTTCTCAAGCGATGGATGCCGTTGCTTTGCTGCAATTCGAGCGGTACGTCCTCCCACTGGATAAGAATCCGCATGATTTCATTCACTTCAACGTTGAACGACCAACAATCGCTATCATCGCCTACAAGTGCTCCATAGTGAACATCTTCGAGTGAGGTTGATTTGGGTTGCAGTGCACTCGAAGGTTCGTCCACATCCTTAGCAGCAACGTTTTCTGACCAAGCAATGTCGAGTTTTAGAAACGATGCGCCTCGAAGATGCAACTCCCAAGTTGAGGGGCGATCAACGGTGAAAACAATTCGTGCACGAACGGCATCTCCTGGCCACAAAAGACGTCCGTTGTCAAGATTCAATGCTGTATCTTCCCATCGATGACCTGTTCCTCCACCAATGCTCGGAAGGGCTGAATCTTCTGATTCGAGGTCCGTAACACTTGAGCCGATGATGAGTTTGACGTCCATTTCGGGTGTGTACACGCCTGCAGCATCGCCCTGAACTCGCAAATCGATGAACAACTCATCGAGTGTTTCAGGAAGGACGGCTAACTCTGTTTGTGCAGGTATCATCTCAAACTCGATAGCAACCGATTCTGGCATCAGAGGATTGGCTTGGACTGAGCCAGAGATGATTTCTTCTCCGATTGGAACAGGCGTGAGTTGACAATTGTCATCCGATTCACAGGAGAAATACAGCGTGCCCCCGTTTTCTTGATCGGTGAGCGAACCGCTTGCTGGAAGAGCAAGCATACAAAGAAGAACAACGATGAAAAAACATCCCGTTCTCTTCTTCATAGATTGACCTCGTTTGTCCGAGATATGATGACTTGTTTAGTTTGCTTCCTGCGTGTTCATGACGTCGACGAGCGTGGTTGAGCACGCTCTGCATCGGAAACGCCCGTTTGCTCTTCGTTTTCGTGGATACTTCTTGTCACAGGTTGTACACGCCCACAACCATGTTGCAGTCCTTTGACGTAGAAATTGGGTAAATTCACGACCACGTTCCGCTCCATCATCAGGCCACAACTGTTCAAGTCGTCGAAATGCAGCATCATGGAAACGATTTCCGAGTGCGTGCAAGTACTCATGATACAGCACGAATCGAGCATAATCATGCCACGAAGGTTCTAGCAACATAGGGTGTAGATCGACCGTCTCTACATCCTCAGTTTTCAATTCCGATGCGTTTGCACCACGTCGAAATCGAGTCACGCCGTGACGCTGCGTTGCATTGCGTCGCAAGACTGCTAGGGGTATCGTGTTGAGTGAATTCAAACGAGACCCGTTCTCGAATCCGATTGTTCTCATTTGTTCAAGAACTTCATATTTCAATTGGCTGAGGACAATTGATTGCTCCTTGGATGGTTTGGCCATGCTTGTACCTCAATTCCACCGATGATAAGCAGGGTGGCCTTCTTTGACAGCTACAAACAACCCTTTGCCAGTTGCACAGACCTTGTCATTGGCTTTCAGTTCCATTCGAACATGGACTCTGTCCTCACCGATCTCTTCTGGATATGCTTCAACATGCAATTCAGTCCCAATTGGTGTTGGTCGTCGCAACGACACGGAGTAAGATGCAGTGACAGTGCATGGCGGTTCATCCAGCCCATGTTCGTCCATGAGGGCAATCGCAGCAGCCCAATTTCCGTGACAGTCGAGAAGTGTCCCAATGATGCCACCATTGACCATACCAGGAAAGGCTTGATGTTCTTCTGAGGGTGTAAACTTCAAC
>JBMYNT010000009.1:0-51531 GCA_049598575.1 Candidatus Poseidoniaceae archaeon | reverse complement strand
AATCTCACGGCTACACTGGAAGGTCCCGGAACAAACTCAAGTCTCCTCCTTCTGAACAACGATATCTACGTCAATGGTACTGCCTTGACCATTGGTGCTTCTCCGGTGGGTATGGCTGGTAATCTCTCATTTGAAATGCGAGAAAACAACAGCGGTGGTGATTGGACTGAAATCTTCAATGTCACCGTGAATGGTGCATTCAGCATCCAGCACTTCCTCAACGCATCGGATGTCAATGTAGCAGCAGGAATCTTAGAAGTACGCTTGCGTTTCTACCCTGACCTCTACGAATCAACCGATGATGCGAACCTCAGTACAGGTGATCCTTACGCATTGGTTGGCATCCTGAACTTCGAAGTGATAGCAACGCCGCAATTGAGAGGAGAACCGACCAATGTTTTGGTTCAAATTTCTGACCACATGGGTGTTGAAGTCGGACTCGCTGTGCCTGGAGATTACTCCTTCTCGTTTGATGGAACATGGGTCAACACGACCACTGATCCAGATTCATCGCTCATCACTTTGTCATGGCAACTGGACTCGACCTTGCGACCAGGGGACTATGTGTTCGACATCCTCTACAACGGTTCAACGCTCTATCAACCCGGAAATGCGTCAGGACTGATTCGAGTCCAAGCTGAGATTGGTTGGAACCTGACCATCCTCCAAGATTGGACGCACTTGGGCAATACAACCTACATTGTAGGGGACATCTTCGATGGGCAGTTCACGACTGAACGTGTTCTTGGAAACGATACCATCATCGCCATGACCATGCTTGATGGTGATGGCTTCCCAATCGATTTGGCAAATGGCATGCTGGACAATGCAACCGGTGAATTCAATCTCACAGTTGTCATGCCAACAACGCTTCCATCCAATGGCTACGAGGTTGCTGTTGACTTCAACTTCGAAGCGATGGCCCCTGCTGGTGGAGCGTACTATCGCGTCGTTGATTCATCAACACCACCGAACCCACCAACGCTACCGAGTTTGACAGTTGGTATCGAATCTGAATTCCTGCTAGAGGAAGAATTGAGTGCAATGGAATTCGTTTCAGGCGATCAAGTAACCTTCAATACCACCGTGTTTGATGTCGCCGATCGTTCGAACATCTCTGGTGTTACCGTGGAATACATTTGGGACTTTGGAAACTCGAATCAGACCATTGGTACTGCCGTCACCGATGCTGAAGGAAATGCTTCATTCACCTGGGCGACAGCAAGTCTCGCACCAGGCGACTACGTTCTACAGATGTTGGTGGCTGATGACTTGACCGATCCTCTCGCTGTTGGAAACAGTCGCCGAACAGGAAACAGCACGTTCGTCGATGTGACCGTACAAGTGCCTACCGACATTCGAATTGACGTCTTGCCATCGACCATTACAGCGGGTGTTCCGTTCAACATGCAAGGACAAATTCTCGATGACGATGACCCTGCACGTGCTATGATTTCCGGTGTTCGACTCGATGTCTACTGGTTGTCAAACCCCGAGGAACTTCTCCGCAGTGGTGTTCCAACTCTTTCGAATGGAAGCTTCAACCTCACCGTTCCGACAGACACAGCCAACAACGGTACTGTTCGAGGTCCACGTACACTCGTTGTCGAAGTTCTCGAGGACTCCTCTCCATACTACCTGCCTTCCAACACCTCCTCTGCGATTTTCGTCTTCGGCGTGACACAACTCGAAGGATTGCAGCCGGGCAACCCGGTCCTTGTCAATCGTGGAGAGACTGTGAATCTAAGCGCTACCCTTGTCGAATCAAGTTTCAACTTCAGGCCACTTGGGAATCTAAGTGTAACGACCAAATTCCATGAAACATGGTTGCCATCTGTGACAACAGACGGGTCAGGAATTGCCAACACCTCTTTTGCAATTCCATCAAGTCATCCGCTCGGTTTGATCGTGGTCAGTTACTACTACAACGGTAGCTCAGATCTTCTCCCAACACAAGCAAATCTCAGCAGTGTGACCGTTCGTTCGCTCACATTCATGGTCGTTGATACGATCACAGACAACCCCGTTGCAGGTTCTAGTTTCAATGTCTCAGGACGTGTCGTTTCGGACAATGGAAGTGGATTGACCAATCGAGACGGATCTCGATTGATTATGAACGTCCTGTTCACAATCGATGATGCACCTACTGGATTTGCTGTAAGCAATGGATCTGTTCAAGACGGCGGATGGTGGAATGCTAGCATTACACTCACTCCAGGATTTGAACGTGGAACACACGTGTTGGAAGCCTCGATTGTTCCAACAGTGAACTTCTACATCGGATCGCGGAACAATTCAACCTTTGATAGTCGAGGGTTCTCCATCATTACGTTCCTTGATCCATCGCTTGACGCGCTCGGTCAACCGTCGTTGAACGACCGAACGGAACGAGGTGATTTCCTTGACATACGAATCTTGCTCGAGGACAATACGGGTGCCCCAATCGATGGGCAGCAAGTAACTTTCTCGCTGCCTGCAACCAACATGACCGACGAGGTGTCGGTTACTGTAACTACTCTCGCAAACGGCACAGCAACTGGTACCTTGTTGGTTCCATTCAACTCTTCCGTCGGCTTCAGCGACGTGTTTGCTTCGTATGATGGACTCGCAGGTACAACCGGTCTCGCCGGATACAACACCTCGACTCAATTCGTAACACTCGCTGAAACGAATTTGACGATTCTTGAACATACAGAATCCCTTGTGGCGGGTGAAATGTTGTATGTCAATGGAACATTGCTCGACGATTTGGACATGCCGCTCTATGTCGACGGAGTCGCTTCCGTTGCCATTGTTCGTTTGTTTGTTGATGGAGTCCCGGTGGCAAGCGTCCAAAGTGATGCATTGACCGGTGCCTACTCCATTGCATATCTCGTTCCAGAATCCACAACTTCTGGAATGCACATGGTCGAAGTCCGCTTCACCGGTGGCCGTGATTGGGTTGATCCAATCGGTATCGGTGATTCTGTTGACCCAGAATTCTACATGCCAAGTTCTGCAACCGTTGATTTCAATGTCAGTGTGCCGACACAAATTTTGTTGATCACGCCGACAGGTGAGGTGAACCGTGAAGAAACCATGACGGTCCAAGGACGATTGTTGGACATTGTTGACAATCCATTGCAAGACCTAACCATCGACATTTATCTTAACGATGTGTGGATGACCAATGTTACAACGGATGAAACTGGACTGTTTACAGCCGTCATTCCAGTGCCTGCTGATGCAGCGCTTGGTCCAGTCTCGCTGGATACTCGATTCAATGGAACGGTGTTCTATCTGCCAAGCGATGCTGGTGGTACATGGACCGTCTTCAGTCAGATTCTTGTTTCTGTTTCTGTACCTTCTCCGCTTGCAGTGACCGATACAACGACGATTACCGGAAGTGTGCTCGACAACCAACTCGAGCCGATCGAAGGTCACGTTGTTGAACTCAAGGTCGACGGCTTTGTTTTGTCACAAGTGACGACAGGAGCTGATGGAACGTTCTCGTACGAATGGACCGTTCAGGACTTCTTCAATTTTGGCGACAATCTGCTTGAAGCGAATGTCCTTGCTCAAGGCTATTATCGAGAAGGGTCAGCCAACCAATCGTTCTTCCTAGCGCATCGTTCTGCCATGACGCTGGAGTTTGACGATGGAACGGATGCAACCCGTGGAGATTTCTGGACCTTCTCTGGACGTCTCTACGATATCGATACGGTCGATCAAGATGGAATCGGTGGCGAGAGTGTTCTCGTGTATCTTGATGGCCAATACATGTCGACTGTGACAACAGCCTCCGATGGGACATTCTCAGGACAAGTCTATGCGAGTATGGATCTTGAACGAGGAAACGGTCACATCATCCAAGTTGTGTTCGAGGGAACCCAAGAACACCTGAGCACACTCACCAACGGAACAGTGACCGTCTGGGCAGATATTGTGATCACCATTGACAGCACATCGCCCCCTCAGTCTGTTCGCTCGGATCCTGCGAACCCGATTCGTCTGACAGGAAGCGTTGCAGAAATCGGTGGCATTGGTGAAGTCTTCGAAGATGTGGTTCTCTATGTCGGTAACGGCACAAACTGTGTCAACAACTTCGAAGGTGCAGTTTGTTTCGATGGAGCACAAGTCGATTGGAACATTGGAAACTTCACAATCGTCGTCAATGCTCCATTGACCTTGTCACCGGGTTCGCAGTTCGTTAGCATTGATGTTCCAAGAGACACTGGTCGTTACATCAACGGTGCGTCAGAATCGCATCCGATTTACATTAAGGTGAACGCAGAAATCGAAATCTTCGTGGATAAGATTGAAGAAAACGTGGATGAAAAGGTCGACGGCCGAGTTACGATTGTAGCTGAAGATACAACAACTGGACTTGCAGGTATTGCGGTTGAGTTCTATCTCTATGCTGGAAACGGATCACAACTTGGTGCTATGACCAAGTTGACGGATGCAGATGGTGTTGCAGACTTTGAGTTCAACAACGACCCTGCATACGGCGATGCCTCAATCTTTGGCCAAGTTTCACTCGATATTGTCATCACCGATCCAAGACTCTCGGACCAGACCGTTGCTGAGTTTAACAGCACACGACTCAATGGATTTGCACCTGCTTACGAGTTCGAAGCTGAAGCCTCTGAAGTGAGCCCGTGGACTTACGTTGCCTTGGTCTTCCTTGCAGCAGCGGTTGCTCTCGGAACGGTCATGTATCGACGTACTCGACAGAACGAGTTGCTTTCAGAGATGAGTGAAGTCTTCGAATACACGGCTGAACTCCTCGCTGCAGGAGATGCAACACGAGAGGCGATTTTCAACTGCTATCAGAACCTCTGCTCAACCTTACAGACGCGTGGATTGCTACGTCGAGACTTCGAAACGGTTCGCGAGTTCGAAGTTGCTATCCGACAAGCGACTCCAGGCATCAGTGATGAAGCGCTTGAATCGTTGGATAACATGTTCGAAATGGCTCGATACAGTCGTGAAGAATTGGGTGCTTCGCATCAACAATCCGCACAGGCTGCATTGGACAAGATGATCACTGAACTTAGTTACAAGAAGTACTAATCTTACCAGCGCAAGCGTAGGTGGCCGTCCACGAAGTGGGCCTTGACATCAAGGTTCTCTCCAGTGAGTGGAAGAACACGCTCAAGGGAATCATGACCATCTTCATGGATGGTGATTTTGACGCTCGTCTCATTTTCAGCATTGAGGACGTTGATTTCAACGTCTTCACTCGAAACGCCCTTCATTGGAATCGTCAGCCCATCCGGATTACGCATACCATGCAACTCATTCAGAATCCAATCCAAACGTTGCGATGGTTCCACATCAGCAAGATGTGTTTCAGGCAACATGCCTGCTTGAACAAGGACGTGTGTGTGCATGGCTTGAACTTCATGCAGGTGACTCGCATCTTGCTGAAATTCTTGGTGCAGCATATGCGGAGCAGGTGAAAGGTCCGCTAGCGTCTCACCCTTTTCTTCTTCAATGAGTTCTATGCGCTTCCACTCGCTCATGGTTTCTCCTCCTGCTTGATTATGATGAACCTTCGGATTGACGATGGACCCTTGAAAAGAACCTTCGTGCAAAGGATTTCGTCGTTTCTGGTTCGGTTGAGGTGTTCATTCGAATGTCTTTCGGATAACACTCGATGTAGGTCCGATCGGTGTTGCGCTTGTCCAAGAGGAGAATCAATGCACGGTCTGCAATGCTCCGAATTGGTCGTCCCATGGCTTGAAGAATGGCGTTAATCGCAGGTTGAGTCGAAGCATAACGCCAAGCGTTGGCTCGACCAAATCGCTCCTCAATGTATGTACGTAGGGCCTTTTGATGAATGGACGGTGGTGGGTTTGGAATACCTATGCATGCAACTGCATCCAGCAATCCATTGTGATAATCAATACCTTCTGACAATCGTCCGCCAAAGACACCTGCAAGGAGGATTCGTCGACCAGATTGCTTTGCATCTTCAAGCACATCGAGCAATTGATCAACATCCTGTTTTGACCACGTTCGATCTTCCATACGAACCACGACCCCATGGAACTGTCCTTCTCCGATGTAATCGTTCAGCATCGAATAGGACGGCGTGAAGACTGCGACATGCCCCGGTGATCCATCGCAAAGCGATTGAAGATGGGCTCGAATTCGTTGCGTGTTTTCATAGGAACGATCCTGATAGCGTGTTGTTACATCTTTGGCGACAACGATTGGACGTCGCTGGCTTGCAAAAGGTGAATCGTATTGACGACTGGTCGTTTTGGAATGTCCAATACCGAGTAAATCTGCATACATCTTCGGTGGATACAATGTTCCAGACATGAGAATACTCCCAGCACATTTCTTGAGGACAGGTCCTGATACCAACCCCGGGTCGAGAAGATGCGATGTAATTCGACCTTCCTTTCCTTTCGCATCATGCACGTAGACAAGAGCAGTTGACTCTCCAAAACGCAGCATGTCCTCAAGAAGGTGTCCAATTCGATGGGCGTCGATGTCGATGTTTGGATTCTCATCATCTGCATCGACCTTGATTTCAACATCGAGAAGAACATCACGTAGAATCTTCAAACGATCGAGGCCCTGGCCAGGTGATTCAACCAGTCCAGTTTGCTCCTGTTGGAGTTGCTGTTGTCCCACTTTTCCTTCGACTTCATCGCATGATGCAAGGAAGATGTTTCTGAGACGCTCCATATCGACACGGCGTTCCTCAAACTCTGCAGGTTCACTCAATAGGTCTCTGAACAAGTCACTGATTCGTCCTCGGCAGACTTTCATCACACTCAATGCCCATGATGTGAGCGAGGCTTGCAAGAGCAAACCATCTGAGCCCAAAGAGGCAGCAGATTCAGCAATCGTTTCCGTATACTCTTCGAGATCGATGGTTGCATTCCGTACTACAGTTGGTGTGAACCGACGTTCCATCCCCATTCGAATCCTGTCTGGAAGGTTGTGTGCTTCATCTACAATGACAATGATGTCGGAGAGGTCAACTTCCATAGCATTGAGCGATGCTTCTCGAACAGCATCGACGAAGAGGTGATTGTAATCGCCGACAAATACATCGGCTGAGGATACGGCTTCTCGTGCAGCTTTCCATGGACATGTGAGCGTCGGAACGCCGTGTTCAGAATGCGTTTGCGCCATTTGAACCAATTCATCAACATGCAATGGATCGGAGAGAATCCGCTGACGTAATCCTGGTGCTTGGGTGAGGTATGGTTTGCAGGTGCGTTGGGATCGAGCCTGACTGCAGAGTAAAGAAAACAACGGTGGGGACTCTTTCGCAAAAGGTTGAACACACATGTTCGATTGTCCAACCATATCAACCAACCGTACCTTTTCTTGGGGAGGCCGTCGAGCGTTGATTCGACGTACGGTATCGACGACAATCTTGTGTTGGCTTTGTCGAGATGTCAGGAAGAAGATCGTACGTGGGCCGTTGGCTGTCCGTGCAGCATCAATGGCTGCTGCTAACGCTGCTGCTGTTTTACCGATACCAGTTGGTGCTGCAGCAAGATGATGTCCACCTTGTTGGAGTGCTTTGAGGCAATCGTGAATCATTTCGAGTTGGCCAGGTCGAGCCTCTTCGTGTGCGAGATAGCGAATATCTTCCGAAAATGCGGAGGATTCTTCGCCTGACATAATGAGAGAACAATGACGACCCCTCTAAAGGATTCGTGTCGAAAGCATTCGCAGTTTGTTGTCAAGTGTGCCGTGGAGTGGGGGCCGCGACACGTGTGGGGTTTCCACCGTCAAGAGACAGGTGTGGAATCAGAGTCCCCCTGTCCGTCATCCAGGGGGCTGTGGGGGTTGTGGTGTTGGGGGCCACGGTGGTCACGCTGTGCACGACGGGCACGTATCCGCAAGGTAGCTAGGCCGTGCAGGTCGGACCGGTCCTGCACAGCATTGAAGGTGGCCTTCGGAAGCGTGTTGTCTTCTTCGTGCCAGATCATCCCCATCCCCTCTCTGCTCTCACCGCTTTTCATTCGTGGTATTCCTTGCTTGGTTGTGTCGCAACACGTGCTTGTGCTACGGCATCATTGAGTATGTCTTGTAGGTCAAGTTGCTGAACCTTCTTATCGATGTAAAGTTGCAAACCCTCCGAGGCTGCTTGTTCGTGAGTTACGCCATACAATTCGAACAATGAAGCAAGTTGTTGCTCCATTTGCCGGCCGATAGGAACACGGACGCTCTTCATTCCAGGGAGTTTGGGTTGACCGTGGAGAAGTTGCTGTATTGCAAGTCGTATGACATCGGATCGATTGTTCAATCCGTTTTGACCAATGAGCATGTCCAAACCCTGCAACGTGTCCGAATCGAGTCGAATCGATGTGAGTGTGCTTTGGCCGCTCATTTTGCTCCCTCGTAGACAGTGGTAGTATTGCTAAGCATATAAGTGTACTGCAAAATGTCATACAATTGTAATACAGATGGACTGGACGAGTAATACTAAAACCCATCGCTCAGTCCTGCGTTTATGCTCGCAGACACCACCGCAAACCGACTTTACCTACAATTGGTCGAGACTGCTCTCGAAGATTCGATTGTCACCGATGATGAAGCTGCGATTCTCCGAGTTCTTGGTGCCACGCTCGGTGTCCAACCAAGCGATACTGCCCTCTGTCTATCCATCGCTCGTGGAGAGGAACTGAACCCATTTGGCGAGATGGAAGACGTTGAACTGGCCATGGGAACTGTATCGACCTATCAATCCGCTTTGATTGCAGCTCTCGATGATGAGGTCATCACAGAGGATGAATGGGCATTGCTTGACCATCTCCGTCGATTGCTCTCCATCCAACCCGATCAACATGCTATGATTGAGGAAGCCATCCATGCGATGGCTGAAGTCGATGAACAAGGTCAGAGGCGCATTGAACGACTTGAGCGATTCATGACTGTCTGTCCTCTGTGACCCTTTTGAAACGGCATTTGGGCTACCCATTCAATGACAACCATTAGAAACACTTTGAGGGTCGAGAGGCTCAAGGTGGAAACCCTTTATGCAAATTGTTAAAGAAATCTATGATGCAGTTGTCGCCCGTGATCCTGAACAACCTGAATTCCATCAGGCAGTGTGGGAGGTCCTCGAAAGTCTAGGTCCTGCTTTGGAACGTCACCCTGAGTACGTTGACATCGTCAAGCGAGTTGTTGAACCAGAGCGCCTGATTCACTTCCGTGTTCCTTGGGTTGATGACAATGGTAACGAACACGTCAACCGTGGATTCCGAATCCAATTCAACGGTGCTATTGGTCCATACAAAGGTGGACTTCGATTCCACCCATCGGTTAACGCTTCCATTCTCAAGTTCCTTGCGTTTGAGCAGATTTTCAAGAACAGCCTCACCGGCCTTCCAATGGGCGGTGGAAAGGGTGGTTCAGACTTTGATCCAAAGGGCAAGAGCGACGCTGAAGTCATGCGCTTCTGCCAATCCTTCATGATGGAACTCTGGCGCCACATCGGGCAAGATTGCGACGTCCCTGCTGGTGACATCGGTGTCGGCGGTCGAGAGATTGGCTACATGTACGGAATGTACCGTAAACTCCGCAATGAATTCCAAGCTGGTGTTCTCACTGGAAAAGGACTCTCATACGGTGGTTCTTTGATCCGACCGGAAGCAACAGGATACGGTCTTGTTTACTTCGCTCGTGAGATGCTTGCTGCTCAAGGTGAATCCTTTGAAGGAAAGCTTGTATCGATTTCAGGTTCTGGAAACGTTGCTCAGTTCGCTTGTGAGAAGGTCCTCGATCTTGGTGGCAAGCCTGTTACAATGTCCGACTCCAGTGGATTCATCCACGACCCTGCTGGTATCGACCGAGAAAAGTTGGCTTGGATCATGGACCTCAAGAACAACCGCCGTGGACGTATCTCTGAATACGCTGCACACTATGACGGTGTAACCTTCACCGCATCCGCACCTGAACCAACGCCTAACGGCCTTTGGGGAATCAACGTTGATGTTGCCCTACCATGTGCAACACAAAACGAGCTTAATGGTGCTGAAGCACAAATGCTTGTTGACAACAACGTCATGGCTGTCGCAGAAGGTGCGAACATGCCTTGTACGCCAGAAGCAGTAGAAGTCTTCCAGAAGAACAGTGTCCTCTTCGCTCCAGGAAAGGCAAGCAATGCAGGTGGTGTTGCAACCTCTGGACTTGAAATGAGCCAAAACTCACTCCGTCTCGCATGGACTCGTGAAGAAGTCGATGCTCGACTTGATGCCATCATGGTCGGTATCCACAAGGCTGCGTACGAGACAGCAAAGGAATACGGCCGAGATGGTGACTACGTCTTTGGTGCAAACGTGGCTGGTTTCCTCAAGATCGCTGAGGCTATGCAAGCACAAGGTGTTGTTTGATTTCAAAGGCTAAATGCCGAAGCAAACATACCGAATGCAAAGAACAGTCCAATGACTGTTAAAATCGCCCCGAGCACGATGTTGGTAATGGCCCAACCTGTTCCCTGCCCATAGGACTGATTGTGCTCCATCATGTTGTAATAGAAGACAATCTCGCAGACAAAAGCCGCGTTGTAGAACATACAACACGTTCCATAGCCCAATTCGAACACCGTTTCGGTACCATTGTCAAAAGCAAATAATGTTGAAACAATGTAGATCAGTGTTCCCACACCAATGAGCACGTAACTCCAGATTCGAATAGGATGTTTGAATTTCGGCATTTGGATGTACACGATGTTCTGTTGCATCATAGGTTGAATGGGTTGAGCACCAAAGGGCATTCCAGTCTGTTGTCCAGTATTGATTGTCACGGATTGTGGTGTTTGAATTTCACCAACAATCTGGTTGTTCTGGTCTCCTTGCATAGCCGTGTCTATTCATCGGTCCCAATTAACGACTTCGCCGAATGGGAGATGGGATGCTTGGACCAATCAGGTGACAGATTCACCTACTTCGAAAACATTGACACGCAATTCTTGGGTCGTATGTCCTCCATCAGGAAGATAGATCGAATAATAGGCAGTTACGCCGCGATCGAAAATCCATTGTGGGCCACAACTTGTACCTGCTCCGTTACCTGTTCCAGTTCCACCATCGGCGATGACGAAGTATCGCTTTCCAGAAATCAATTCAGTCGGGAGTGTAATGTCCTCGCCTACTTCCCATAATGTTACACCTCCTGGAGCTGATGCAACAGGATCGCCAAAGTAACCCATTCTTCGGAAGATCTGGTCATTGTGTTCACACCACAACACCCAACCGACTTCATCGGTTTGGACGTTCTTTCCGAGACTTTGGTATTCAATCATAAGGAGATAATCATCGTAGGCATCATCCACCCAACCACCAACAAAGACAATCTGTGTGTGTGCTTCATTGGTCGCAACAGAAACCGTTGATTCAGCTCCTTGTGCAATTCTCTCAAGTTGATTGATCATCACAAACATCGACGTTGAAACGGCGATGAGAATTCCAATGAAAACGATCATCGCACCAATTCCAACCTGGGCAAGCGTATCGTTCTGTTTCTCCATCGCAATCAACTCATCAAATCGTAACCTGGCGTAACATCGTTTGGAACATAGAAGTCAAGTTCGGTCGTTCTTCCCTTTTCGACAGCGATGACCAAGGTCGCATGCATGTCTTCAACCAGATCACAATCACCGTTCCCATTTGGACTGGTCAGGTCGATGAGAACGTGATAGTACGTCTGAGGGTTAAACGCATCGAGATAGGTCGCATCATCTGCGTTACCGTTCAAATCAGTTGCAACGTCAAAATTACCACTCGAATACACAAGCGTATGTGCAGAGTTTGTCTGTGTGGGTCCCGTATCGTTGATATCACACATCATGGCCCATTTCACGTTCGCATCTGGAATCGCTTCACTCGCATATGGGAACTTGAACATCACATAGAGCCGATCGTTGGTATTTCCAGTTGAGTCATATTCTTCAACCTCAAAGACCAGAACCATCGGTACTGAATTCAACGTTTCTGATTGTTCCACACTCTGCGTTCTTGATTCCATGAACGCTTGTTCAATCATCATCAGTGCCATACCTGCTACAATGGCAGAAAAGAGGAGAATCATGATCATGCTGACCATGGCACTCAATGCGACTTCAGCGACATTGTCATGCTGAAGCCTCTCTTCCATGCTTGTTGATGCATGGTCGAGAATCTAAATGCTTGCCTATGACTTGTCCCAGTTACTGAGTTTGTTCGTATGCAATCCATTGATTCGCCTGCGGATCGAGGTAGAACAAGGAACCGTCTTCTTGGCGTAGCCATCGAACACCGTTTTCTTCCCATTCTTGATTGCCACTTTCCGCTCCGGGAGTGTCATTCGATGCCTGTTGCTCAAGCATTTGTGTCTCCATTTGACCTTGGACAAGTGGTTCCTGCGAGAATGGACTGACCTTTTCGACGCCAAGTGCGCTGTTTCGTCGCATGACACCAAGACCTGCGAGTGCACCAAGCACAAGAATTGCTACGAGCGTGTAGATGAGGAATCCTCCTCCACCACTTTCAGCTTCTGCCTTGGTTTGGGTCGGGTCATCAGGATAGGCATCCTGCTTGTTCGGGACACCATCACCATCGGAATCCTCCCATTCTTGAGGGTCGAGTGGGAAGGCATCGTCTCGGTCGTTGTAGCCATCGTTGTCGGAATCGTATTGCTCGAGAGCGCATCCATCATCGTCGGCGATGCTGGTCATGTTGGTTGCAGGACAATCGTCTCGATTGTCCGTTACACCGTCCATGTCCGTATCTCGTTGACTGGATACACAACCATTGGCATCGAGTGATGGATCTGGATTGGTCATTGGGCAGAGGTCAAATGCGTTGTTGATGGTATCACCATCGTCATCGAGTTGACTTGCTCCACAACCATCGGCATCTGGTGCTTCACCTGCAGGTGTTGCTGGACAAATGTCCTTGTTGTTGTAGACGCCATCCATATCGTCATCAAGTTGAGCAGAACTGCAACCGTTCTCATCGACCAAAGCCAATGGTGCGGTTCCTGCACACGTATCGACTGCATCTGAAACGCCATCGTTGTCACCGTCCTTTTGGGTATCTGAACAACCGTTGGCATCGACGTTTTCGCCAGCAGGTGTTGAGCCACAAAGGTCGTCACTGTCAGCAACCATGTCACTGTCCTGATCACGCTCTTCCGCAGAGCATCCGAAGATGTTGGCTGTGCTGCCGGTCGGTGTCGTTGGGCATTGATCGATGTCATCGGTTATGCCATCGCCGTCTGTATCCTTCTCGGAGTCCGCACAACCCGTTGCATCAACGGTTGAGCCAAGTGGTGTTGCTACACAATCATCGTAGGCGTCCTTGACGCCGTCGAGATCACCATCGAGTTCCGTGTCTGAACAGCCGTTGAAGTTGACCGTTTCTCCTGCAGGTGTGTTTGGACAGACATCGAGGTTGTTGGAAATACCGTCACCATCGTCATCGAGTTGGCTATCGGAACATCCTGTCGAATCAACTGTTTGTCCAAACGGTGTGTTCGGGCAGAGGTCGGGGTTGTTGCCGTTGGCATTGTCACCGTAGCCGTCACCGTCAATGTCGCTCCATTGGGTGTTGTCGTTCGGGAATCTGTCAGCGTCCTTTCCTCCTTGGTTGTCACCGTAACCATCTCCGTCAGCATCCGACCATTGTGTGCCTTCGGCTGGGAACGCATCTGGATTGTTTCCTGCTTGGTTGTCACCGTAGCCATCGTTGTCTTGGTCGGACCATTGTGTGCCATCGGTTGGGAATCGATCGCCGTTGTTTCCGTTACGGTTGTCACCATATCCGTCTCCATCGGAATCTGCCCATTGCGTTGCATCAGCAGGGAAAGCGTCTGGGTTTGTACCGCTTTGATTGTCGCCGAATCCATCACCGTCTTGGTCGGACCATTGTGTTGCATCGTTCGGGAATGCATCACCATTGGTTCCGGCTGGGTTGTCTCCATACCCGTCTCCATCGGTGTCAAACCATTGTGAACTGTCGTTGGTCCAAAGGTCTGCATTGTTTCCAGCTGGGTTGTCACCGTAGCCGTCACCATCCATGTCGTTCCATTGGGTGGAATCGGTAGGGAAGGCATCAGGATAGGTTCCATTTGGATTGTCACCGTATCCATCGCCGTCTTGATCGGACCATTGTGTGGAATCCGATGGGAATGCATCCGAGTTGTTACCTGTTGGGTTGTCTCCGTATCCATCACCGTCTTGATCGGTCCATTGTGAGGAATCGTTGACGAATTGATCAACGTCATCGTTGACACCGTCTCCGTCGGTATCTCGCTGATTTGGAGCGCATCCATATTGGTCAACCAAAGATCCTGCAGGACTGGATGGACACTGATCGAGTTCGTTGGCAACACCGTCGAAATCGGAATCGAAGGTCAGTGTGAAACAGGACAAATCACCGATGCGTTGCGTTCCATCTGCCTCATACAATTCTGCAAGGGCACAATAGGTTCCAGAGGTGGTTGGTGTTGTGTAATTCCAGGTGCCGAAACTCATGCCCTGATAGGTAGCCGTAATGGTGGTAAGTGGTGATTGTGCAACAGTAGCGTTTCCTGAGTCAAGGATCTTGATTCGATACTTGTAGGTGTCACCGACAACGAGGTCGAGACCTCGTGTGGTAACATCGTTGGTCGTTGAATTGACGCTTGAGGAAACACTGCTGATGACAATCGAAGGGAGCTGTGGAATGAAGAAGTCATCTCCAAACGCTGTGAAGTTCTCGTTGTTTTCGAGATTGATGACCGTTCCATTGACACTGAGAACGGCAACAAATCCGTGGAAGTTCGAGGTCGTTGGACCAGCCCATGTGATGTTGTAATCCCGAGTTTCCGATTGAGCAGTAAAGGTGTAAACGTCTTCATCGATCACTGAAGCGTTGAGGCCAGCATAGACGCTGTTGTTGTTAGCGAGGTATGCTGTAAAGAAGAGCGATTCATCATACACCATCCACTGAAGATCGTAATCAGTTCCAATGCTGAGATTCGTGAGATTGATTTCTCCCGTTGTCGAAGACGTTGCTTCAATCGCCAACATATCGATGTCGAGTTCATCGAATCCAGTCGCAATGAGGTTGCCATTCGCATCGTAGAGCAGTGTAAGTACCTCCAAGGTTGATTGGTTGTTCTCGAGTGTGTAGTTGACACCGAACGAGTAGGTCGAGGAGTTCGATGAGTTGAATGTTCCATTTCCTAGGCTGTAGGAGACGGACGTGTTTCCAATCATCGATTGTGTGAGAACCGTCGTGTAGTTGTAGGTCGTATTCGATTGCAGGCCTGCAAAAGACACGGTTGCATCCGTATCGTTGACAATGTTCACGTAAGCCAATTCCAGGCTCTGGCCACCTCCAGGATTGTCGGTCTCGATCGTAATGTTGTAGGTAATTGGGTTGGATGTTCCTCCAAAGCCAAGGTAAGGGAAGACATCGACGTAGGATGTGACGTTTTGTGTTGCCGTGAACGTCAACAATTCGTTGTCTGAAACGGATGTTCCAGCCGCGAGGAAGGTTCCATTGACATCATCCCATCCGACATCCACATCTTGAATGGCGTGTGAGAAAGTGACGTTCACATAGTACGTTACACCTGTTACCAACTGGACTTCAAAGAAATCAACATCGGTTGAGGAATGAAGCGAAAGGTCAGTACATGAAATAGGTAGGATGCTTGCAGGTGATGCAGTCGATTGTGCATCGTTGACTTCAAGGGCATCAGCTACAATGTTGCCTGCTGCGTTGGTTCCAGCACCGATGCACGGATTCGGAAGGCCAGTTGTTGGTGGAGGTGGATTCGATGAACTCCATCCTGTCCACGTGCCACTGTTGGCTGTTCCACTACCACCAGAGGAACCTGCGCTTCCTGCAGATCCTGTGCCGTATGGAGCACCACCTGAGCCACCGATTCCACCACTTGATGAGATGGTGGAGGTTGAAGAAATCATCAGGTTTGCTGCGCTGTTGGCACGAATGTCAATGGTTCCACCGGCTCCACCGCCGCCACCTTGTCCGCCATGGAGGAGTCCCACACAAGGGTTTCCGGGCAAACAATCACCGTCGGCGCCATCTCCACCATCGCCGCCCTCGGCGAGAATCGAACCTCCGCTTGAAGCACCAACGGTGAGTTCGTTGGCTCGCATGATGATGCTTCCACCAGAGCCTGCGCCCGCTCCTGAACCACCGTTGCCCGATCCGTTTTGATATCGGTATCCTTGCTCACCATCTTGGCCAGAAGCGTCGATGGTACCATAGATTTCGATTACATCGGCGTAAATGACGATGCGTCCACCACCAATTCCACCTGCAGAAACTTGGTTGCCACTGGAATCAAAGACGGTGCCTCCATTCGAACCCGTTTCGTTACCAACGCCGAAGGAAGAACCACCATTACTTACCGTTCCAGACGTGCTTGAAGATCCTCCTCCACCACCAGTGTTTGAATGTCCTGCTCCGCCGCCACCGTTGCCGATGTAACTGGCAGACATTTGGACAGACCCTCCAACGCCTTGTGTGTTGGTTGGTTGGTCGTAGGCGATGATGGATGCACCGTTCATGACCGTCAGCGTGTTAACGCTGAGAATGAGGTCTCCTGTAGCAACGATGGAGCCGCACGAAACGATTCCACAGCCGATGTAGAGGTCATCGTAGGACTGGCTGCCATTCAGATAGGTCGTGTTGAGGACGGTAAGATTGGTTGTACCTGCGCCTGGTGGTCCTTGAGATGAGGAGCCACCGCTTCCACCGCCGCCAGTTCCTGAAACGGTGAACTTGTAGAGTGTGAGGGACCACGAGCCAGAACCAGTGGCACGGGAGATGTTGACGTACACCATACCATCATGCGGGACGGAGATTGAACCGTTGGTTGTGAGCGAGACAGGGTTTGTTGCTCCAGCTAGACCCATGAAGGATTGTGTGTTGTTGTAGAAGCCGAGTTGGAACTGGTTGTTGACGGTCGTTCCGTTGCTGAATGTGGTCGAAGAAGGGAAGGACAGGGTCGCAGCAAGTCCTTGGTTTGCGTTGAGTGCTACACGAATGATGTCGTTATCATCTCCGTAATCCAATTCACCATTTCCGCTGTAACTTCCAGAGAAAATGTAGTTGGTGATGCCAACGCTCGTGTTGTCTGGAAGATCTCCTCCTGAGTTGAGATCGTTTTGATTGGCTCCCACTGCTTGGACCGTTGGTGAAACGGTGAGTAGAAGCGATGAAAGAACCATCATCAGGGTCAAAAGAACGGATGTTGCTTTCGTTGAATTTTCGTTGTTGGCGACGTGCATATGTCAACCACGTGGAAGAGGTATATCACGACTACGCCGGATTAAATGGACTTAAATGGCCGTAGGTGCGACGTGACCATCGCTTTTGTCATCCGGTTTGCGAACCCGGGACCAAACCCCGTTCATCAACTCATCATGGTGATTGTTGCAGTAATGAAAGCGGCGATAGGCTTCACGGAAAGAGTAGGCCTTCTTGCCCGTAGCGACGAGGTATCCCTCGGGAGAAAGTCGTGAAATGATAACACCGACTTCTCCACACCCAGGATAATCACACGCCGGTCCTTCGCTCATACACATACCTCGCCTTCATACATCTTGAACTGTTGCTTCTCAATCCTCATCTTCGGTTGGTTCTGGTTCGATGACTACGAGTGGAACGTTGGCTTCGATCGCTTGTCCTTCTTCACAGGCAACATTGATGACCGTTCCATCAACCGGTGCTTGTATCTCGTTTTGCATCTTCATCGCTTCGAGAATGAGAATCACTTGGCCTTCCTTAACAACATCGCCTTCTTTGACTTCGACCGTCACGACCTTTCCAGGAATGTTCGCTGAGACCGTTCCTGATTTCTTCTTCTTTGAACCGCCGCCTCGGCGAGCACGTGGTGCTGCTTGAGCGTTTGGAATTTCAACGGTGAAGGTTTGGCCTTCGACCGTCGCATCGTAACTTCCATCATCGTTGATTGCAATCTCAACTTCGAGTTCTTCACCGTTGATCTTGACTGTACGCTTTTCTGTCATCGTATCATCTCCAAGGGCTTCTGTTGCTTCTGTAATGCATGAGCGAGGAACGGCCCATGTTCATTCTTCGATGGTCCTGTGACCAAGCTTCACCACGTTGCCGTCCCCGCTGCGATGCATCATCACCAGTTTCAACAAGGCTGAGAACTGCTGCAATGGCAGCCATTCGTCGTGTTGCTTCATCAGCCATGTTCATGCCTCACAATGGAATATTTCCGTGCTTCTTAGCAGGGCGAATTTCTTCCTTTTCAAGCAACATGAGCAAGGCTCGTGAAAGTCGAGAACGGGTCTCACTTGGTTCAATTACATCATCGATGTAACCCATCGCTGCTGCTTTGTATGGATTGGCAAAGGTGTCTGTGAAATCTTGGACCAAACGCTCACGCTCTTGTTCTTGGTTTCGAGCATTCTTAATGCGTCGTCGATGAATGATCTCAACGGCTCCATCAGCGCCCATAACAGCAAGTTCAGCACTTGGCCAAGCCACGTTGTAATCGCCTCGGATATGCTTCGATGACATAACGTCGTATGCTCCTCCGTAGGCTTTGCGAAGAATAACGGTCAGTTTTGGCACGGTCGCTTCTGCATAGGCATAGAGCAACTTTGCACCGTGTCGAATGATACCACCCCATTCTTGGTTGGTCCCGGGTAAGAAACCGGGAACGTCCTCGAAGGTGAGGATTGGAATGTTGAAGGCATCACAGAAGCGAACGAAGCGAGCAGCTTTGTCGCTTGCATCAATATCGAGGCACCCTGCCAAGACTTTCGGTTGGTTGGCTACGACACCGACGGTGTGTCCAGCAAGATGGCCAAATCCGCAAACGATGTTCATGGCATAATCCGCTTGAACTTCCAAAAAGCCTCCATCATCGAGGACTTCTCGAACGACGTCTGTGACATCGTACGGTTTGTTGGTGTCTTCCGGAATCAAGTCCGTCAACGCATCACAAGATCTGTCTGGACTGTCGGATGTCTTTCGTATTGGCGCTCGATCCATGTTGTTCGATGGGAACATGTCACAGAGATCTCGAGCGAGTTGTATGGCTGCATCATCGCTGTCTGCAGTGAAGTGAGAAACACCCGATTTCGAGGCGTGCGTCATTGCTCCACCGAGATCTTCGAAGGAAACGACCTCGTTGGTAACCGTTTTGATGACTTCTGGACCGGTGATGAACATGTGTGCTGTTTTGTCGACCATGATGACAAAGTCAGTAATGGCAGGACTGTACACCGCACCGCCCGCACATGGGCCCATGATGACGCTGATTTGTGGTACGACTCCTGAAGCACGGACATTGCGGAAGAAAATCTCGGCATAGGAGCCGAGCGAAGCAACACCTTCCTGGATTCGTGCACCACCAGAGTCGTTGAGGCCAATGACAGGACGACCTGTTTTGAGAGCCATATCGAGAACCTTGCAAATCTTGAGTCCATGCATCTCTCCAAGTGAGCCTCCATAGACGGTGAAATCTTGGGCAAAGGCGAAGACTTCACGACCGTTGATTTTGCCGTGGCCAGTGACGACACCATCGCCAGGAATGACGTTCTTGTCCATGTCGAAATCTCTGCATCGATGTTCAACGAGCGCATCGATTTCCTGGAATGTACCTTCATCGAGCAACATGTCGAGACGTTCCCTTGCCGTCATCTTTCCTCGATTGTGTTGAGCATCGATGCGAGCCTGGCCACCGCCAGCTTCGCTTCGAGCCTTTCGAGCACGCAGGTCATTGAGACGTTGTTCCGTGGATGACAGACTTCTCACCGACACTGGGTTGGGCATAACGCCCTTATTCGTTGCCCTTCAAAAAACCGGTAAGCATCAACCTTCAGAGGGCCTGAATTGCACCATTTCCCAATCGTCTTTTCCTGCAGGTGGTTCCTGCCAATCAGGATCGCCCGGGAGAATCAAACCATTTCCGATCGAAGCCATTTCCATGGCAAGGGCTTGATGCGCTTGAATCAGTGACGCCCATTCGATTTGACCGCTACGCAGTTTGAACCACAGTCTCAGGTTCTTCCACGATTTGCTTAGACGTTGATACAGTTTCAGATGCAATCGGGCTGATACTGGCCACCAAAAGAGAAGGATAATGGATACAAGCATCCATGGAATTGCTGCGAGAACCGGTAGGATGAATCCCGGCAAATTGACATTTTGTAGAGGTGACGATGCTGATGCAATGAACCATCCGAGCGTGATGGCACAAAACAACCACCATATCGGATATAAACCGATTGAATAGAGGAGTTTCATTGAACCAACGCCTGCTTTGTTTTCTTGTTTACTCGCCTTCATTGCAACAAAGAACCGGACGAAAAGATAGGGAACACCCGTGGCAATCATGGCTGACCAAGTGACAAATCCAAGCATCCATGATGCAGACCAGAGCCATAACGCCAAATTTTTGACAAAGGCTTTCTTTGAAATCTTCTTTCTTCGATCTTGCAACTCCCATGAGCGCAATTGAATGCGCTCCATCTCCTTGTGATGTTCCTTGAATTTCGTCTCAATTTCCAATGTGCGTTCTGGGTCGTTGACTGAGAAATACTGCCATGCTGCACGAACACGTCGAGAGCCGAGAACGGCTTCATCGTAGCTGATTTTGGAAACGTTTTCACCGCTCCGGATGGTGTGAATCATCCGACGTGCACGCCACACCAATTCACGGTCTTCCCATGACTCTTGAGCATGGCTGGTTCGATTGATTTCTGTTTGTAGAAGCGACGTTACCTCGTTGCACCATGCGCGGTCGTGTGCTTGTTCTCCGTGTTGAGCGAGTTCATCTTCAGACGGTTGTGGTGCACCCTCTGCTTGGGGCAAGGGGGGTGCTTCAAGAGGTCGATTGATTTGCATACTCACCCGTTCTCGGAATGAATGTTGATCGCTGTAGTGCAATCCGATCGGGACGATGTTTGGCGTCGGTTTGCCTGCTGCAACCGCTCTGCGATGTGCCTCAAGAAGAATTCGCGCTGCTCCAGTTTTCAATTCAACTGCATAGGATTCTGTGTGGCTCATACCCTCTGGGAAGATGGCAATTCGCTCACCGTTTGCAACAAGTTCCGCCAAGGTATCGATGAGTTTTGAATTAGCCATTTTTCGCTCTTCCGGGCTGGAAACACCATCCTGCTCACGCTCGACAGGTTGGACATCAATCCACTTCATGATTCGAGAGAGCACTGGAATCTTGAACAGCGTTGATTTTGCTGCGAACGTCAACCCACCAGGGAGAGCAGCCATCATGAGCATCGGATCGATGAGGCCTCCAGGATGCCATGCCGTGTAGATGATTCCACCCTCTTCTGGAAGGGTGTCAACATCAACGGTTGAGATTTCACGAAACCATGTCTCCATGATGGCGCGATTGACTCTTCGAACCCTGAGATAGCCTTTGCTGGGTTGGAGATGAGGGGGGTCCGCCTCCCAAGGCATGAAGTTGGATGAGAGGACTGACATTTGATATCATCCCCGAATCTTTGTGCTTTCATGGATTCCAACGACTCTTTCATAACCATCAGTCCAATGGATGCATCATGGACCAGCCACTTCGTATTGTCATCGCAAAGCCCGGGCTCGATGGACACGACCGCGGTGCAAAGGTCGTAGCACGTGCCCTTCGAGATGCTGGTCACGAAGTCATTTACACAGGATTACGCCGAACACCTGAGCAGATTATTGAAACGGTTCGTGATGAGGACGCTATCCTGCTTGGCCTCTCTTCACTTTCTGGAGCGCACGGCCATTTGTTCCCTCGTATCTGTGAAACACTTCGTGAACATGACATGGGCGATGTGATTGTCTTCGGAGGTGGTATCATTCCTGAAGACGATTGGCCTCCATTGTTCGAAGCAGGTGTGCGTGCGTTGTTTGGACCTGGGACAACCTCAGAGGAAATGGTTGAATTCATTGCAACTGCTGTTAAGCGTGATGATGCGGGTGTGGGGCACGGCGCAGGATGGCATTGGAACCAATCGGCGTGAAGGTGAGACCTTGGACGAGCGATTTGATGCCGCATCTTCTGGAGACCGTCGTGCACTTGCACGCTTGCTGTCATCGATTGAAAACGGTGAGTTGAAGATTGAAGAACCTCAACGAAACGACTCCGATTGGAACATTCTTGCGCTAACAGGTCCTCCTGGTGTTGGAAAATCCTGTCTTCTCGATCGTATGCTCCATGAATGGGTTGACCATGGTTTACGCGTTGCAGTCCTTGCAGTCGACCCTTCGTCTCCACGATCAGGAGGTGCGCTCCTTGGCGATCGTGTACGCATGCGTATTGTCGATGATGCTGATCGAAAAGATTCTGTCTACGTTCGTTCCGTTGCGACTCGAAAAACCAGCGGCTCCGTTCCACTTGTTGTCCGTGAGATGGCGTTTTGTCTCCTTCATGTTGGATGGGATAAAGTCGTGATTGAGACCGTAGGAGCTGGTCAATCAGAGGTTCGATGTGCCGCTGTTGCAGATCGGATTGTTCTGGTCGAGGGGCCTGCACGTGGTGATGGAGTGCAAGCAGAGAAAGCTGGTTTGTTGGAACTTGCTGATGCAGTCATTGTCAACAAATCCGACTTGGATGGTGCCCAACGGCATGCTGATGAATTACGTGAATCGCTTCACCTCGGTCATGAGGATGCTCCTGATGTTCTCCTCGTCAGTGCCCTTCATGGCACAGGTGTAGCCGAAGCCTCATCGATGCTGTTGACGCTTGAACAGTCAACTCGCGCAGGACGTGCTCGGTGGAGAGAGCGACTTCTTTCGCATCATGAACGGAAACTTCTCGAGCATTCCAAATTCGATACGCTCCTGTCAAGTATTGAGGAAGGTTTGATGTCCTTCGAAGATGCATACGCTCAATTGAGGAACGGAAATGAGTGATCAAGTCGAACTCACAAATCCTGTCGAATTGTCTGTTGGTGGCATGTCAGGCCACATTCTTCGTCGAGGTATTCATCTTGCCATGTCCTTTCTTCCTCTGTTGTATTTTGAATTTGGACAAGACGTTGCAGATGCAGTTTCACTCTCGCTGGCTCAAGTCGTCTCTTCAATCATCATGATTGCCGTCTTTGGAGAAGCTCTCCGATTACGCATGGGCTGGACCGTGGTTGGGCAGCGATCCTATGAGGCCAAGCAAGTTTCAGCGTTAGCTTGGGGCGCTCTTGGCGTTGGAATGGTGTTTCTACTCACTCCTGAAGCAGCTTATGCTTATCCGTTGATTCTTAGCCTCTCACTTGGTGATCCTCTGCTTGGGGAATTACGCCGAAAAGGCGCTTCAACGCAGACTGTTATCTGGGCTGGAATGCTTGGAATCGCTATCATTTGGGCTGCATGTGCGTATTTGGTTGAGACGCCTTGGGTCTTGGTGCCCATGATGGCACCCATTTGTGTTGCAGCAGAATGGCCTCGATTACGATACATCGATGATAATGCAACGATGTTGTTGATTCCTCTTGCAGTGGTTCTCATTTTTGACCCATTTTTGGGCGTCATGTGAGACCTTCTCGCCGCCATATTGAAGAATCGAATCCTCTAGGACCAATTGTTGGTAAGCATGTACGGCGACAATGAATCCAAAGAACCTCCACAATCGGTTTACTACACTTTCTTCGGTATCGCAGTAATTTTGCTTGCTGTTGTAGCCTTCAAGTATCCGCTTTGGTGATGTCAACCAAAAGCAACGGTATATAGGCAATCGCCGATTGTTGATTTCCATGTGTGGGCTTGCAGGAATGCTTGGTGCTCCTGAGCCTAGCATTGTCAAGAAGATGATTCAACTTCAGAATCATCGTGGTCCAAATGGCTCAGGGTTCTGGCACGATGAATCCATCTGTTTGGGGCATGCTCGCCTTGCCATCGTCGATTTGGAAGGCAGCCCTCAACCCATTCAATCGCAAGATGGCAACGTTTTGATTGCGAACGGAGAAATCTACAATTTCGAATCACTGCGCTCCTCAATGCCAGATTATCCTTGGACCACATCTGGTGATAGCGAGACCATCCTCGCTTTGTTCGAGAAGACAATTGGTGCAAGTGTAACTCCAAGTGCGAAGGATCACGGCGCTTGGATTCAACAGTTGGATGGCATGTTCGCTTTTGCCCTGTGGCATCCACAACGCAAACAGTTGATTCTTGCTCGAGATGAAATGGGCATCAAACCACTGATTCGCTCACGAATTGGCGCTTCCCTCGTCTTCTCAAGCGAAGTCAAAGCGCTTCGTGCACACTCTGAGTTCTACCCGCAATTGGACGAGCAAGCATTGATGGCTCGCCTGGTTTGGGAGTATCCATTGGATTCGACGACGTTGTTCCTCGACGTTCATCAGGTTCGCCCTGGTACCGTTGAAGTCTGGTCCTTTGAGAATGGAGAACCGTACCTTCTTGATTCTCACCGGTTCTCAATTCCACGTCTCAATCCTCTCGAAGTTTACAACGAAGAAACTGGAGCGCAGAAACTCTTGGATGGATTCATTGACAGTGTTGGACAGCGGTTGATGGCTGATGTTCCCGTTGGAATCGTTCTGTCAGGAGGACTTGATTCGTCCCTTGTTGCGGCTGTTGCGAGTGATGCTGCGCACCGATACAACCGGCCTATTCCTGAATGCTGGACCGTTGCAGAGAGCGAAGACAATCCCGATTGGATGGCTGCAGAAGTTGTCGCTTCGTCTCTCGATCTCAAGCACCACCAATCCATTATGGAGGAAGACTCCTTCGCTCGACATCTTCCCTCGCTTTCTTGGCATGGAGAGGATCTTGACGTCTCTGTCCTGTTTTTCCAGCCACTGTTCCAAACCATGGCGCAATCTGTACGCGTCGGACTATGTGGGCAAGGAGCAGATGAAATCCATGCAGGATATCCTCGTTATGCTGATTTGACTGCTCATCGCCATGAACTTGAACACCGAATATCAATGCTCAATCATCCATTTGCACGTCAATTCGAACAAGGTGAACTCGAATCTGATGACGAGCGCTGGTGGGTTGGTGACCATCGACCACAAACACATCTCAATGATTTGCAAGATACGCTTCAGTTTGAACTCGAGCATGGACAATTGAGCAACTTTCAACTTCGACTTGTGGATCGCCATTCGATGGCACATTCGCTGGAAGTACGTGTCCCATTCCTCGGCCGTTCTCATCGAAAGGATGCATTTACGCTCCCAATGAATCAACGATTGCCTCCGGATGGACTGGAAAAGATGGCCCTTCGGAAAGCTGCCTCGCTCACCTCACTGCCGAAAAGCGTCGTAGAGCGAAAGAAATTGCCTGCTGGTACAGCAACGTCACCAACGCTTCTAAGCACGTGCCTCTCCGAATACTCAGCACAAATTGAAGAGATCTCATCACGATGGAATTTCTGTGAACCTCTCCTTCGCCACCAACCTGAAATTACCTTAGGTCTTGGTCTGTTTGAATCGCTTCATCTGATTGAATACGATCAACCACAACACCATCGCTCAATCGATGAACTTCTTGCGGAGGTTCTCTGATGACAATCGTTCATGACTTGAGTTCAGCACTTGAAGACAAGCGTGAGGAAATCGTTGCTTGGATGGCTCAAAAGCGTTCAGAGATTGATGTTCCAATTTACGGTAGTGTCGATATTCGTGATGCAGGTTGGAAGATTGCCGTAGTTGATGCAAATCAATTTCCTGCAGGTTTCAACAACACCTCCGAATCTGATTTACCTCATCTGACGGAACGTATTGCTACGCACATCGAGCGACATCATACTGGTTGCCAGTGGGTCCACATCTATCCAGAATCACATACCCGCAACCAAGGATATGTGGAAAATCTCCGAACGCTCTGTCAGTTGGTTGAACGTGCTGGATACCGATGCACGATTGGTAACCCCGAACTCGATGGTTTCGATGCTTTGAATGGAATTCATGGACCACTTCCATTGCATCAGGTTGAAGTCGTGAATGATGTTCTCTTGGTTCAAGGTCAACAACCTGATTTTATTCTCTTGAACAACGATTTGACGGATGGTGGTCTCGAAGGCCTCTCGACAAAGAGTGTTCTTCCTCGGCCTCAAATGGGTTGGTACCAACGAAAGAAATCTCAGCACTTTGATTTCTTACGACCTCTTATCGAAGAAATCAGTGGAATCATTGGTATTGATCCATGGCATCTCATCTGCGACTCGTTTGTTTCAGAGGAGAAATGTCTCGAAAAAGAAGCTTGTCGAATTCAACTTGCTAGCGATGTTGATGTGTTTTTGGCAAAATTAGCACAACGGTACGCTGCGCTCGGTATCGACCGAGAACCTGTCGCATACGTCAAGAACAATCGTGGAACCTATGGACTCGGTATCATGACCGTCACATCGGGTCAACAATTGTTGAATCTCTCGAATCGAAAAATGAAGAAACTCATGTATGGGAAAGGAAATTCGAATACAGAGGATTTCCTCATTCAAGAAGGCGTTCCAACCTTGATGCAAACAGATGCTGGAGCACCTGTCGAACCCGTTGTTTACCTCGTTGATGGAGATGCATCCTCATGGTTCTATCGTATCAACCCAAAAAAAGATGAAATGGGGAATCTCAATTCGCCGAGTGCTCTCTTCGTAACTTCAGAAGAGGATTCCAGTTTCATGACGCACGCTCACAACTGGCATGCTCTGTTGTCAGAGTTGTCGATGCTTGCTATGGGACTTGAGGCGGAAGCCTTGCAACAATCCTAACTGGTTGATTTAAACATTGGACCCTTAGCAGGGCCATGCGTCGTGAGGTCCTGTATGTCCTAACGATTGCAGTAGGACTCCTCATCTCAGCAAAATACGCTCAATGGCCTGTCGACATTTGGTGCATTGGTGTCTTTTCCTACATCTTCTGGAATACAAATCGAAAAGAGAGAATCGAGATGATTGCAGTCCTTGCCTTTGCCACACCTATGGAGTTGTTCTTCAGTGAGGTGTGGCTGATTTACGAATATCAACGAGGGTTCATGCCATTGTTTGTTCCCGTTGGGCATTACTTCCTTTTTGATCTTGGACGCCGTGTTGCTCAACGGATCCCTGAACGTTCACCAATGCCCCTGGTTCTCTTGTTCGTTCCATTTGTCGTGTACGGTGCAGTCAAGGGAACCGATACGTCTGCTGTTTTGCTGATTCTCTTAACGATTGGATTCACGCAATGGGGTCCCGAACCTCGGCTGTATGCTTCGATGGTATGGCTTGCTCTTTTCATGGAATTGTGGGGAACCTTCCTTGGAAACTGGACATGGGCTGCGAACGTCCCGTGGACCGGTTTGACAGCTTGGAATCCGCCACTACTCGTTGGTGCATTCTATTGTTTTGGCGACCTTCTTGTTCATTTGAGCGTTGCCAAGTTTGAAGGGCAACCCATGGTTGAGGTGAACCATGACGTCCTCGGATGAGTTGAAGCGTCGCCGCGAAGAAGAGGCGAAGCGCATCCGGACAAGTCTGAATCGTCAACGTGGTGTACAACACGCTTCATTGAAAGGCGGAGAGTCAGCCGTTGCATTTGTCAAAGAAGAACTGTGCATTGGCTGCGATCAATGCACCATCGTCTGCGATGACGATGCGATTGAGATGTACAAAGTAGCTATGCGTAGTCCACTGATCAATGTTGAAAGCAATCAGAAAGCGAAAATCATTCGTGACGCTTGCACAGGCTGCCGTCTGTGTGTTCTTGCCTGTCCAACAGACGCCATCAGCATGATTGACCGATGAGGTGATGTATGTGTCAAAGAAAGGAAAACAACCAACAGCCCAACGATTTGGTGGAGAATTCGGCCCATACCGCAAGGAAGGGACAACTGGTGTATCACTTGGAACCTTCAAGACACTCGTTTGGACTTCAAACATCGGAGGACTCGTTCTCTGCGTTATCGCACTTGAACTTCTCTTTGTTCAGCAAGAATTCATGTGGGGCCTCATCAGCCTCATCGCAGGTGTTCTGATCGCTTTGTTCCCTTCAAACTACGAGATCGTCGGTATGGACGATGACGTACCATCTGAAGATTAACTTCAAGCTTCAACTTCTGTTTGAGTTGCTGCAGGTAGTTCGCTCTTCTTTGCGTTGACTTCACGAGCAAGGAAGGAAACAACATCGAGAATTTCGATGTCCTCGTAGCGTTCATCTCCCTCAAACTTGAGGCACTCGAAGTGGGAAACACACTTTGGACAGGAGGTCAGCATTGTGTCTGCTCCGGTCGACTTGATTTCTTCCATTCGAGCAACACGGAGTGCTCGAGCGTTCTCGTTGCACGACATCATGCTTGAAACACCACAGCACATGGCGTCTTCGCCATGGTGCTCCATCTCAACAAGATCAACACCCTCAACAGCGTTGATGAGTTCACGTGGCTCATCGTAGATGCCCATTTGTCGACCAAGACGACATGGGTCGTGGTAGGTGACGGTGGTTGCATCGGTCGAGAGTTGCATATCGAAACCGTTCTCGATGAGGTATTCTGTTGTGTGCATGACCTTGACACCCTCAAGTTCGTAATCACGAGCGAAGGTACGGAAACATTCAGCACATGAAGAAACGAGAGTATCGATACCGGATGCTTCGATTTTCTTCTGGTTGTAGGCCTTGAGTTTGTCAAAGACTTCTGTCAGTCCTTGCCACTTCTGGTCGTGGCCACAGCACTTGAGGAAGTCACGACCAAGATAGGAAACATCGTGCCCCATTTCTTCGAACAGAGTAAAGGCAGCCGTTGTTGAATCACCAAGGTTCATTTCACCCTCGTTGACGTGTGAGAAGACCATCTCTTGGTCGAGATAGTCAACGCAGCCAGGATAGTAGCCAACGTTCGAGGAAATCGGGTACTCTTCAACTGGGATGAAGTCATCGTTGGATGCTTCCTCAGCTTCAGCAGCAAGAACGGCTTGAAGAACAGTGTGAGGAATTTCTGCAGCTGGTCCGCCTACAATCAGGCTGCGTCGAATGTCGACGTAGGAGTCGTAGTTGACCAACTGTGGACAAGCATTCGTACATGCAGTACATGTGAGACACGAATACAGCGGTACACCATCGTCTTCATTGTTCCATGAGTTGTAAATGATGTTGAGTTTGTCTCCCCCATTGAACAATCGAACTGGACATGCATCGTCGCAAAGGTCACAGCCGTAACACTTGTTCATCTCGAATTCATAGCCACGTGCCATCGATCGCAACAGAACGATGACAACAGCACCAAAGGTCAGGCACGGGATGAACATTGCATAGGTCAACTTAGCATCGAGTGCCTTCGGGTTGACGTGGTAGGATGGGTTATCGGTGACCGAATACGCTCCACCATCGGCTTGAACCATTGCAATCATCGTTGAGTTGGTCAGATCAACAACCTTTCCGGCGTGTGCGCCAGAGTTGTCGTCCCACAAGAGAAGCGGTTGGAACGCACGTACGGAGTAGGTTGTTTCCGTTGTGATCGAATCGTTGAGAGCCAAGGCACCTGATGCGACAAGGGTGTACTCGTAGTTGTAGTTCCCTGGTACGAGGTTGATTTCTGCCCCTTCACAGCCTGTGAAGGAAGCAAGGACCTTGCCAGAGCTGTCGGTGACGCTCATGGTGCTCGAGAGCATTGTTGCGGTATTGACGCCGTCAATCTTGCGCTCACTGGCTCGGTATTCGCAGGTAACATCGGTCGGAAGTGCTTCATCGGTGTACTCGCCTGAGACGGTGAATGTTCCAGATTTTGTGTAGCCTTCTCCACCAGCGAAGGTCACGGTGTCGCCTGCAGCATTGTCGCCCTCAGATGGGTTTTGATGGTTGTTGGCATCACTGAAATCAATGATGATTTCTCGAGCAGGCTGGAAGATTTGCCACTCAAGCCAAGCTGCCGCCGGTACGATGCCGTCGGTGTAGCCACGATCATCGGTAAACTCGTTCGTATCGTGTACATGAACATCGGAAGGTTGTGTACGCATTGCTTCCAGTTCAGGGTAGTAGTCGTGTGTTAGTCCTTTGATGGTCAACAGTCCACCTGCTTCCCAGAATCCATTATCATAGGTGTCGAAGGTCGCAACCGATGCGCCTGCGGAGATGACGAGTGCACCGATGATGACACGCTTGCCGTGTTCCGGTGTGAACCCTGATCCCCATGCTTTGACGAGGATATTACGTCCAACAAAATAGATGACAATCCATAACAGCATGCCGGTGAGAATCCAGGGCACGGCATTGAAGATTTCAGCGATCCATGGTGCTCTCGTCCCACACAACAGATCTCCATGTGAATCGAGTTTACAATAATCCGATCTGTTTTTCCCATACAATTCGAGGAAGATGTTGATCGAAAAGACAGAGATGAACCATACGTGAGCGAGGTAAACAGCACCTGCTGCCGCAAACCATGGGTCTTCGACCGGTCGCTTTTCACGTCCACCAAGGAACGGTGGAAGTGCGAGAATACCGACTGGAATGCCAGTGAGTGCAGCGCCCCACCATGCAGCGTTCCAAGCGAAGACAGGTTGGCCGACAATGTCACCAATGAATCCGGTTGGTACCGTGAATTGAGGGAGATACTCTCCCCATCGTAGATAGCCGTATGAGAACAGTACATACCAATCAGGGAAAACGAATCCCGCTTGTGCGTATGGGTCTGCAGCGCCGTGCAATGGTGGTGGAATCAACCACGCATAGAACAACAGAACTGCTGCCATGAACGCAAACAGAATGGTATCTCGAAGAACTTCATGTGGCCAAAAACCGTGACCCATGCGGGTACGCTTTCGCTTTTCACCAGCCTCCTGTAGCTTGGCTTTTTCATCCATATACGAGGTTGCAACTCGTCCTAAATTTTCCATTAATCCCATTCAAATTCCTCCGATCAATGTGGCTCCGCAATGCCTTGTACCCAGACAATAAACAAGTGAATGATGATCAATGTTGTCACAATCACAGGGAGAATGAAGACGTGGATGAAGTACATCCGTGTTACCGTTCGTGGCGTCAAAGAGGAACCGCCGAAGAGAAGGGTTGCGATGTACTTTCCAATCAATGGGGAGGAGTTGGCTAGGTTGATTCCAATGACGGCAGCACCGTATGCAAGACTGTCCCATGGTAGTAGATAGCCAGAGTAACCAAAGACGATGGTTAACGCCATCAAAGCAACACCGATGAGCCAGTTGAGTTCACGTGGGTTTCGGTAAGCACCTGTGAAGTACACACGGCACATGTGCAAGAACACAGATGCAACCATGAAGTGTGTTCCCCAGTGGTGAACTGCACGGATGATGTAACCGAACGGAAGTTCGAGCATGATGAATTCCATGGATGCATACGCAGGTGATGGATCACCTTCGCCGCCAGGAACGTAGTAAATTCCGAGAATGGTTCCAGTCAAAACAAGGATGATGAAGCTGAGGAAAGAAATACCGCCAAGGCAGTACAATGGGTACCAATACCAAATGATACGCAACTTGTACTTTTCAGCGTGGGTGAGTGGCATTTGGCGATGCATGTTGTAGTAAGCACCCTTGGACATGTTCCAGTAGTCTTGGATGCGGAACCGTGTGTCCATCCACGAAAATACCCACAGGAAGGCCCGTTCGGAAATACCCATTCCGCCTGTTGACTCAACGGCACGGAGAATTTCCCGACGTGGCATTTCTTCTGTTTCCTTACGGAGTGTAAAGGCAACGAGAACGATGATGAAAGCGATGAAGAACCAAAGAATCCAGAACATTGTTGTCATGATATCACCTCAATCACAATACGTCAACCAATCGACGTAGTCGGTTATGCCCTCAACGACACCGTTGTTGAGAACAATCGGAATCAGTGGAAGACCAACAGGAGCCGGGCCTCCTGCTTTGCGTACACCTGCATAGGTGAAGGTTGCACCGTTGGCTCGGTTGCGGTTGGTGTTCATCTCCAGTGCAGTGGTATCGAATCGGGAGGAGTGGCAAATGCAGAACAACTTGGTTCCACCATCGTCGGTGCCGCCAGGTGTCCACGTGTCGTCTGTGTATGAGTTGGATACGAGTTGCCAACCTGGAATGCAGCAAAGGTGTGTGCAACGTCCAAAGACCATGATGAGGTCATCGGATGGGTAGATGCGCTCGTCCATCGCAACCATGTCCTCGAAGTGGCCGATGTACTTTCCAGATTCATCGTAACCTTCCATCATTTGGAATCGAGCTTTGTTGTTGTCGGTTGGTGATCCTTGCCACTTGGAGTCTTCGACATAGGTGACAACGACAGGGACGCCGTTCCAAACACCAGCAGCACCTGCGGTGCCGGTGTTGGAGTTGGCTGCTTCTGCAACAAAGTCCGCCTTTGTCATCGATTGGAGGTGTTTTGGCCCATACCATGCTGTATCTTCACGACCCTTGGCCCAGAATTTAACCGAGAGGTCACCAGCGGATTCACCGCCTGGTGGGAGGAGAATGGCAGCGAACCCAAGAACGCCTAGTGATGCTGCGAGAACACCTGTTGCTGTATTGAAACCATACCGCAAGAACTGTCGCCGGTTGATGACGGTTTCACCAGCGTTGGCAGTGCCTTCCTTTGCTTCAGGAACGAATAAATTGTAATCTTTCGCCATATGCTTCACCACTTGTACTCCTTCCAGTCCTTAACGTGTTCAGGGACGTACTTGTTTTGAGAATGTTTGACGATGATGGTATCCGGCAGGATGAACTTGAGATAGATAACGCCCATGAGAATCAGTGTTGTCAAGGTCATGGCAAGATGGAATGCGAGTTGCTGCTGGTCCCAACTTTTTGCGAGTCCGTAAATGAGGGAGAATGCCCAATAGCATGCCCAGAAGATACCCCACGCAAAGAAGAACATGGTGAGGTAGGAGCCACCAGATGGTGCAAGACTTGCGCTAACAATGGTTCCCGATTCTGCAACATTGTGGACGCCGTGGTTGATTGCTTCGTCCATTTGCGCTTCGGTGAGTTCAACACCCTCCAAAGCATTGCGAGCATCCTTTACGGAAATCGAACCGTCTGCAACACCCTTAAGCAAATTGTTGATGGTGTCGTCGTACATCACTGATCACCTCTTCGCATGAGTTTGTAGCGCAAGCGCAACTGGTTGCTTCGTCCTTCGTACGATGTTGAGAATCCGTAACGGAGCATCAAGCCAGCGAAGACAACGCACATGATGACCGCTCCAAATCCGAGAAGGCCAAGCCAGTGTGCACGTAATTTAGCGCCCATGTGGTGCAGGTCGGCTCCGTGTGATTCGGGTTCTGGAGGTGCAACGTTGCCGTCACCTGCAAAGACTGTTCGAGTACCGCGAGAGAGGCTGTCTTCGTCCCCTTCGACAAGAGCGAAGGTCAACTGGTTCCACATGTCCTCGACTACGTTTCCAAGGCCTCCGTCGCCGTTGACGCTGTTTCCGGTGATCCAAAATGTGACGGTTCCTTCACCTTGAGCAGGCGCTGTCCAAGTGATGTCCCACATTCGGTCGGATTCTGCAGCGGAGGCAGATGTGTGCGTGAGCGATTGCATATCGCCTTGCCAGTTGTCGGCGCCGGCTCCTCCGAGCTCACCGCTTGAAACCCGCATTGAGAATCCTGCGGAGTATTGTCCTCCGGCGGCAGGTCCTCCGATGATGTGGAGTTGGAATTCGTACGTCTCGCCTGGCGTCCAAGCATAAGGAACGCTGTCAAGAATTACTTGAACGCTGTTTGATGGTGCTGCGTTGTGGCAAAGACATCCTTCTTTGGCGACATCGTCGATGTCGTTTTGCTGGCCACCGATGCCCGTTGGCAACGATGTTGCAAGGCCAGGGAGAAGCAGGAGAAGCAACACTGCAACCGCAACTGGGCGGCGTTTTGAGAAGGAGGTTGTCAGCATGGCTACACCCTGTAACCTTTCGACTTGGAAGGACCCCTTAAACATTGTTAGTGATTCGCCAAAATAATGTCTTGCAGTGTGCCGTTTTTCGAGCAAAATGTAACAGGGCAAGAATTCTTGTGATTCGACCGTTACGACCCTCCATGGCGGAAACTCCCTTCGACAACATCTACGACCTTTCAACACTTCAACTCGAGCAATTGGACGAGGCTGAAGACTTGATGCTCAAAAACGATCTTGGTGCGGCTGAGCGTCTTCTTTTGAGTATGCTTGAAGACGATAATGAGTGCATTCCTGTTTTGTCAAATCTTGGTCATTTGTACGGCCGTCATCTTTCAGAGTTTGAAACAGCCATTTCTTATTACGACAAAGTTCTCCACCTTGAACCGGACAACGCTTGGGCTCGAGATGCTCGCCGACGTTACCTTCGATTCGTGGACAAATAAGGTAAGTTCAAGGGCGTCTTTGTCAAGGGTTTGTCATGGAGTCATCGCAAATCCTCATCGCAGGAATTGGGGGGCTCGGTTGCGTTTGGGCTGCACGAGCCCATCAAAGGGGTGCGGGTGCATCGTTGTTGATGCTCGATGCCGACGATCGGTTTCCAGATGTCGATGGGGCGCACATCATTCGCCTCGGGCACACCTTGGATGCGTTGGGTTGTGCCGCACTTCCTCCTCTTGCTGAACAGCGGATGAGGGGATTAGCAACCCGCACACGTCCGTTTCTTGAACAAGCGGAATTGGTCATCATCGTTGCAGGGTTGGGTGGAGGTACTGGAACCGGGGCTTCGCATGAATTCGCCCGACAGGCGAAACTCCACGGGGCAACAGTCCTCTCCATTGCAGCCCTTCCGTTCGACAGTCAACCGACACGGAAGAAGATTGCAGAAGCCGAGATTCAACGACTGGAACATCATTCAGATGTTTGTGTCCAACTTTCTCTCGAACGATTGGCTCGGCAAGCTCGAGACAGGGGCAAAGATTGGAGCATGGGTTCGGAGTGGGTTGAAGATTTGATCGATGGATTGGTTCGCACACTTCTTTCGATGGGACTTATCAATCTCGATTTGATGGATTTGCGAGCCATTGTTCAACACAAAGGTGGTTCCACCATGCTGGTAGGTACTGGTCACCACGAGCAGCTGGACGATCTCTACAACGCAACGATCAAGGCGCCCTTGGCACCGATGAACGTCGCAGGTGCGAAAGGATGTCTTCTTCAAATCGAGGGTGGTTTGGGCATGACCATTGGACAAGTGGACGAGATTGCAACGGCTCTCACATCTGCCGTTGATTCTGATGCTCAAGTGATTCTTGGAGCACGAGTATCTCCCGACCTTGAAGGAACGATTCGTATTGTCATGCTGCTTTCAGGCATCGGTGATGATTAATCCAGCAGTTCGATTTCATCGTCCCATTGCGTCTCATCACCCAGCGTTTCAGGTGTCTGATTCCAATCGACTGGATCGCCGATGCTCTCTTCCTCACTAGGGGCTTCTTCCTGAATCTGTGGTGCTGAATGTTGCTCATCACCGACCTCGGTCTCAGATGGTTCTGGTTCACTTGGTGGTTCCGTTATTTCCAAATCGATCACAGATTGGACGATGCCTCGGTCGCTGTTGATGCGGTTGGTCTTCGCCTCAAGCATGCCTCGTTGCGACCACATCACTGTTGCCACGACAAGGATGTGCCCACCGATGAGAACGGTTCGAACGTCATCCATAACCGAGGTAATCATTGCAACACTTCCAGCATAGGCGTATCCGAAAGCAACGCCCCAGAACAGCGCATTGTCGCGTGTGAAGAGGGTGGATTCGGAACCCTCACCTTTACTCGTCAGAGCCCAGATTGCAAGGAAAACCGTGACGATCATCAAGAGCAGTTCTTCAATGAAAATGAGCGTATCTGTTGATGCAGAATCGATGCTTCTGAAAATACTCAATACGTGCCAAGTGATGAACAGCTGAGTCGCCCAGAACCATTTCCGAGCAACGACGTGTGTAACTGAGTGAAGGGATGCTTCTTTTCGTTGAGCCCACGTAGCATAGATGCACAATCCATAGACGGCAAACGAAAAGACGTACGGCCAAACACTGAACGAAGAACTTCCCAAAACGAAGCGCAGTCCTTCGGTGACTGCGAAGGTCATAACAACGACGAGTGTTGATGTCATGACAAGTGATGGGACGGGTGAATATCCGTCTGGATTGCTTTGTCCTTCCTCAGAAACATTGATCGCATTCATGGTTGCTAATCCAAAGAATCGACCTTGAGCAACCGCCCACAGGACGAAAAGACCGCCAAGTGTCGCTGGAAGGAAGGATCCAACTTGCGAAAGAACACCACTCTCGCCAAAGATGATGTAAATGAAGGCAACGAAAATGAATCCAAGGAAAATCGGTAGAAGAAGAATCTTGAATCGTGCGGAAAAAGTTGGTTTTTCGTTTGATTCGTCGTTTGTTTTGTATCTGAGCAAGCCTTCAAGACGCTCATTCTTGGAGAGTGGCGCCAGGCACACGTATGCGACGCTAAAGCCGATAAATCCGTAGGCGGACCAGACTTCTGCTTCCATTCTTGCTAGAACAAACAAAGCGATTGAAGCCAATGCCAACATCAGTAGGTGGGGGAATGTCGCTGGCGACAGCAGACTCTTGAGCAGCGACAATTTTGTCAACGGCTTCGTCTCCTCCATGTAGGTCTGTCAAGGCCTTGGTTCTAAAGGGTGTTCAATCCTTGCGACCATATCTACATGAGGCAGAGCGATATGGGCAAAGCATGGCAGGAAAGGTATCCAAAGCTAAGCGGCCTAAGCGCCGTTGGGTTGGAATTGCTCTTCCTCCTTCCGTTCAGTCAAGAGAAGACTTGAAGAGCGTACTGGAGCGTTCGCCTTTTGGTTCCTATCGAATCAAATTGTACGATTTTCATCCTGGTGACAGTGAGGTGGCTCATAATACCCGTTCAATGCAAAAAAGAACGGACGACGTTGGATTTGCAATCATCTGTGTCCTCTTGTCGCAATACAATGATGTGAGGAACGTCCTCGAATCAGGCAATGTTCATGGCTTGATTTCTTTAACATCGTCTGGGAAAATTCGGTTGGTACGTGAGCGTCTGGGAATGCCGAAACCTCGGCGAAGGTAAGACACGCTTTTGAGCCTCTCTCTTGTGGACGATCCATGGCCGGTGGAGGGACAGCACCCCCGTTGAAGTTGGGAGACGTTCTGTTGCTCATCGGTGTTTCACTCCTGATTGGAACACTGTTCATCCAAGAATGGGACATCCCTGTGAAGATGAATCCTGAGGATGAACCAGCTGAAGGGACGTCGCAATCCTTCTCTGGAGATGTCCTTACAATTTCCGCTGTAACGGAAGAAGAATCTGAGGTCCGAATTGAAATCTTCGAGGATGGAGAAAAGGTTGAGGATCAAACCTTGTACGCTGACCGAATTACTCCTGCTGAAGTCTCCTACGAATCAAAAGGAGGGAAACTTGCATGGAAAGTCTCGCTTGAACTTAATGCAACTGGAGAGGTTGACGTTGATTTGGATCGTGCCTATTTCCTGAATTTCTTCCCTTACCTTCTCGGTGCGCTCATCACAACCGCAGGTGTCTTGAAGAAAAAATCAGAAGCCGAGGACAAAGAAGACGTTGTTCTTGATGCCATCATTGAGGATGAAGGTTAACCCATTCAATCTGGTCATCATCGTCGACTGTGAAACGATGTCCAGCATCATCTTTGAGGGTAATGTTCGTTGATTGTATGTCGATGAGAGTACACACTTTGTTTCTATAGACAACCTCTCTAAGAACAATATCGTCGTTGATTGCTTGTTGTTCCCCTCCTGCTTCAGGAGCAGCATGTTTTGCTTCAAAGATGGATGCAACAACAGCGTTCAAGATTGCAAAGAGTTCCGAATTTGAAATCTCAATTCCGAGCTGGGCAAGGGAACCTTGTCCTTCGCCGAGATTGTCAATGTCAGTGTTGATTCCCAGCCCAAGGACCATGCGCTGTTCGCTCCCCTTCGAGTAGGACTGGAACAAGATTCCCCCAAACTTTCTCCACTGCTGATTTGTTGTTTCTCTAAGCAGCAGATCATTGGGCCATTTGATGTTCAACTGTTCGATGCCCTGTTTGTTCAACCTCAATGCATGACTCATCTCGTGTGCAACGTACAACTGCATCTTGAGGTCGATGGAAGAAAGGTCCTTTTCGTCAAGTACCCATGAGCCCTTGAACGATTGCGGATGGTCTTGCCAACTCCGTCCGTGACGCCCTCTACCACTCGTTTGTATCTGAGCAGTCAGCGAATCACCTGGCACATATTGGCCACGCAACAATTCAGCATTGGTCGAATCGATTTCACGGACTCTATGATGCTTGTTCGAAACGAACGGATGCCAAGCAGCAAGCACGTGTATGGCTTCATTGTCTTCAAAGGTGTGCGTTCGAACGATTCGAGCGGCAAGACCGTGCTGTCGAAAAATGTCGATACTTCGCCGCCAACCAACATGTTCTCGGCAAACGAGCAAAGCAATACCGTTCATTTTGCACAACAGATTGTTCGCCATCGTTCGTGCGAACACAGTCAGCAATCCCTCGGGGTGTGTATCGATTAAGGCAGCCTCTTCAAGTGGACCAAGAAGCTGATCGCCAATTTCGTCTGGAGGAATGTAAGGCATATTCCACATTACAACGTCGTATGCGCCAGGTTGCCAAGCCAAACTACCATCGCTAAGTGGGCCGATTCCCCCTTCACTCACTTCGACTTCAACGCCTGCTTCTGCTGCGTTGTGTCGTGTGGCTGCTACAGCGAACGGGTTGATGTCACAGGCGTCAACATTCCACCCCAACGTTGCAGCGTTGATTGAGAGAGCGCCCGATCCTGAACCGATCTCAAGAAGATTCTTCGTTCCAAATGGTGGAATGGTCTGCAAGACTTCGTTCAATAAATCGGTGTCTTCTCTTGGTGGATAGACGGTCGGTGGGATGAACAGTTCGATAGAATTCCATGTTCGAACTTGACCATCGTTTCGATTCAAAAAATGAATCTCATTTTGGGCGTTTTCAGGTTCGAACATTTCGGTCCTCAGAGAAAATCAATGAACGGTCCTAAAAGAGCGTTTCTCACAATCATTGAAGTGAGTTTTTCCATCGGTAAAGTATAAGAAGGGAGGGTAGGTCGCATGGAGAGCCCAAGAAGCAACGTTGGGCCTGTAGCTCAGTCAGGTAGAGCGTCGGGCTTTTAACCCGATGGTCGCGGGTTCGAACCCCGTCGGGCCCGCCTACTGCGCCGCAGTGCAACGTTGAGGGCGGTGCGGGGTGACGTTGGATGGTAGTAAAGAGCGCAACAAAAAAACGGTTAATCGAACTCGGAGTCTCCGACGAATACGCTCACAAACTGGCCACGGACCGCAACATGGCCGATATCAAAAGTATGCCTGCCGATGAAATTGCAAAGATTCTCGGTATCGCCAAAGACAGTGAGTCTTTCACCAAAATTATGCAAATTATTGCCGATCAAGGCAACCGACGCTCTCGAATCAAGAAGAGCAAGAAAATCACCATTTCCTCCAAGGCTTTGGACGAGTTCGACCGTCCAGAAGCAACCATCCGATTCAACCCACTCAACCACGAGTTGGTTCCTCACCAAGAGCTCCTTGGTGATGCAAACATTAGCCCGGATGAACAATACGCCATCGAGCGAGACGAACTCTCTCCATGGGGTCTTGAAGAAATGGACGAAGACGGTAACCCTCGCCTCGCAAAGGAGTTGCTGCCAAAGGTCCTCATCTCTGACCCTGTTGTCCAAGCCATCAAGGAAGCAGCAGAAACCATCGACAACGCTGCTCTTGCAGCCAACCCAGATCATCGTCCACTGGCGGCCGGTTGGATTGCTGACCGTGTTTTGAAGGTCGTACGCCACTCAAAGTCTGCTGGTAGTGCAGTTGCCTATCGCCTCATCGTGGAGGGCAGTTGAAAACTGGAGTTGAAGTTATGCAAGAAATTATTGAATCATTTTTCCGAGAACGAAGCCTTGTCAACCACCAACTTGCTTCCTACAACGACTGTATTCCTTCCACCGATAACCAATTGTCACGAATGGAGCGGATTATTCGAAACATTCGTGTCGGTACCGATGAAGAAATCATCGACGACCTCGGCGGTTACATCAAACTCGACGTTGCAGATCAAGACATCGTCATTCGAATGAAGAACATCACACTCGGTGCGCCAAACATCCGAGAAGCTAACGGTTCCTACCACAACGCTTCGCCAATGGAATGCCGACTGCGAAAGTTGACCTATCAATCACCGGTCACCATCGACTTCACCATTTACCGCAATGGTGTCGCCTCCTTCCCTGAAGAGGGTGTCCAAGTTGGAGCCATCCCAATCATGGTTCGCTCTCGACGATGTCACCTCCACCCAAGCCACATCGCCGATGGACGTACCCTTGAGCCGACAAAGTCTCCTGAAGATGCTGCGCTTCTTGCCAACCTTCTGCGAGACAAGGGCGAAGACCCTCTCGACCCTGGTGGCTACTTCATCATCAACGGAACCGAGCGTGTTCTTATCTCGATGGAAGACCTTGCACCAAACCGTGTAACGGTTGAAATCAACAAGCGAACCGCAAAGCGAACCGAAGTTGCAAAGATCTTCTCGCAAAAGAACGGTATGCGTAAGCCGCTCACCGTTGAAAAGCGCCGAGATGGTATGCTCATGGTCAAGGTTAGCACAGCTGGAACCACCCCGATTCCTGTTGTTCTCCTCATGCGTGCCCTTGGTATCGAGAACGACCAAGAAGTGTTTACCGCTATCTCCGGTCCACAAGAGACATTCAAGTTCATCGTCGCCAACATCAACGAAGTCAACGACAACGAAGAGTTCGAAGTCAAGAGCGAGCCTGAAGCGTATGAGTGGTTGCAGAAGAAATTCGCAGCTGGACAACAAAAGGAATACCGAGAGGCTCGTGTTAACCAACTCCTTGACCGTGAACTCCTCCCTCACTTGGGTGACCAACCTGAAGACCGAAAGAAGAAGGCTATCTTCCTCGGCCGTATCGTCCGCCAAGTTCTCGAGATGGCTCTCAACGACAAGGAACCAAACGACAAGGACCACTACGCAAACAAGCGTGTTCGTCTCGCTGGAGATCTCATCGAAGATCTCTTCCGTGTCTCGTCCGGACAACTCGCCCGTGACCTCAAGTACCAACTCGAGCGTCATCACAACCGCAAGCGAGAACTCAAGATCACCTCGTGTCTACGACCTGATGTTCTCTCTTCCAAGATTCTCCATGCCCTTGCTACTGGTAACTGGGTCGGTGGACGATCCGGTGTCAGCCAGTTGCTCGACCGAACAACCTACCTCGCATCGCTGTCTCACATGCGCCGTGTCACCTCGCCATTGGTTCGCAGCCAACCCCACTTCGAGGCCCGTGACCTTCACCCGACACAATGGGGCCGTCTCTGTCCAAACGAGACGCCTGAAGGACAAAACTGTGGGCTGGTCAAGAACGCTGCGCAGATGGTTGACATCTCCGAAGAAGTCGACCCACAAGAAATCCGTGAGCGACTTGACGAACTCGACGTCTACCAACCTAAGGATTGGACCGATGGTGATCGAATTCACGTCAACGGTGACATCTATGGTATGCACAAGAACGGAAAGAATCTCCTTTCCCAGTTCAAGAACAGTCGACGTCGTGGAACCATTCCATCGGAAGTTTCCATTCGACACGACACTGAAAACCGAGATATTTTCATCAACACAGACAAGGGACGAATCCTTCGCCCTCTGTTGATTCTCTACGATGGTACACCTCGTCTTGAGAACAGCCATCTCAACGACCTTGCTGCAGGAAACATCACCTTCCGTGATTTGGTCATCGATGGAATCGTTGAATGGGTCGATGCTGAGGAAGAAGAAGATCTCTACATTGCCCCACGACCGTTCGTTCTCCCTGAAACCGTTCCTGAAGGCCCACTTGCTGGCCGCCCGGTCACGCACGAGAACATTCGATGGGTCAACCTCGGAGAACCTGGTGTGTCATCTGCTTCCCTTGAAGCAGAGGTCCGAATGCCAAACGGTAGTGTTGAAGTCGCGAAATTCGATGTTCCATTGCTCTACTCATCAGAGCACACACATGTCGAAATCGACCCACAACTCGTCCTCGGTGTTTGTGCTTCGTTGATTCCGTACCCAGAACACAACTCAACCCCTCGTGTTACTGGTGGTACAGCGATGGTCAAGCAATCGCTTGGTCTACCAAGCGCCAACTACCGTCTACGCCCAGACACACGTGCGCATATTCTACACTACCCACACCGTTCGATTGTTCGAACAGACGCTATGCGAACCACAAACTTCGATGAACGACCTGGTGGTCAGAACTTCATCGTTGCCATCATGTCCCTGCACGGATACAACATGCAAGACGCTGTTATCATGAACCGTGCATCTGTTGACCGTGGACTTGGCCGTTCAACCTTCAATCGAACCTACAATGCTGAGCGACGTCGATTCCCAGGTGGTCAAGTCGAGGAGATCGAGAAGCCCGGCAACAAGTTGACAGAAGTCAAGGGATTGAAGCCGGCCGAAGCTTACTTCCATCTCGAAGACGATGGATTGCCACTCCCAGAGACCTATCTCGAGGGTGGCGACGTCCTTGTCGGTAAGACCAGTCCTCCGCGATTCCTTGAGGAATCCAACAGCGGTGCTTTCCTTATGGCACAAGAACGACGAGAATCATCCATGCTTGTTCGCCACGGTGAGAAGGGATGGGTCGACAACGTCTACGTCACAGAATCCGACAACTCCGGTCGTTTGGTTCGTGTCATGGTCCGAAGCCACAAGGTTCCTGAAGTTGGTGACAAGTTTGCCTCTCGTCACGGACAAAAGGGTGTCATCGGCCGACTTGTCGAACCTGAAGACATGCCGTTCACGCAAGATGGTGTCGTCCCAGATTTGATCATCAACCCACACGCAATTCCTTCCCGAATGACCGTTGCCCACGTTCTCGAGATGATCGGTGGTAAGGTCGGTGCCATGGAAGGACGCCGAATCGATGGTACTGCCTTCCGTGGAGAAAAGGAGAGCAGTCTTCGAGACGGTCTTGTCCGAAATGGACTCGCCCACACCGGTCGTGAAACCATGATCAACGGTGAAACAGGTGAAGCATACCCTGCCGACATCTTCGTTGGTTGTATCTACTACCAGCGACTTCACCACTTGGTCAGTTCGAAGATTCACGCACGTTCTCGTGGACGTGTGCAAATCCTCACCCGTCAGCCGACCGAAGGTCGTGCACGACAAGGTGGTCTGCGATTTGGTGAGATGGAGCGTGACTGTTTGATTGCACACGGAGCCTCGATGGTCATCAAGGACCGTCTCCTCGATGAGTCCGATGGTATCGACATGTTCGTCTGTGCCCAATCTGGTCACATTGCTTGGTACGATCCAAAGCGAAGAACGTACGTCAGTCCAGTCCACGGTGACGGGGCTGAAGTGTACAAGGTACAAACATCGTATGCGTTCAAACTCCTGCTCGACGAAATGAAGAGTCTTGGGGTTGCCATGCGACTTGAACTGGAGGACCGAAGATGAGCCGAAAAACCACATTGATTCCAAAGCGAATTGCACAAATTCGTTTCAGCTTGATGGACCCTGTTGAAATCCGTAAAATGTCCTCTGTCGAGGTCAAGACTCCGGATACCTACAAGGACGACGGACACGCCTACCGACAAGGTCTGATGGATCCACACATGGGTGTTATCGAGCCAGGTCTTGTATGTCCTACGGATAACTGCAAGTACGACGAATCTCCTGGACACTTTGGTCACATCCAGCTTGAACTTCCGGTCATTCACATCGGTTTCGTCAACTTGATCAAGACCGCTCTCAAGTCCACCTGCAAGTCTTGCAGCCAAGTTCTGCTTCACTCGGCGAAGGAGACGCACCCTTCAAACCCTGAGCTTTCCGAGCAAGACTACTACCGCTCACGAATTAAGGACATCATCACCAAGCACGGTGTAGGTTCCACAGAATTCTCGAGCATCATCAAGGAAGTCGAGAAGGTTGCTTCGAGCAAGAACCGACGCACCTGTATGCACTGCGGTGAAATGCAAGGCGAAATCCGTCTTGACAAGCCAACTACGTTCAAGGAAAAGACCGAGAACGTTGGTACTGGTGGAAAGGAAACCGAGCGCAAGATGAACCCACGTGACGTTCGTGAGTGGCTTGCCAGTATTCCGGATGAACATTTGATTTTCATCGGTATGGACAAGCAAAACCGTCCAGAGTGGACCGTTCTCAAGGTCCTACCTGTTCCGCCAATCACCGTTCGACCATCGATCACACTCGATAGTGGTGACCGATCGGAAGACGACTTGACGCACAAGCTTGTCGACGTCTTGCGAATCAACCAACGACTGCAAGAGAACCGTGATTCCGGTGCTCCTCAACTGATCGTCGAAGACTTGTGGGAATTGTTGCAATACCACGTTACCACTTATTTCGACAACCAGACCTCTGGTGTTCCACCTGCTCGTCACCGTTCTGGTCGTACATTGAAGACCTTGACCCAGCGATTGAAGGGTAAAGAAGGACGATTCCGTTCGAACCTTTCCGGTAAGCGTGTCAACTTTTGTGCACGATCTGTCATTTCGCCAGACCCATACCTTGGTGTCAACGAAGTCGGTGTCCCTGTGAAGGTTGCGAAGGAGTTGACTGTACCTATTCGTGTTACTCTCCGAAACCGTGAGCAGATGCGACAGATGATTCTACGCGGTCCTGATGTCCACCCTGGTGTGAACTACATTGTACGTGGTGACGGTCGACGTGTTCGAATTAACCCACGAAGCCGTTTGATCAACGCTGGTTTCCGATGTCATAACCCTGAGTGTGAGTCTGAACACACACTACGATTTGACCTCGATTCGGTCCTTCCAGCACCGAACTTCTTGCCAGGAATGGTCGTACGTCCACTCATCAACCGTGTTGAGGGAAGCGATCTGACCGAGTCCAGTTACATCGTTGACGATGAAGCAACGCTTCGTAACCTCCGTGGTGAAGACGAGCATGGTCATCCTCTCGCAGAAGACGACCCACGCGCAGTCCTTCACTACCGTTGGATGCACGAACTTGCGCAAGCCGACAACCCTGACCCTGAGCCATTCCCAGAACATCTCGAAATTCGCTGCCCACACTGTGGTAGCCCAGAAGATGACTACGAAATGCCAACGCCCGTCGAAGACCGACTTTCAACCGTTGACATCCGTGGAAACCCGAAGCCAGGTATGCAAGTCGAGCGTCACCTCATCGATGGGGACGTTGCTATCTTCAACCGACAACCATCGCTTCACCGCATGTCGATGATGGTCCACGAAGTCCGAGTTATGGAAGGTCACACCTTCCGTTTCAACCTCGCTGTTTGTACACCTTACAACGCTGACTTCGACGGTGACGAGATGAACCTTCACGTCATTCAATCCGAAGAAGCACGTGCAGAAGCCAAGATTCTGATGCGAGTGCAAGAACACATCCTGACACCTCGTTATGGTGGTGCCGTTATTGGCGGTATTCACGATCACATCTCGGGTGCTTACCTACTCTCCCGTCCGGGAACCTTGGTTTCCAAGGCTCATGGTCTGGAAATGCTTGGAAGCATCGCTTACACTGGTGAGCTTCCTGAAATCGTCAAGGATGAAAATGGCAACGATGCCTTCCGTGGACAAGATTTGATCTCGTTGATTGTCCCTGACAACATCAACCTTCACTTCATGTCACGAAGCCGTGACGAAGTCCACGTCAAGGACGGAAACGTTGTCGGAACACTCGACAAGCGTGCCATCGGTGCTGAAGACGGTCGTCTCCTCGACGCCATTGTACAGAGCAATGGGTCTGAAAAGGGTGCTCAATTCTTGAACGAGTTCACTCGACTCTCCATCGCTGCCTGTACATCCCTCGGATTTACCACAGGTATCGACGATGAGGATTTGAGCGCAGAAGCACTTGAAGCGATTCATGAGGCAAACGCAGCCGCTCGTGCTCTTGTCGAGGACGAACTAGCACGCTTTGAAGCAGCCAAGGGTGACCCTCGAAAGTACGAGCCACGACCAGGTCGAACCATGCGTGAGACTCTTGAAGAGAACATCATGGTTATGCTCGATGAAGGAAAGCAAGCTGCTGGTGACGTCGCAAAGAACGAACTGAACCAATCCGGTTCCACCAACGCTGCGGTCAACATGGCCATCTCCGGTGCTCGTGGTTCCATGGACAACCTCAACATGATGGCTGGTTCCATTGGACAAGCAAAGGTTCGTGGTAAGCGTCTCGAGCGTGGATACAACGAACGTGTTCTTCCTCACTTCAAGCGAGGTGGTCGAGGAGCACAAGATCGTGGATTCATTTCCGGTTCATTCAAGCGTGGTCTTGAGCCAACAGAGTTCTTTATGCTCTCCGTTTCTGGTCGAGAGTCCCTTGTCGATACTGCTGTCCGTACGTCCAAGTCTGGATACATGCAACGCCGACTCATCAACGCTATGGACGACCTCAAGGTCTTCAACGATGACATGCTCTCCGTACGCAACACGGCAAACCGAATTATCCAATTCTCCTACGGTGAAGATGGAATCGACCCAAGCCGTGGTGTCCACGGTGCTGCGTTCAACATCGATGTTATCATCGATGGTGCACTTGGAACCGAGGGTGGTACCAAGGTCACTCGAGAGAGCATCGAACGTGAAGAGCGTGAAGACGATCTTGGCGCTTGGGATGATGTTGAAGAATTCCACGATGGAGGTGATGTCTGATGGTCGTTAAGAGTGCAACCAAGAAGAAGCTCATGGATTTGGGTATTGCAGAAAACTTTGCTCACACTCTTGCGAACGATCGCAAGTGGGACGATGTCAAGGTCCTCTCCGCCCAGGATATCGCACAAGTCTGTGAAACGGATTCCGAAACTGCAGGCTCGATTCGAGACACCATTGAAGGTGCACTCAAGAAGAACCGAGCAGCTGGCTCGGAAGCAACAGGTCCGACCACCAACGTTCGCCTCAAGCGTCGTGCTGGTACTCGAACACGTTCGCGAACTAAGACTGCAGCAGATCTCGATGCGTACAACGTCGATAAGAAAATGCGTTCTTTCGACGATGAACTTGCAGACGACCCAGTTTACAAGGCATTGAAGGCTGCCATCGATGACCTTGGAACCAACCGATTCAGTGACAAGATCATTCACGACATGACCGTCGCTATTCACGAGCGCAATCTCAAGAAGTTGACCAAGAAGCAAGCAGCCACAGTCGTTGCAGACGCTTACGCAGCTCTTGACAAGGCGAGCATCGATCCATTCGAAGCTGCTGGAATTATCACGGCTCAATCCATTGGAGAACCAGGTACACAAATGACCATGCGTACGTTCCACTATGCGGGTGTTGCAACGGTCAACGTAACCCAAGGTTTGCCACGTATCATTGAGATTGTTGACGCTCGAAAGATTCCGAGTACTCCAACCATGATCATCCGCCTCAAGGACGACAAAAAGAATTCCAGTGAAGAAGCCCAGAAGTTGGCTGCAGCACTCGAAGTGACAACCACGTTTAACATTGCAAACATCGAAACCGACGTTGCTCAGCGACGCTTGGTTCTGAAATTGAACAAGGGTCAATTGAAGCAAAAGAACATGACTGGTATGGAAGTCAAAGACAAGCTTGAACGTGCTCTACGCACCATGGTCCAAGCGGACAAGGAAAAGAATCCTGGTGTTCTCACCATCATTCCAGGTGTTGCAAGCGAAGAAGATCTCGCAGACCTGCAAGAGAACCCACCTTCTTACACCATGTTGCTTCAACTTGAGGAAAAGATTCGAGACCTACGTCTCAAGGGTGTTCCAGGCATCGAGCGTGCAAACGTTCAATTCGATGACAAGGAAGGAGAGTACTACCTCTCGACCATCGGTTCAAACCTTTCTCGCGTCAGTGAAATCGAGACGATTGACCGTTCGCGAACATACACCAACAACATCATCGAAATTTTCGATTACCTCGGTATCGAAGCAGCACGCCAAGCCATCATCAACGAACTTGAGTCTACCCTGCTCAGCGCTCGTCTCGAAGTCGACGTCCGCCACCTACTGATGGTTGCAGACGTCATGACTTCCGAAGGTGAAGTACGAGCCATTGGTCGACACGGTGTCTCGGGAACCAAGCACAGTATTCTTGCTCGTGCTGCGTTCGAAGTCACCGTCAACCACTTGCTCAAGGCAGGTATCATCGGTGAGACGGATCGTCTGACTGGTGTTGCTGAGAACATTATTGTTGGACAACCAATTTCCCTCGGAACGGGTAGTGTTGAGTTGTTCTACATCCCTGAGGAATGATTCCAACCATGAGAAACACATGTGGAGAATGGAGGAAATGAAATGGACCTAAGCCGACAACTGAAAACTGCAATTGCAACCGGAAGCCTACTGTTTGGACAACGCCAGACGCTTGATGCGTGCGCTCGTGGAGACGCTCGACTCGTTCTCCTCGCTGCAAACTGTCCAAGCAACTACATCGATGACTTGCGTGCACGTCACCCTGAAGTGACCGTCCACCAGGCACCCGTTGTCAACCGTGAACTCGGTGTTGCATGTGGAAAGCCGTTCAGCATCTCAACGATTTGCGTTCTTGATGCCGGTGACAGTGAATTATTGCAACTTGATGACAATCTTGCTTGAAACAGCGGCACGACAAATGAAAGGCTTGATGTCTGTTAAGGGCATAGCCATGTCATGCGCACACGCCTGAATGCACTGTTGCCAATTTTCTTGATTGCTATCATGCTTGGATCTGTGGCTGTACCACAGTTGTCCAACGTCTCTGATGTACCTCATGAACTAGAGAACGAACACGGTGTCTTTGAAACCTCTGCACGTTCCACGCCGTCAACAATTCTTGCTACTGGCAGCGGTGCGAACAACGAGGATGCTGAACACATCGTTGCACATCCTAACGGGGGATGGATCATTGGTTCAGAATTCAACTCAACCCTCACTTATGGACAGCAAACCCTCCAACCAACCTCTCCTTATCCAGCATTTGGAGCTCCTACTGGGGAGTTTTACCTCGCAATTATGGATGATACAGGGACTTGGACAAACCTTGTTGGAGCTGACCACAATCAAGGCAGTGGTGCTATATCTTATCTTTCAGATGTGGCTGTAAGCCCAGTTGGTGAAATTTACATCTCTGGCTATTTCTATGGAGAAATTGCGTTCGGCCCTCCAGGACAAGGTCCTATCCTCACAAATCTCAATTCCGGTTATCATGATGAGGGTTTTATCGCCAAAGCAGACCCAATGGGCAACTGGATGTGGGCGACAAGTTTCTCGACATTGGTCAACGGAACGGGTGAGTTTAGTCGAACAACCTCAATGGCAGTTGACATAATGGGAGATGTGTTCGTAACGGGAGATTTCCGTGGTGAAACTGACTTTGGTGGCGTTGCAATCAACGCAACAAGTCAAGACATCTATGTCGCTAAGTTTGATGGAAATATGGGAACTCTCAACTGGGTCATTAATGGCGGTGGTATTGGCTCTGATCGCGTGTTTGACATCTCATCTACTCCTTCGGGTGGCGTCAAGCTAGCAACGCTCACAGATGGCGTTTCGCAGTGGGGAACAAACACCTACATTGCAGTTGGAACACTCGATGCAGTCATTGTTGAAATCGATCCAAATGGTGCAGTTATTGGAACAACAGGCATTGGAACCAGCAATCAAATCACAGCCGTATTGAAGCTCCATGTCGACGGCAGTGGAGATATGTACATGGCCGGTACGTTTGACGGGACAATTACGAGTGGTGGCTGGACGGCAACCTCAAGTTATGGAGGGAACGATATCTTTGTTGCAAAGAGTGCAGCAAATCAAGCCAACAGTTGGGCTTTGGTGTCTGGGACCAGCGCCTTCGACGAACCACAAGGCCTTGCCGTAACCTCGACTGGGGCTGTTGTCTTTGGAGGATATCTTACGGCAACATTCACTGCAGGTTCAAAGTCGATTTCAAATTCAAACCACGACGGATTCGTGGTCGGACTTTCCAATGCTGGAACAGTCAACTGGATTGAGAAGATTGGCGGCTCACAGTACGACTACGTTTTTGCTATGGCTGTCAACAACAGCGATTACGTCGGTGCTGCAGGGTCGTTCTCTGGTTCGATGACTCACAAAGGCGTATCTGTGACGTCTGGTGGAGCAAGAGACGTCTTCGCATGGGTCTTTGATCCAGCCGGATTGATTGATACTGACGGTGATGGTGTTCTCGATGCTGCACCTGACAACTGTCCTACGGTCCCGAATTCGAATCAAGCCAACACCGATGGTGATGCAGAAGGTGATGCTTGCGATGATGACGATGATAACGATGGATTGACTGATAACTTCCCTGACAACTGTCCTCGTAATGGTGAATTCAATTGGACCAGTTCCCGTGATTTCAACGACCCTGCTTCCTCCACCGATTGGGACAACGATGGTTGCAAGGACGATTCATCCGAGGATACGGATGACGACAACGACGGTGTCCTCGATGTTGACGATAGTTGTCCCCGAACATCCTACTCCCCTCCTCGCCCTTCGTGGGTTTCCGACTCAACAACAGACATCGATGGAGATGGCTGCCGAGATTCTGATGAAGACACGGATGACGATGGTGATGGATTTGAAGACGCAGCCGACGATTGTCCAACCACTGTTGGGAATTCGACACTCGGCACTGAAGGCTGCCTTGACACCGATGGTGACATGTGGTCGGATACATCCGACGATTGCCCAACCGAGTATGGAAATTCAACCGAAGGCGGCTTGAACGCTTGTCCTGACATGGATGGTGATGGATGGGCGGATTCAATCGATGATTTACCAATGGATCCAACCGTTTGGAGCGACACCGATGATGACGGCTACGGTGACAACCTAGGAAGCATACCTGCAGACGCATGTCCTGATACGCCAGGAACATCCACCATCGATCGCTATGGATGTGTCGATGCTGATGGAGATGGTTATTCCACACCAACCCAAGGTTGGGGTGTGGACAGTGGTGCCGACGCTTTCCCAAGTGATGCAACACAATGGGGCGACTTCGATGAGGACGGGTTTGGTGACAACTATGGAAACGCTTCATGGATTGATCGACCAGAGAACTGGGTAGGCACCTACATCGATGGTGCACAAGATCAAGACGCATGTCCAATGCAACCAGGAACAAGTTGGCAAAACGGAATCCTAGGTTGTCCTGATTCGGATGGAGATGGCTGGTGGGATGTGCAAGACGCCTTCCCCGGTGAAGCTTCACAATGGTCCGATGTTGATGGTGATGGATATGGTGACAACGAGAGCGGTGCAAATGCAGACGCTTGTCCAAACATTGCTGGCAACTCAACCGTTGATCGACTCGGTTGTATCGATACCGATGGTGATGGTCGCTCAGACCCTGAACTGAGTTGGACTGTCGTCAATGGTGGAGACGAATTCCGTCTTGACCCGACGCAATGGTTCGATACCGATGGTGATGGATTTGGCGATGAAATCGATGGGTTTGAGGGCGATCAGTGCCCTGATGTTTACGGTCTCTCCTTCAACGACAGATTTGGTTGCCCTGATACAGACCGTGACGGTTGGTCGGACCCTGATGCAAATTGGACGCTTGACGATGGAGCGGATGCGTACATCAACGATCCATTGACGCATATCTACGTTGAACCCGTTGTTGT
>JBMYNT010000008.1:0-52312 GCA_049598575.1 Candidatus Poseidoniaceae archaeon | reverse complement strand
GTTACCTCTTCAGCCCTAAGGCCGACATCATCGACCTCGGTGCAGAAGGCGAACTCTGGATGGGTATCGCTTACAACATCGCTGACATGATCAACAAGATCGGATTCGGTGTTGTAGCATGGATGGGAGCCAAGAAGGCTGCCGAAGCTACCGCTTGAGTAGAGAGATAGATTACAGCATGTCATGACTGGGGAGGGCGCCTCACGGCACCCTCTCCTCTTCATGGCGAGACATCTGTCGTAACGCATACTCGAGTGAATATGTTGGAAACCGTGTTCTCCAGAACACGCTCAAAGGCCACCATACCAACGTGAACACAATTACAACTGGTACAGCCATAGACCACACTAGGACCACGTCTGCGCCCAGGTAAATTGGGAGAAAATGGATGAGGTACAGCGTGAGAGAAAGCTGTCCTAAATGATGTAGCCCACGGAATGGTAAACGGTTCTCGAGGAGTAGCCATAGGATCAGAACACCAGTGCACGCACCGATAAGAAACGGAGTGTTGGCTGGGAAGAAGGTCAGTATGGCCTCTCCTCGAGGTTGGGCGAATGGAATGCCTGTCTGTATTGATTCGTAGAGAAACGAAATACAGAGAAGCAGTCCTGATACAATCACCAGACCGAGTCTTTTGATTGTTGGAGCATGTATGTTGATACCTGCACCAAGAATAGAGAAGAACATCCATGGGAATAGAGGATATGTCCCTGTTACCAGCAGATGAGAAAGAAACTGGATGATCGTTATCGCCTCAATTCTGTCATTCCATGATAGAGAAGAATCCCCTGGTGAGAATACGGTATTGATGATTCCAATGAGCACGAGGGTTGCTCCAAATGCTATGCTGTTTCGTGAAATATGGACCCATATTGGTGCCAAAAGGTACAGAATAGCAAACAAAGAGAGTACCCCTGGCGTGAATGGATCAAAGAGATGGGATGCAGTAATGTTGACCAGGAACTGTGCTATCATCAGAAAGACGAATCGAATCAACGCTTTTCGTAACGTCCATGTTGATTGAACAGTGACCCAACCTCCAACGGTTACAAACAACGGAGCTGCAAGACCTCCAAGACTTGCAACAATAAGTGCGAGTAAAGAGGTTGTTGACGCATCTACAGGCGCCCATGTGGCTGCAGCATGCACCATAATCATGAGAAGAATGGCAAGACCTCGAATCTGATCGATGTCTTGCCGACGACTCATTCTTCGTCACCGCTGACTACGAACGTACTCAACCGCATTTCGGAAGATTTGCAATCCTTCACCTTCCCAATCATCATCGAGATCCATCGATGTATGTTCAGGATGAAGCCACATGCTGTAGAAAGCTTCTGGATGTGGCATTAATCCGAACACAAGACCTGTGGCGTCGCAGATTCCTGCAATGTTTCTCATGCTTCCATTCGGACTCATCGGGAACGCCAACAGTTCGTCTTGAATTCCCTCACCAACAGGCGTTGTAGGGTCAACATATCGGACCGCTAACAGATGGTTGGACTGCAGATTGTTGAGATCCTGTTCTGTTGGCATAACAAATCGCCCTTCGCCGTGGCGAACTGGGCACTCAATCCTCTGAATTCCTTTCGTCCAAATACACGGACTTTCGGAATCGAATTCCAAGGTGACCCATCGATCCTCGTAGCGACCCGTATTGTTGAGGGTCAGACTTGCACGCTGAAGGAGATCGGGTTCGAGTGATGCATCCCCCGGACCTGGCAAAAGCCCTGTCTTCACGAGAGCTTGAAACCCATTGCAGATACCAATAATTGGTTTCCCATCAGTGACAAATTGTTGCAATTGTTCACGTAGTGCGAATCGGAGACGGTTCCCGAGAAGACGACCGCTTCCGAGGTGATCTCCGAATGAGAAACCTCCTGGTACTGCAAGTATATCGAACTCAGATAGGCTTCTTTCACCTTGTACAAGACGGTTCACGTGGATACGTTCCGATGTACCTCCAACCATCTCAAACACCGCTGCAGTCTCTCGATCGCAGTTGATTCCAAAGCCAAACAAGACACAAACCTTGACGTCTTGACTCATTCGAGCACCCCCGTCATATCCAAAGCGCCCTTCCAAGATTGGGTCAATAGTTCAACATCAGCTTGAATCAGTGTGTCATAACCGTCCTCTATCAACAGCTCCGAAGATGCTGAAACCATGCCGATGAGATGAAGGTCAGCTCCTTCCATCATTTCCACAAAGGCGACTTCATGTTCCGCTTCTACAGATACAACAATTCGGCCCAGAGATTCGCTCCAGAGGCGGCTGAATGCATCTCCTGGTCCAATTCCGTCAATATCGATAAAGGCCCCACATCGACCTCCTATGCACATTTCAGCAAGTGCAATCGCAAGTCCTCCTTCACTGCAATCATGAGCGGTACGGATCAGACCAGATTGAATGGCTACCGATAATTTACGATAGACTTTCAATTGTCCTTCCGGATTTTCGAGTAAGGGAACTTGGCCTCCAATTCCACTAACTTGACCACGTTCTCGAAGATGGAAGGCAACCTCAGAGGCTCCAAGCTCATCGTACGTAGTTCCTACAAGATAAATGCGTTCACCATGGTGCTTGAAGTTCGATGTTGCTGTTTTTCGAACATCTGGCTGATTTCCAAATAGGGAGAACAGCATGGTCGGTGGAATCGAAATCTTGTTTGGCCAAACGCCGTAATCGTTCTTCATTGAATCTTTACCAGAAACACAAGGAAGGCGGTACGCACGGCAAACGCGTTCAAGTTCTCGATTCGCTCGAACGAGTTGTGCAAGCTTGAATTTCCCATCTGGGGTTTTCTCCGATTCAATTGGGTCTGGCCAGCAGAAATTATCCAAACCTGCCATCTTGTCAATATCAACGCCAACACATACAGCGTTACGAACGGCTTCATCGATTGAGGCAGCAACCATAGCGCCTGCATCAATATCAGAATATCGCGGTGCGATACCACATGACACGACAATACCTTGTGAATCACCGTGGATTGGAGCGATGAGGCCAGCATCTCCAGGGCCGTCACGCTCAACACCAACGAACGGTTTCACAACAGTCTGAGCGATAACTTCGTGATCGTATTGCCGAACCCAAGTTTCCTTTGATGCGATGTTGGGTCGTGCAAGCATATCCATCAAGAGTTTGTTCTGATCCAAATCTGTTGGAGCAGTAAACAGTTCGTGTTGTGGAGGAACCCACTCTGACTCGAGTTCGAGTTGAGGAACGCCATCGTGAAGAAAAGTAATCGGAAGGTACGCGACCGTTTCATCCCCATGTTTCACATGAAAGTAACCTGTATCTGTGAATGTAGCAACCTGTGTGGCTTCAACTTCGTGAAGGTTTGCAAGTGCTTCAAATGCATCTTTGTCTTTGGGAGAAATGGCTACTGTCATTCTCTCTTGGGATTCTGAGACAAGAATTTCCCATGAAGAAAGGCCTTGCTGCTTCAATGGTACTTTACCGAGATCAATTTCACAACCATTGGTGTATTCAGCCATTTCTCCAATTGAAGAGGATAATCCTCCTGCCCCGTTGTCGGTTGTGCATGTGATGAGGCAAGCATCTCGGGCCTCAAGAAGCATGTCCATCATTTTCTTTTGAGTAATTGGATCTCCAATTTGTACAGCACTTGATGGCGACTCATCCGTTAATTCAAGTGATGAAAACGTTGCACCATGGATGCCATCGGAACCAACCCGTCCACCGACCATGTATACCAAGTCGCCGGGGGTTGGATTCTTTTCATGGGATTCACGACCATCTGCTAGTCGACGTGGCATAAGGCCAACTGTTCCACAGTAAACCAATGGCTTGCCAATGTATCGCTCATCGAAAACAATTGATCCATTGATGGTTGGAATACCTGATTCATTTCCACCAACTCGTACGCCGGCATGTACGCCTCGAAGAACACGTGAAGGATGGAAGAGGGTTGATGGTAACTCACCGGTCCAATTCGGTGGACCAAAACAGAAGACGTCTGTGTTTGCAATCGGACGAGCACCCAAACCTGTTCCGAGAATGTCACGATTAACGCCAACAATTCCAGTCATAGCACCTCCATATGGGTCGAGTGCCGATGGTGAATTGTGTGTTTCTGCCTTCATGCAGATGGACCAATCGTCGTTCCAAGCGATCACTCCAGAGTTATCGTGGAAGACGGAAAGAAGCCAATCAACTTCCTTTGCCATATCGTGTGTTGGCTTCATTATGTGAGTTTTGAACAATGAATCGATGGTCGTGTCTTCATTTGTTTCTGTGTCAACGTGGTGGATTTTGCTTGCAAAAATCTTGTGTTTGCAATGTTCACTCCATGTCTGTGCAAGACATTCCAATTCGACGTCTGTTGGAGCGTCTGGTGAGATCCCTGCGTTTGTTCGAGATGTGCGTGTCGCTTCATCACGGTAATGGTCACGTATTGTCTGCATTTCATTCAAGTTCAAGGCAAGCAATCCTTCGTTCGATAAGCGAACAAGTTCTTCATCAGCAACTTCGAGATTGATGATTGCTGGGGCTTGACGTTCAATGCTTGGACGTTCTGGGAAGGTCAAATGCGTTGCTTGATTGGTCTCAAGTTGATCTTTTGTTGTAAGGATTGATTTCTCGATTAACCCGTTGAAAAGAGTGGAAGCAAGCCAGGCATGATCAATTCCATCTGGCAATTCAAGGAAAGCATAAGAGATGTACGTGGATATGGTAGATTCTCCTTCTGGAAAGAGCACTTTGAAACCATCGTTTGCTGCTGCTCCTGGGTTGTCGGTAACGCCCGGTTTGAATCCAACGGTTACCGTAAGAGATGGAGGTGTTGGGAAGAAGGTTTGGTCCTCGAGTAAGGATGTGTTGGTAGCTCCGAATTCAATGATTGGATCTGAAAAGATATCCTGGACATGTTGCTCTATTTCGGATGCAGAATACGTGCTGCGGATGAGATATCCACGAATGCTGCGAACCTTTCCAACATCGATACCATGGTCGGCAAGTAGTTGGCGTTGGACAACATCACCAAGGACATCATGCATACCCTCTGTCTGTAATGGAGTAACTTCAACTCGGACATCCTGGACTGACATTGGTTCCGACCCAAACACAGTTCATCGCATACGCTCTTTGAACACTACGGAAGGCTTCATTCGGGTTTCAGCATCGTTTTCAGGAATTGTCCAGTGTAACTTGCATCCACGTCTGCAATTTGCTCAGGCGTGCCTTGAGCGACAATTTGGCCACCACGATCGCCTCCTTCAGGACCTAAATCGATGACATAATCGCTGCACTTAACGACATCCAGATGATGTTCAATGACGACAACGGAGTGTCCTTTTGAACGAAGTTCAAGCAGTACATCGATCAAAAGCTGAACATCACTGAAGGACAATCCGGTCGTTGGTTCGTCGAGAATGTACACGGTATGCTTGTGAGGTGGCCGGCGCAGTTCGCTTGCAAGTTTGACGCGTTGTGCTTCACCGCCCGACAGTGTTGTCGCAGGTTGTCCAAGTCGGATGTAGGAAAGACCAACGGCGTTCAGGGTCTCGAGTGTGCGATGAATTTTCTTGTGGTTCTTGAAGAAAACAACTGCCTCGCCTACTGGCATCTGAAGGACGTCGTGAATGGTTTTACCTTTCCAGGTGACTTCCAGACATTCTCTCGTGTAGCGCTTACCGTTGCAGATATCGCATTCAATCCAGACATCAGGAAGGAAATTCATCTCGAGTTTGATCGAGCCTGCTCCTGAGCATGCCTCACAGCGCCCACCTTTGACGTTGAAACTGAAGGTTCCTGGCGTATAACCACGTTCTTTGGCAAGAGTTGTGTTTGCAAACAGTTTGCGAATTTCATCGAAGACTTTGGTGTATGTTGCTGGGTTCGAACGCGGTGTGCGGCCAATCGGGGACTGATCGATAATAATGGCCTTGTCAACATGCTCCAAACCTTCGATACTGCCATGCTTTCCAGGCAGCTTCTCGGAGTTGTGCAAGTGACGTTGCAACGCTGGCGAAAGAATGCCAGAGATGAGTGAGGATTTTCCTGACCCTGAAACACCTGTAATTGATGTGAAACAACCAATAGGAATCTTGGCATCAATGTTGGAGAGGTTGTTGTGTTGTGCACCTTTGATTTCCAACCACTTCTTTTTCGGAGCGATTCGTTCGGATGGGGGGTCAATAGAACGGCGCCCCGAAAGGTAGGCTCCTGTCACAGATTCTTTGGCTTTCATGACCTTCTTTGGAGGTCCGTTAGCGACGACTATGCCACCCTCAAGACCGGCTCCCGGTCCGAGATCGCAAATCCAGTCCGCTTGTCGTAATGTGTCCTCGTCGTGCTCGACAACGAGGAGTGTGTTTCCAAGATCTGTGAGTTCTCTCAAAGTTTTGAGGAGGCGTTCATTGTCGCGTTGATGAAGTCCAATCGACGGTTCATCCAGTACATACATGACTCCTGTTAATCGTGAGCCAATCTGCGTTGCCAATCGAATTCGTTGGCTTTCGCCGCCAGACAAAGTGTTGGCTTTTCGATCAAGCGTGAGATAGTCGAGGCCAACCGATTCCAAGAACCCCAATCGGTTTTCGATTTCTTTGAGAATCTCATTTCCAATGAACAAAGACCGGTCATCGAGAGCAGTTAGGACATCTGCATACTGTTCTGGAGGTCCATCAGCCTCTGGATGAAGTGCTTTGATGAGTTGATACGCTTCGTGAACGGAACTACGACTTACTTCAGGAAGTCGAATGCCTCCTACAGTCACGAATCGCGCCGCTGGATTCAGTTTTTCTCCATTGCATGCATGACAGTCCAAATCCGTCATACAAGCGATGAGTCTGTTTCGAGTACGGTCTGAGGAAGTTTCAGAATACGTACGCTCAAGTCGTGTAATGATGCCTTCCCAGGGCCTATTCATCTTGTACACAGACCCATTATCAGATTCAAAATGGAAATGGATAATGGTCGAGCCTGAGCCATGTAGAAGGATGTCTTTCGCATCCTCATCGAGCAATCCAAATGGAACGTTTGGAGAGATTCCATAATGTTCGCACACCTGCTGGAGGAGTTTCTTGTACCATCCGGGCGACATGGATTGTCGCCAAGGCAAAACACACCCATTTGCAACCGTTAGCGTATCGTCAATGATGAGTTCGGGATTGAATTGTCGTTGAATACCCAGTCCTTGACAATCGGGGCATGCCCCTAATGGAGAGTTAAAGGAAAAGACACGTGGTGAGAGTTCGGGCATGAAGGCGCCGTGCTCCGGACAAGCAAAATCTTCTGACCATGATATGGTCGTATCCACTGGATGTTCAGGTCGGCTCATTCCATCCGATTCTACAGCTTCTTTGGGGACACGCAGACTGGTGACTGCGAGTGCCCCTCCTCCGAGCCGTAAAGCATTTTCAACGGCTTCCGTTGTTCGATGACGACGATCTTTCGAAAGAACGAATCGATCGATTCGTACATCGATATCGTGACGGAAATTTTTGTCCAATGTTGGTGGATTTTCGAAGTCTGCATCATGACCATTGACTCGCCCATTCATGTAACCCTGTTCAACGAATTGCTTGAACAATTCAGCGTGCGTTCCTTTTCGAGCACGAACAACTGGACTCCAAACAGCAATCGTATGTTGTTCAAAATTCCACATGATGTCATCAACGATTTCCTGAACCGTCCGACGAGCAACTTCTTTGCCACAATCCGGACAGTGAGGTTTTCCAATTCTTGCCCATAAAAGCCGCAGATAATCTTGGATTTCCGTTACAGTGGCAACGGTTGATCGCGGATTGTGAGAACCCTGTTTTTGGTCGATCGAAATAGCAGGTGAGAGGCCTTCGATTCCATCACAATCTGCTTTTTTCATCTGTCCAATAAATTGTCGAGCGTAGGAGGAAAGTGATTCGACATAACGGCGTTGGCCTTCTGCGTAAAGTGTATCAAAGGCAAGACTGGATTTACCGGAGCCTGAAACTCCTGAAATGACAACAAATTGCCCTCTTGGCAACTGCACATCAATATCTTGCAGATTGTGGGTTCGCGCACCGCGAACTGAAATCCAGTCTTGATTTACCGGCATATGAACAGTTATCCCGTAATGTCAAGGGTTCTTCAATCCGTGCCTCCAAGCAGGATTGAATTCAGACTCAAATCGGACAGGGTCATCGGTATCCGGATGTAAGAATTCAAGCGCCACTGCATGCAAACAGATACGTCCATGAAGATTCGTCGACGCACCATGCATTTTGTCGCCAACAACCGGCGTACCACTTTCAGCAAGAGCAACGCGTATCTGGTGACGACGTCCAGTCTCGATGACGACGTTGAGGAGCGTTTCATGTTCGCCTCGAGCGATGATGTCCCATGTTGTCAGAGCGCGTTTGCTTGTCTTCGTTTTCGTTTCGGATACAAAGACGCGTAGATTTTTGTCTTCGACGAGGTGGTGATCGGCTCGACCAGATTGTGCGATTCCCTCGACAAGTGCAACGTAGTGACGATGGACCAATCGTTCAGCAAATTGCTCTTGCAAATCACGTTTTGCCGATTCCGTCTTTGCAAAAACCATGATGCCGGAAGTGGCTTTATCGAGACGATGGACAATGAAACACCATCCATTCTTCTTCTCAGAGCGGCAATATTCAACACACCGATTATGCAGTGTGTCCTGTTCGAGCTTGTCTGTTGCAACAGAAAGTAAACCTGCTGGCTTATCAACAACGAGAATGCTATCATCTTCGAACAGCACATCGAGGTCGTGCGTTTTCGCGCTCATCTCGCGTACTTCCTCGAGAGTAGCCTTTGTTTTTGGATGAATCTCAACGACTTGTCCCTTCAACACAAGGTGTTTTGCGCGGTGGATGATGGCTTCATCAACAGTTATGCGTTCATTTGTGAGCATCTTTCGAAGGACATTTGTGCTTGAGTTTGGTTGCATGGTTTTGAGAACCTTAAGCAAGTGAAGGTCTTCTTCGACAGTTTTTCTCATACGCATCCCTTACAGTAAGAGGACTTGAATCAATTCCCCTGCTTCACCCGATTGTCCTGGTTGGAGAAGCGTAAGCCCGTCTGCAGAGGATAGGCTGTCGATGTTGCCCGAACCCTGATGTTTGGGTTGGTTGGCAACGAAACCGTCCTCGGTTGATTGAAGTGTTACTCTACGTAATGTAAGACAGTCCTTTGTCGAGCGAACGTTGGTGTTGAGGCGGGCGTGAACAATGCGATCGTGCGGAAATGTTGTGTTCAAAGAACCACGTAGATATGGAACGACCAGCATCCGGAACACAACATGGCTGCTCACTGGATTTCCAGGTAGACCAAATATTGGTGTTCCATTCCAATGGCCAAATAGAGGAGGGGATCCCGGTCGTATCTTGACCCTCCAGAAGACAAGATTGCCTTCCGTTTCCATTAGCTTCCGTACAAAGTCCCATTCTCCCATGGACACGCCCCCCGATGTGAGAAACAAATCGCACTCCTCGGCTGCAACATCGAACTGTGCTCGCAGTGCATCCATCGAATCATGCGCTGCTGGATAGCGAATAGGAGTATGTCCAAGCATTTTCACAAGCCCAGATAGACCATATGAATTGGATTCATAGATTTCTCCGTAGGAAAGGTCCTGACCAGGAGGTTTCAATTCATCTCCTGTTGAGATAATACCGATTTTCAATTTCTTTACAACAGGTACTGATGCATAACCCATTGTAGCGCACATCGATATGGATTGAGGTGTGAGATAGCAGCCTTTCTCAAGACCAATCTGGCCCAATGCGATGTTTTCACCACATTTCCGAATGAAATGTGGTTTTGATGGTTGATTGAGTGTGACATTGTTACCATCGATTGTACATGCTTCTATCGGGATGATGGCATCTGCACCCCCTGGTACAGGGGCGCCGGTCATGATTCGAACCGCTTGCCCACTTGTAACAGAGAGTTGTTCGTCTCCAGCCGCAGCCTGAGAAGTTGCGATAATTTCCAATGTTGATGGAGCTTCTTGCGTGTCTTCAAAGCGGACAGCAAATCCATCCATTGCAGAATTATCAAAAGGAGGATCATTTACTTTCGAGGGTAGGTCTTCGGCAAGGATTCGTTGATGCGCCTCATCCAAATCGACGTTTTCAATTGCGTGCAATAGCGGATGTTCTAAGGAGAGTTGAATGGCTTCCTCAAGTGGCAGGAAATACGGCACATCTTTCATACAATCACTTCTACATCCTGTCGTTCGCTTCGCCAACCTCAAAGGTTTGTCTTGCTTCGGGTTGGTGTGGTAGATTCTACTAACCTTTGGGATGTGGTTGTTCGGACCCTTGTGACAAGTGGTTCAGCGACGGTTCTTGCTGGGGTTGTGGCCATTGGTTTAGCCATCGTTCTTGCCAACAGTAAATGGAAAGGAAAACCATTCTTGCGGGGTGTAACACAAGCATTGTATGGCCTTCCGCCAGTTGTTGTTGGTGTTGTTGTTTACATTGCATTAAGCAAGGACGGTGTTCTAGGATCCTTGAATTGGTTGTTCACAATTCAAGGGATGGTCGTCGCACAAACAATCCTCATTTTTCCCTTAATTCTAGGCGTATCATGGACAGCTCTCGAGCGCGTTTCTTCCGATAAGCGGGATGTTTTACGAGTGATGAACGCCACTCCAAAACAACGTGTTCTTTTGGAAATCTATTGTGCTCGTAGAGGTATCACAAACGCTGTTCTTCTCGGTTTTGGCCGAGCCATCGCTGAAGTCGGTGCTGTCTTGATGGTTGGAGGCAACATCGCCGGGAAAACACGGGTCCTGACAACGAGTGTCGTCCTTGAAACAAGTGTTGGCCGCCTTGATGTTGCTCTACAAATAGGATTGATTCTACTGATCATTTCACTTCTCATTGCATTTGGACTCCAATTCCTACAATACATTCGATTCTTTGAAAGACAATCACTTGGACTGGAACGTGCAAGTTCTGAACCTTTTGAAGATTTCAAGGTCTCATGGGAACATTTGGAGGTTGAGAAAGATGGTGTTTCAATTGTCAACTCATGTTCACTCGATCTGTCTGGAAACGAAATCGTTGCACTGATGGGTGAATCTGGTTCAGGTAAGTCCACCTTGCTTCGAGCCATGTGCGGGCTTGAAAGAGAGTCAAGTCGTTACGCTGATCGACTCGCATACGTTTCGCAGAATCCGGTTTTGGTGATGGATTCTGTTGCAATGGAGTTTGGTCTTGCTTCGAGGCTTCATGACCATTTACCGGATGCAGGAAAGTACTTCGCTTCAATTTGCAATTTCGAAGAGAAAGGAAATCAGCGTACCGATTCACTCTCCGGTGGTGAAATTCAACGAGTTGCTTTCCTGCGCGCATTATCAATGAATCGTGAAATACTCATTCTTGACGAAGTGACATCTGAACTCGATGGGGGTTCTGTCGAGCGAATTGAACAAGAAATTTTGTCGTTCAAAGAGCGAGGAGGGGGTGTCGTGTTTGCTACACATAATCCATCGCAAGCTCAACGGTTAGCCGATCGTATTCTCTTCATTCATGAGGGTGAGTTCATTCCAGAGGACCATGAAATTGCACAGCAGTTGCTTGACGGACAACGAATGGGTTAGATCGTTGGTTCGCCACTAAGGAACAAGGATTCGTTCTCGACTCTGTAATCATCAATACGTTGCGAAGAAGCTACAAGAAAATCTCGCAATGCGATTGTTGCTGTATTGTATTCATTGTCCATAAGGAGAATCGAATATGGGTTCACGAGCAAGGTGTCATTGAACTCATGGATGACAAGATTGGTGTTTCCTTGTCGATACAAAGCCGTACCACGATCGGATAAAGTCCAGCATTCCAATTCGTTTGCAATCGTAATCGCTGCTCCCATCCCCTGTCCAATCGATTGATATCCGTCCCATACAGGATGATATCCCAAAGAGTCCTCAGTAAATTCAACGTCGGATTGGTTTGAGAACGCCTTCCAAATCGCCTGTTCTTTTTGATGCGTACCTGATTCATCCCCACGAGAAACAAAACACTGGTCATTTTCAAGAAGCCATGTGAGTGTTTCATTCAAACCGCCAGAAACAGATGTAGGGCCAAGAAGAACGAATCGATTCCAGGCAAATGTCGTACGGTTTTCAGCAAACCCATTCTCGATAAATTCCAGTTCGCGCACGGGATCGTGGACAATAAGAACGTCAACATCCTTGTTCTCTGCAAGCGACAGAGCAGCTCCTGAACCTACGGCAATGACATCAACATGTATTTCTGTCTGATCTGTAAATTCTGGTAAAAGCACCGATAAGAGCCCAGAATCCCTCAATGAGGTTGTCGTAGCAAGACGGATGGTTGTCTTCTCTGCATCTTCATTCGCCTGAAGGCATCCCTGCAAGGAGGGTAGAAGAAGTAGAACGATAACGAACGGTAGTCGCTTCATTTCAATCGAACGACATCACGTTTCCACATTCTGGATATGTGCATGTCACGGAATATCTTGCTCGTGTAGGTTTTCTGATTTTGAGCATGGAACCACACATATCGCATTGAATGTTGATTGTTTCGGGTTCCGCTGCCTTCGGAGCGTCTTCAAGTGTTCGGCCAACATCTGTTGACCATCCTAGAGAATCTGTATAGGAGTCTGCTTTCTTGATCTTGTTCTGACGGAGAGTGAGTCTCAACTTTCGTTTCCTTCGTGGGCGCTTTTTTCCACCAGGTGCTTTTGCCGCCATGCTATCGACTACCGCTTTAGGTTGATGTATTCAACCCCTTCGGCTGATTGAATCAGTCCAAAAGTCCAGATATTCCATTTTCAGGAACATGCACACGATGGCCTTTCGATTCCAGTTCCTCTGCGAGAGGAGGTCGTGCCATGTTCGGATCAGAATGGTAAATCACGACATCCTCAGCCTGGCATTCTTCAGCAAACTGGACGATTTCTTGGTGGCCAGCGTGTGTTGAAAATGAGTATTGGTCTACATCGAGTTCGATGTTGGCAAGTTTACCAAAAATTGGAATTTTTCGCTCTTCAAGCAATCGACGTCCGCCAGTATTTCGAGCTTGGTAACCCGTGAGAAGAATTGCATTCTTTCGGTCATGACGTAGTCGGTTCAGATACCAAATTGATGGACCTCCATCCATCATACCAGAGGTGGAAACGATAACATCCGCATCAAGCGCTTTCTTACGATCGGATTTGCTTGAAACTCGACGACACCATCTCCATGCTGATTCAAGAGCTGATGGGTCGCGAAGTGTTTCTGGATGTTCCATTTGTAATTTTGCTACCCGCTTACCCATTCCATCAACGTGGACATCCAATTCAGGGAGATGTTTGTGGAGTAGCATCACAACGTCTTGAGTTCGGCCATTCGCAAATGCTGGAACAAGAGCTGTTCCGCCTCGGTCTACTACTTCGACAATTCGTTCGATGAATCGTTCATTTTCTTCCTGTTTTGGAGGGTGATCACGACCGCCGTATGTTCCTTCCACAAACAAGACATCTGACTTGACAGGTTTTGCGCCGATTGTTAACTGTGAGTCCCTTGTATCAAAGTCACCAGAAAACAATACTGATTTGTTGGGTGTTTCGACGTGAAGCATCGCTGCTCCAGGAATGTGTCCGGCTCGATGGAGTTCGAGTTTCCAGTCATCTTGCTTCCAGGGCGCATTGAATTTGTGCGTATTCCAAGCGGAAAGTGCAAGATCAATGTCACGTTTGTCCCATGGAAGGGGGTAACCTTCGATCGATGATACCTTATGGCAATCGTACCACATCATTTCAGATATCGCTGCAGTTAGCTCTGTTCCGTGAAGTGTGGAATTATGATTTGAAGCAAGCCAAGGCACCATGCCTAGATGATCGATGTGTGAATGTGTGATGATTGCATGAGAAACATGTGGTGCTTCATTTGGATATCGTGGTGGTTTTGTTGGAGCAATTCCGTAATCGAGCAAGAGTCGATTTGATGTTGGATCCTCGAGAACAATCCCTACATTGCCTACTTCGTTTCCACCACCAAGATAGTGATAGCGCAATCCACGTTCTGGCGGAACCTGAGGATAACCAGATGTTCGACCTGGAGCGTAGACGACCATAGTAACTGGATAGAATAGACCTGAATGAACTTGTGGGTCACACCCCTCTGTTTCCATTGGAAGAATTTTCATTATAGATCAACAACTGATTCATCTCAAATTACCATTAACAATATACACTACACGCGATAAAATACGATTGTACTTTGTTGATTTTTGTTTTCGTTTCACTTTGTTGATCCTTTTGTGTACAAGATATCATCTCCAATGGAAACACAGGGGTCTCTGCAGGGTTTTTGAATTCGTCTTAGGTTTAGGTGATTTTCTTTCCTTTGGACAAAATCTTATGATTGAATTCACAATTTTACATGGAAGATGAAATATGACAGTGTCCACTGGAAGTTACATGCCTCAGCTTCATTTCATCGTTGATGAGGATTTGTGTTATGGTTGCGGGGCCTGCATTGGCTTGTGTCCTACAAATGCACTTTCAATGAAAGGACTTCTTGCTCTAGTTGAGCAATCCCAATGCACGTATTGTGAACTTTGTATCCCAAGTTGTCCTGTTGATGCATTACTCATTGAATCGAGGTGATTGTATGAATGTCCTGATTGTTGGTGCAGGCCTTGTTGGATATGGATGTGCATACGCTGCTCTTCAAGATGGATACAAAGCTCACGTTGTAGATCATTCAATCGAATTTGGTTTACCGAATATGTGGCCAAGTGTTCTTTTCAATCGAAATTCGATACCTTTGTCATTCTCAACAGATCAAAACTTCGAGGGTTCAGACAATTCATTTCGCCATGAATGGGTGATGAAAGGTATGAGTATAGAATTAGCAAGACTGGGTGCAGAGTACCTTCATCGTACACGAGTCGTTTCTTCAACTCAAGAGAACAATGGTTGTTACAAGGTTGAATTTATTGGAGCAGGACAACAAAATGGGGTGTTTGAGTACGACAAAGTGATTGATGCAACACAAGATACATGGATTCCTTGGGCAAAACCTCACAACATCTCTGAAGTTTCAAACACATACCATGTTGAGCGAGAAGAAGCTATTGGATACGTGCATCTTCCATCAAACACAGGCGACTTTAATAATGCAATTTATCAAATTCATCGAGAAGATGGACTTTTGGAATCTTGGTACCAAGGAGATCATACAACGACCAGCCGGAAAGTTATCGAAATTATTTCTACGATGTTGCCAGTAAATCATGCATTATGGGATTGCAGTGTGCGCTTTCAAACAGGAATGAAATTGTGGAGTGATACGAAATGATGACGAAGAAACTCTATCTCGAATCAATTGAAGCGGCGTATCTTGAAGAATTCACGGCAGAGGTTATTTCGATTGAAGACAACAAGGTCGTCCTGGATCAGACCTTGTTTTACCCACTTGGTGGTGGACAAAATTGGGACCTTGGAACGATTGATGGACCAAATGGTGAAATGAAGGTCATTGAAGTTCGAGGTCGAGATACCATCCATCATACCATCGAAGATACGTTTGAACTCGAAATAGGAGATGAGGTCTCTGGTACAATCGATTTCGAACGACGTTATGCTCACATGAAAATGCACACTGCCCAACATCTTGTTAGCGGGATTGCCTACGAAATGTTCGATAGAGTCCGAACGGTTGGTAATCAAATCCACACAGAAAAATCTCGTATCGACTTCAAACCGATCCAATTTACAGAAGACATGTTGTCTGAATTACAGTCAGCGGTCAACGAGAAAATCCAGCTTGGTTTGGAAGTTACTGACTCTCAAATGACACGAGATGAAATTAATTCAATTATGCCTCAAGAACGCACAAACATGGACCTTCTACCTTCATTTATCGACGATTTAAGAGTCGTTACAATCGGTGACAAGCAAGATCTTTGCCCATGTGCCGGAACGCATGTCCGTAACATTTCAGAGATCAAAGGAATTGAGTTTATCGGGAAAAAATCGAAGGGGAAGGGTACACAACGAGTGACCTATCAACTCATTGATTAATTATCTGAATAATAATTAATGAAATCATCTAACAATGAATAAAAAATCAATCTTCACCATCGAGTAAATCAAGAACATCGGAAACAGTGGAATCCCAAGCATCTTTCTTTACCTTCCTTTGGTGCAATTCCTCATTCTCGAGAATCTCGAGAATCTCTTCATCAACACCCGTATTCTCTGCCTTAATGTTGGTACGTGTGACCATTTCAACATCCTCGCCCGCACGATCAGAACGGTCTACTGGGACAATATCCTTGCTTGGAATTGTTCTTCCCGCATGGTATTGTTTCGTATCAATTGAATCCTTACTCCACGTATCTGTACCAATCTTACGCGCCAGCTCTGGTTCAGGAGGTTTCTCTTTCCATTGATTTTTGTTTGCGATGTTTTGGATGATGTTCGGTTTCTTAGTACCTTTCTGATGCTCAAAGACATCCAACACATCTTGTTCAGTTTGTTCAGCACCTTTCGGGATGTATTGTCCAGCAAGCCTTTGTTGTTCTTCCAATACCTTACCGTGGATTGGATCGTTGTCATGTCGATGAGGTGCTACAGACATTGCGAGCAATTCCTTTGCGAACTGGAAAAATGCATCCTCAGGCGGGGCTTTCGCTATCTCATCTCGTATTCTTCTGTGAGAGGCAATGCACCTGGAACATCTCGAACTTCCCGCTTCATCAGGTTCATCGCACCATAGACAACAGGCTTGGAGGCCCATGTCTTTCATCGCTCGCCTGGGCATCGACATGGTGCTCACCAGCGCCTAATTGTTCAAACACATGAACTCTCGTACATCGCGAGCGAGGATTGAAAGAAGACCATGATTTGAGGCAACCATGGTTCGAGACCCTCGTGCAGACATTCTCGAACCAAACCCGTTCTATGGGTCGCAACAAAAAATTCACCGTGTTCACGCAGGGCAGCAAGCGAGAGGCTCCTCTCCGATCAACAATTTCTTCCGTGTGATGTCACAAACTCAGCCCACACTGCACAAAGGCAGCATTTGGCATTTCAGTGACGAAGAAAAGCGACACCTTCTGTATGCCACTGCAGCGTTTACTCTTGCTCTTGGTTTCATGTTTGGCGGCAGAGGTCTTGGTGGAATTTCTGAGTTTGGCCTAAGTCAATGGGTGATTAACGTGCTCGTAACCATGCCATTGGTTCTCATTGCTATTGGACCAGCATTCGTTCTTCATGAAATTGGCCACAAGGTTATCGCCAAGAAAAATGGTTGTTGGGCTGAATTTCGTGCGGATCCAAAAGGCCTTCAGTTTGGAGTGATGTTAGCACTTATTTTCGGCGTATTGTTCATGGCTCCAGGAGCCGTTATGGTTGCAGGTCTCGTTACACGACGACAGAACGGACACATTGCCATCGCAGGGCCTTTGGTCAATCTTGGTTTGTTCATCATCGGAATACCGCTGGGTGTTCTCTTGTTCATGCTTACAGGAGCGGCAGAATTTGCAGGGCAGCAGCATATCGATGGGAGTACAATCATTTGGCAAGCTATGGTTTACGATATCGTTCGTTGGTGGTTGTACGCAAACATCGGCCTTGGTCTGTTCAACATGATTCCATTTGGTCCACTTGACGGATTGAAAGTCAAGGATTGGAACAGCAATGTTTGGCTCGCACTGTTCTTAGTGTTCCTTGCACCAATACCGATTTATTTCCTAACCGGAGGTTGGTCAGCCATGACATTGGTCATTTGGCTATCCAATTTGGTTTGATCAAAGCCCGTGGATTTCCTTGGACTTATCGTGACTCCAGTGGTAACACAATCGGAGAAGGTTGAGATAGTGTCCCTGTCCATCTTTCGCCATCTTCTCGTGAAGCGGCTCGTTGCTCATGAACATGTCACCCCAAACGTTAGCAGAAGTTCCCTTCTTGCCCTTTGGTAGATCAAAGACTTCGTTTGTTGTTGGTTCCAACAAGTTCTTCCAGACGATTGCAGGGTTGACAGCCATTGTAACTTCGACGATGATTTCGTCTTCGTTGAGGCCGGTTCCTGTCTGCCAGGATTCTTCTCCCATATCAGCAAGGAATGGGAGACACAGATCAATGATGGAGAGGCCGGTCATTGGGTCAGCACCGGTCATTTGACCGTAGGCTTCTCGCATTCGTCCACGGTCTGCTCCACGGGCGCCTGTGATCATACGTAGCTTGTCAATGGACGTTGGAACGAGGAATCGAATGTCCGTGTAGTAGACAAGTGCTTGTTCACTGCTACCTGCTGGTGCAAAGATGTGAGAGAATGGTTGGTTGCCACTGCTTTCTCCAAGCATGTCCATTGGGAACAATGTCTTGAGTGCGTTTGTAGCAACGGACTGAACAACACGTCGAATCAATCGCTCAGGAGCGGCTGAAACATCGTTGAATGATTCCATGTACTCATCGAGGTTGAGGATGTCGTATCCACGAACAGCAAGGATTGAATGGACGTTTGGACCAAGGATTTTGTCACCCTCGATCATTGCTTGACTAATCCAACGAGCACCCTTAGCGAAATCGCTTGCTGTAACGAGGTCAGCGTATGCCTTGTACCGGCGAGCAACACGATTCATGAAGTCTGCTTGGTCGAGCTTGGTGAAGACCGTAGCAGCATAGTTTGACTTCAGTGCGTGGTCAGCAACTTGACTTGCGTTGACACAGGTCAAGAGGTTTCCTTGATCGTGTGGGTAGAGCAACAATCGTCGACGCTTAGCAGCGCCACCGAGCGAGCCAACCTTTGGATCGGTCAAGAGGTAGCCGAGACAAGCAGTGACCTCGAACAGACGAGCGTACTTGTCTTCATCGCTAGCGTTCTTGATCCACTCGTCAAGTCCTGGCTCAATGCAGTGGAATTCGAGAGGAACCATTTCGGAACCTGCACCGAACATTTGTCGAACGGTCGAGGAGGACATCATACCCATCATGGTGTACAGGGACGTCTTTCCAGTGGTGAGGAAGACGTCAGTGATCCCTTCTTCACCGAAGGAGATACGTCGGTCTGGTAGATTCACCAAGAGATTGAATGCAGTAGCCGTATCTCGGTTGCCATCAACAGCAGGTTGAATCCATGTTGTCGGTTTGGTCATGAGGTAACCACTTGCATCCTTACCAAATCCAGCAGGAGAGTATCGAATCCATCCAAGGCGATTGTTGAACGCAACACCACGGTGCATCAATGAAGGATAGTAGACCTTGTCTTGTGGATCTGAATCTGGTACAACACCACGGTGTCCGAGACCCCATAGGATTGGTTCCCACTCAGCGACACCATCATCACCGCCACCATCACCTAGGAATGGATGACCACTTGAGACGGTTTCACCAGTGAGCATGGAACCACCCAATCGCTCTTCGTCGCCTGTTGAACAGAAGAAGAAGGTCTGTGTGGTGACGAGCTGCTTTGGCGTCCACATGTTTGCATTGACAACCGTCTTTTGCTTAAGGAAGTCCGAGAGTGTGCTGATTCGACGTTCAAACTTGAATCGCTCAGATTCAATCCAAGTCGATCCTAGGAAAAGGTTGGTGTTGAGCAACTTTGGGCGACCAGGTCCGATGTATCGCGTACGTGGGTCTCCCTTTGTTTCGTCTGTTTCATGAATTGGTTCCCAAGGTCCTTGTGTTGGAATGTACTTGAGAAATTCTTCATGATCAAAAGGCATCTTTTGTGCTTCTTTGACGGCGTCTTCGACTTTATCCATCAACTGAACATAGGTTTCAGTCGGTGTAATTCGTCCACTTTCTTTGAATTGCTTATGCGATACTGCTCGATGTTCCCACATTGTTCTTCACCTCAAAATTTCTTTTTCTTGATAGGAGTTTTTTCCTCTTCCTCAGGAGCTTCTTCTTCAGGAGTCTCTTCGGCTTCATCCTCAACGACTTGGTCTTCCTCTTCAAGGCTATCCCCGTCGTCAGACGTAACCTCTTCCTCGATATCATCTTCAGAGATTTCATGCTCTTCTTCAGATTCTTCTTCATCTTCACCGTCATCGGACTCGATATCTTCCATCATGATGTCCACAACTTCATCGATTTCTTCATCTTCTTCAGGTTCCGATTCTACAACATTTTCAGATTCTTCTCGAGGGATAAGGAGTTGCAAAACGATGCCAATTGTCCCAGCAACAGCACCCAATCCAACGATTTTCCCGTCATTCATACGTTGATCACGGTCGTCCAATTCCATTCCTGTTACCGGTGGGATTTCACTTCCAGCAACGTTTGTAACAACTTCAACAGCAGCCCATGCTGCAAAAATAAGTAGAACAATCGAGAGTGTATTCGCGGTCGAGGCATTTGTTTTGACCCAATTCGCAAAGGGTGTTTGACCATCTTCCATGCTCCCGCCTCGCGACGTTTGCATATAACTTGTGTGCCTTTAATAAAGAAAAATGAATCAATCACTCATCCAAGTAAGCGTTCTTTACGGGGTTCTCATCAAGGTGGAAGAATGAATATGTCGCCCACCATGTTATGGTGTCCAAGGCATCGACAAGATTGCTCGTACCACTTTGCTCTTCACCGTAATCTTTGCCGGTTGTATCCATCCAATCGATCATCTCGTCGAGTGTATCGCATGTCTGGTGGTAGCACCAATAACCATCAACAAGCCCTCCAAAGCCCATGGTTACGGTACCAAGATTGTCTTGGAATGTAGCGTGATCGGAACGCGCAGTCGTATCTTCGTACACAATAATCTCCGGACGATCCTTTGCAAGCCAATCGTCAACCTTCCATGTTTCAGCTTCGTATCCCTCACCAAGGAGTGGAGACATCTGCTCCTCGACACCAATAGCATCGGACCCTATCCACATAGCTAGACCAACCATGCCAGGTTGATTCATGACATCATGATCGAGACTTGGTCCGATGTAAACACGCATTGGCCATACTTCGTCATCTTTCGGATACCCGTCTGGATCGATTTCTGGATTTGGATCGCAACCACCGTCAGGACCGTGATCACCTCCACATGGTGCTCCTCCACCACCAGGCCAATTCACGCCAGCCATATCGAGATTGACGTAATTGGTCACTTCTACATTTGGATTCTCATTCTTGACCCATTCATCGGTCCAGAAATCGCTTCCACGCTTTCCACCTTCTTCACCAGACCATAGACAGAAGACCATGGTGTTTCGAGTGCTGTAGCCAGCCATTGCTTCAGCAACGGTCAGGACCATACTCGTTCCAGCAGTGTTGTCGTAAGCACCAACGCGTGTACCATAGGTACGTCCAAAGATGTGAGGGTCCAGTGCAACTGCGTTCACTGGTGGAGCGATATCAAAGTGAGCACCGAAAACCATCCACTTGTCTCGATCCACTTCACCCCATCGGTAGCCACAGATGTTGTACGCTTCTGGATTCTGGGAACCGGTCATGACAGAATCGTACACGAATCGTTGGGTAATGACTTCAAGACCAAAATTTTCCAAGGTTTGTATGAGATGTAACGCAGCATCTTCGTAAGCAGCATTACCTTGTCCAGCCCAACGATCAAGATAGCCAAGAGCACCATCGACAACATCGGTTGGATCTGCCGTTTGATCGCTCAAACTTGAGAGATAATTGAACGTCGTCCTTCCGTTCACAACACCAGTTGAGTGCCGCCCACCATCAGCCTCAGAGTAGGCAGGGGCTGCTGGGCGCTCGATTGAAAGAAGGACGGACGTCACTCCACCACCGTTTGAATTGGAGGTCTGGACTGTGTTTAGACTACCATTTTCGCCAACAACTCGTGAGATGCCCTGGGAATTTTTGTCATCTTGACCCCCTCGCTCCCACCATGTTTTCCAAGACTCGTTGAGTTCACGAATCGGCCAGTTTTCACGTCCGTAATCTCCAAGCAGAACAACAGCCGTATCGGTTCGAGGCGGTGCAAGAACGGTGAGCAACACACTTTCCCCTGCTTTGAGATCAACCACGGTTGAATTTTGAACGAAGCCTGTGTCAGGATTCATCATCAAATATGGAACAAAGGCCGAGAGATCACGGTCAGCAGAAATTGTAAGACCTTGGAAGATTCCACCAATGAGCGTTTCAGGTGTGACAGTAACGTCATTTTCTCCAATTGGCCCGTTCTCGTCTCCTTCTCCAAAACATCCAGAGAGTGGAGCGAGCATCATGATGCATACGAGACCGAATGCTCTACGTGCATCTCTCCCCATGGTTCAACGCAAACCTTCTCTCTATCTCAATACTTTGCTTGAAAAAAACATTGACAACCATTGTTATCGGGCCAACATCTAAACATGCTGCAGCTGAAAATCAACCATGGCGAAGGATTCTCCACTAGCCCCGCCGAGGTCTGTTATCATCTCGCCAGGTGTTTCACAAGACGACGTCGAACAACCTGATCAAGAGGTTCATATTACAACATCTCAAGAACACATCACGAATTTTCACCGAATCCGTTCGCAAAAACCGGATGTTGGACTCTCAGTTCTCGGTGCAATCTTTTTCCTTCTACCAATCATTATGTTGTTTTTTTCTGACGATATGTTGGATACACTCGATATGATCCCAATATGCTGTCTTTTTTGGTTGATTGGTTTCGTTTTAGTCCTGATTAATTCGACTCAAACCGCAAACTGGAACAAAGAAATCAAAAAAGCACGGGAAGAAATTGAACGTATTGAAAAAATCCCTTATCCCACAGTGAATCAATGGCCTCAAATTGCAGCAACTTTTTCTCTCATCGGGGGTTTTATTGCTTCAGATTTCGATGGGATACTATTGCCCTTAGGTGGCTTCGGTTGTTTGGGATTCATGCTTTACTATCAGTTTCTCATACATCAACGAGACAAAGCCTTTGACGCAGCTGTCGACCAACTGAAATGACGCAACCCTTGATTCAAATCACCCATCTTTACCTCATAGTAGGCGATGAATTGATGAAGCGATGGGACAACCTGGCTCTGTGGAAGAAAGCGAAGAGACGACAAATCGGTCCCAGATTCGAAATATTGTTGATTCGGAACGATTCAACAACATCGTCTTCATCGCCATCTTGGCAAGCTCGATTTCGATAGGATTCGAGACATATGACTGGGGGGCAACGGGTAACCGTTTCTTAGTTTACCTGGATTGGTTTTTTATGACCATTTTCGTCACTGAAATATTATTTCGAATCTATGCAATGCGTTTTGATTTCTTCAAAGATCCGTGGTGCATTTTTGACTTCATTATTGTTGGAATTGCACTCTTTCCGTCGACCGGAGTCTTCCGCGTATTCCGCGTATTCCGTGTCTTGCGAGCATTCCGATTGGTCTCAAGAATTCCAGAACTGAAACTGGTTGCGGAATCGTTGATCTATTCAGTTCGAGGGCTGTCGGCGGTCGCGACATTGCTCATTGTTGTAATCTACGTCTTTGCAGTTCTCTCCACTGCATTGTTCCAGAATTCAGGTACTGAAGGCGCCATCTATTTTGGAACACTCGGCAAATCACTCTATTCTCTGTTTCAGGTGATGACACTTGAATCATGGTCGAACGGCATTGTTCGGCAGTTGATTGAAGAAGAAGGTTGGTGGGTTGGTTTCTATTTCGTTATCTTCATCTTTATGACGACATTCACATTTCTCAACATGTTTGTTGCTATCTTCACGAACACAGTTGTCGCATTGGAAGCTGACTCTGAGGAAGGTATCAACAGTGAAGTTCGCAAGATACAATCCCAACTCGATGTTTTGGTTGATGAGATTAAGCAGTTACGAGCAGGGCTCGAAGAAGAGTGATTACCACTTTGAATCGAAAATGGCACTCTCGTCCTTGAACGATTTGAATTCAAGATGATTTCCTGCAGGATCGACAATGAACATGGTTGCTTGTGATCCGGGCTGATCTTCGTATCGAGTGTATGGGCCGATAGCAAATTCAACACCGCTTTTGTCAAGTTTGTCTTTGAGTTGATGCCAATCGTTCCATTCCATGACGAGACCAAAATGCATAGCAGGGACTTGCTTTCCATCGACTGGATTGGTCGATAGTTCTGGCATCGTTGGAACCAAATGTGCTACAATTTGATGTCCAAAGAACTTGAACACACACGACTCATCCTTTTCTCGACCCGTTGTACAACCGAGAACGTTGACGTAGAATTGCTTCGCTTTTTCTAAATCATCTACAGGAAACGCAAGATGGAACGGACGCAGTTTCTTTGGTGGCGAGTAATCGGTTCCACAACTACGACATACGTCGTTTTCGTCCCAATCGCATTGTCGAATGCAACCTGCCAACCCATCACTTCCATTTGACTGAGCAGCCAATGGAATCTGTGAACTGAACTTCTGGCGTCGATCCAGCAAGCAATGCATCGATAGCATCCTTCAGTTCACTGGTCGTTACATTGGTTGGATCGCGTGGATTGTCGTCCATGCGTCCGTGGTAGGTGACAACACCATCAGCATTGAGAAGGAAGAACTCAGGTGTTCGCTGAGCCCCCCATGCGGTCGCAACTTCCTGTGTACCATCATGCAGGTATGCGTATGGCATCCCCTTGTCGGCTCTCTTGACCATGTTTTCAAACGAATCAACCGGGTAATTGTCAGGATCGTTCGAGTTGATTCCAACAAATCCAATTCCGTTCACGTTGCAATACTCTGCCATGCTGTTCATTCGATCAATACTAGCGATGACATATGGACAGTGATTGCATTCGAAGACGACGACACATCCATTTTTCTTCATTGATTGAGCGAGTGATGCATGCGCATCACCAATGTTTTGATTTGCATTTTGAAGATGAAACTCAGGCGCTTTATCACCAATGTTAAGGGACATACTATCGCCTTTGCAAACTCATTGATATGTGTTCGCTTAACCTCACAAGGTTGCAAGGTGTTGTTCACAATCTTGGAGCCGTTGTCGTGCGAGTGGATGGTCGGGCTCGAGTGCGAGAACACCTCTCCATGCGGCTGAGGCCTGCTCGATATTCTTGCTTGCATGGTGAATTGCAGCTGCTTGCACGCGAGCATCGAGGTTGTTTCCATCTGCTCGAATGGCTGCTTCAAAGTCGCTGAGTGCAGCCTCATACTTGCCCCAAGAGAGATACAACATACCGCGTTGATGCCAAGCATCTGCATGGTCAGGCGCTAGGCGAAGCGCTTCATTAATCGGTCCTTCTGCACGTTCTGGTCGATCCAAGGCGAGGAAGCACGCACCCAATTTCGTGAGTGCCATGTGGTGATGAGGGGCTTGTTCAAGCACTGCAAGGAAACCTTCCTTTGCTTCTTCCCATTCACCGAGACGAGATTGTGCATCGGCTTTTGCAAAGACAGCAACGGCGAGTTCCGGGGCGAGAGATAGGAGGATATTCGCATCATCCTTTGCCTCGACAGCCTGGTCAAGTCCAAGATAACAACTGATTCGGTTGAGTCTCGCTCGAATGTGTTTTGGACGTTCGTTAAGCGTTTCAGTGTACATAGCAATGGCGCGTTCAGCATCCCCAGATTTGATTGCAATGTTTCCTCGCACATAGGCAATCGTTGGACCACTGCCCTGTATTTCCGCAGCATCGATGTAACGTGTTGCAGCATGAATATCATCGAGATCAATTGCTAACAATGCAGCTTCAATTGAACAACTTGAGTCCGTATCGCCTAGAAGTCGCTTAGCACGTGTAAGCGATTCGCTTGCCTCATCAAGATTCTTCATGAGACGCTGCGTACGCGCCAATCCAAGCCATGCAACACCTAGTTCTCGATTGAGTTGAAGAGCCGCTTCAAACGATTGAACAGCAGACTCGAGAAGAAGTTGATCGGTTTCTCCAGTTCCATCCCGTCGCCGATCTGCACGAGCCAAGTGTAGGCGCCCTTCAACGATGTGAAGTTCTGGATGATCGATGTTTGGAGGTGTCCCATCAAGAAGCGCCTGTGCGACCTCAATACGCCCCTCTGCCAAACGTCGTGAAGCAACAGTGCTGCGGAGCTCAGCATCCATCGGATGCTTTTCAATGGCTTTCTCAAGCGAAGTTTCAGCTGCCATGACATCACCTGATTCAGCAAGCAAATCGGCCTTCAACACAATCAACTGAGCGCCACCACAATCCAATGCGACAGCATGTGTTGCTGCTTTCAACGCCTCCTTTTCACGTCCCCGCTTAACGCTCAGTAAGATCGCTCGCAAGGCCCATGCATCCCCAACCTGCCGGTCGAGGTTCAGACAACTGTCGACCGCTTCCAGAGCACGTTCACTCTCCTCCGCTTCGTGGAGTAACTGGGCATATTGGAGCCAGTAGTCAGGTTTCTTGTTGTCTTCAGCAAGTGCCTGTTCGATGGCATCAATCGCTTCATTGGATGAGCCAGCTCGATGACGCAGTCCGGCGAGGAGAGAACGATCTGCAGGGGTATCAAGCCCAAGGGCTTCAAGTCTGCGAACATCCTTCTCAGCGTTCTCATCTCCTTGTTGAACAAGGATGTGAGCATGGGTTCGCAGCAATTCAGGATTATCGGGATCAATTCGTAGTTGCGCTTCCAACCAATGGAGCCGTAGTACATCATCCGCTTTGAGGAGAGCAACTTTCTCGAGGCCTTGCAACACAACCTCGTTTCCAGGCAATGCCTGATGTGCTACTCCGAAAGCACTCTCAGCCCAGTTTAGATTTTGCAAATGCAATGAGCAAAGTCCTACTTGCAGTGCTTGACGGCCGTCGAGGCCCAATGTCGCCATCGTTAACGCATTTTGGTCGAGAACATTCAGAAGGCGTGAAGTCATCTGTACTTGCAACGGTGATAAATCGAGATCGACACTCCGTAGCGGAATTGAAGAATAAACAGCGTCAATAGCATCTTGTACCATGCTCGCTGAAACGATTCCACTTTCCAATGAAGCAATCGCTTGGTGAGCACGCATACCAAAATCGACGGTTGGGTGCGTTGCTCGCAAGGCTCCAAGCAAATCATCGTAATGATCGATTTTCTTCTGAAGCAAGACCAACGCATCGGTCGTTTGTTTTGCATGTGCGCCTTGTGATTCGGAAAGAACGATGGTCCGATCAGAGACGTTCTGCAAGGCGTTTCTTGCATGATAGAGGTTCCACGTAAGGGCACTTGCTGCGCCAACCGATAGACCAACAACAAGGAATGTAACAGGTTCCATTGCTCGTTTAGTTGTTCAACTGCCTTTATGTTCTGCGGTCTTTATCAAGCATCAAACACCTGTTTTCGAACCCTTTGGAAATATCCAAAGGCCAGCAATTTCGAATGAATTAGACCAAATCACGGCTCACATTGAAAACCTATGCAGTTGTATCAACCAATGGAGGAGAAAGCATGGGTAGTGATGATGCCTCCAAGGATTCCATCGATTTGGAAACCTATCTTTCCACTTGGGGAGATCTCGGGTTTGATGCACCTTCTTTCCAAGAAGGTGCTGTCCAACTGAAACCTTCTGAGTTCGCTGATTTACAACGAACCGTTGAATCGGCTCAACATCTCAAAGTTCGTATGAAACCGTTTGCATCCTCTGAAGACATTCATCATCTGATTGATGAATTTCGAAATCCAAACGATTGGGAAGGAGTAGAAGACCAATTCAATCAATGGACTACGACAAATGCTCCTTGGGAATCTGGATATTATCGCTGGTATCCTCAATGGACGATAAACGAAGAAATGCAAGATCAATTTTGGAACATCATCAACATCGCTGCATTGCTCGATGAATCCAGTTGGACGTCACTGGATTTGCTCCTTCCTCTCGTTGCGCAACCAGCGAACTACCCGAGCATCATCAATGAGCTCGAACAGCTCGTTCAGGATGAAGAGCGTCAACGCACATTGATCGAAAAGGCAGTTCTGCAATTAAACCAAAAAGGATACAACGTTGCAATTCAATCTTCAATAATCATCGAACAGTTTGATGAAATCGAGAAACTTCAACGCTACTCAAACCGAATGGATTTGCTGCGATTGCAAATACAATCCGACATTCTTCCGTTTGATCCAGTTCTTGCTGAAACCTTCGACGGTCGAGCCAACGATCTCGTTGCATTACCGTCCGATGAGATTGAAACACTCGAGAAGAATGTTGCAACAATATCCACACATCTCCAAACCCGCCTCAGCGAGATGAATGCCATGCTCCGTCAATGGCAATCTGAAGGCTACACGTACGAAGAACGATTACGAATTCTTCCAGAGGACTTGTTGGAGTGGGAACACCTTTTACCAGAAATAGAACAACAGTATCACCGTCATTCTGCCGCCTTAGAACGATGGAACGAGATCAAGAAGCTGTGGAATCATCAGGACGTTACAATCGATCGAATTATTGGAAAGATTGAGCATACGGATGTCTTTTTGGATAAAATCGATGCATTGGAGCAACAATGGACTGAAAAAGAACTTCAAGGCGCCTCTTTGATTGAACGGTGGGAACAATTCGGATTTGATATGGATGTCTGGCGATACAAAATGACGCACGATCCTCGCCAAGGTTTTGAAGAATTGAATGTCCAACTTCCTCTGTACGTTCGAGCAAATGAACTGCTTGAGGGCATGCTTCAACTCGATACCTCTCTTGGAGGAGAAGATGAAACTGAGAGGCGTTCAACCATCCTTCGTACCATGGATTTAGACGACGATTTGCTCGATGAGATGGAGCAATGGTTGAGCAAGAAAACACTACGCAACACACGCCACCGACGCATGCTCCAAGCAGAATGGGAACGGGCAGGCCGCGCAGGTAAAGTTGATTCAGAAAAGACCTTTTCTGATTTGTATTCTTTTGAACACGCTGTGGCCTCGATTGAGCACCAATCACAACATCTCATTGCAAGTGGTGTGACTTCCCATGCCATCGAGCGAACCAAAGCAGAGTTGATGCGTCTCGAGGGACGAGGTTGGAACATCACAGAATTGCTGCAACTTCTCGACGAGCAACCAGATGCTTTCTTCCAACAGTTCCCAAAAGCAATGGAAGCTATGTCACGTATCGTAGCAACACAGCGTAGAATCGCTACGCTCGATTGGCGACGTGATGTTCACCGCGCTGGAGAAATTAGCCTACATGTTCGTAATCCATTGCAATTGGTCAAAATTGAACAACAAATTCCAGCCTTGATTCGTCATCTCGCAGAACGAGAGATTGAGGATGAATCGTACACATACCCAACTTGGCTTCCTGAACAACGTCCAGTCCTCCTTCCCCGTGAACACTCTCTGATACGAAAAGTGCCAGCAAAGGTCCAACCACAATCCACTCTCGAAGAAGCCCATGAAGCCATGCTTGAGGCCATGGAAAGCGAGCCAGTCACGGACATTGAAGACGCAGAAACCATGCCCGGCAACGAGGAGCGACCTTCCGAATCAACACAAACGACTTCATTGCCGGTGGTTGAAGACTCCAGACCCGTTGCAGAGGAAGTGGAACTAGTCATAGAAGAAAAGAAAACGGCAGTTGCACCAGTATCAACTTCAGTCGTAGAAGGCGACTTAACCTCCTATGAACGCCTTCTTCGCCTGATCGGTTTAACGGAAGAGGCAGATATTCTCGCAGGTTCGAGAGATGTTTCTGTTGTACGAAGAGCATTAGCGTCGCATGTTGGTAGCGAACCTCGTGATGTTCGAGTTGATCGATTGCTTCGATTGATTTTGCGTCTTCTCCCTCAAGGTGACCAAGGGGATGGTGAACGATCCGAGATGATTGATTCTATTGTAGAAATTCTTCCGAAGTACAATCAATGGGTTCGAATGCGTCTTGAAGCAAGACATATGGGTGCATCAGGGACCTTCTTCGAGGATGCTACCCGTCTAGGTACTGCGTTGCATAGAGTACCTGGGCCAGGTGTTCGCGTACCTCTTCATGCAGATGCATATCCACTTCCTGAACCATCGAACCTTAACGAATTACGTCAACAAACAGATCGGCTGATTCAATCCATGCATCTTCCGGCTGCTGGCGGAATCAATTAATCACGATAATTCATCAAGAAGTGCGTTTTGTTCTTCCTGTGAAATTGCAGGCTCATCACTCGGTGTTGCCTGAACAGCAATTCGTGGAGCTTCAGGCATCGGCATGTCGAGTGGAATTGGCTGGTTCATTCCCGGCGGCCCTGCTGGAAGAGGAGCCATTGGTGGAGGTAGTGGTGCAGGGAGTGGTTGCGGCATCACAGGAGGTGGCGCAGGACTCGGTGGCCCCACAGGTGGGGCGAGTGGAGGAGGGAGTGGAGCGGGCATCGGCTCTGGAGGAGCAGGCGCGGATACGGGCGGTCCAACAGGAGCCGGCATTTCTTGCACGGGCGCTTCATTCACAACTGGTTCCGTTGGTTCTGGAGCAACTGACACAGGAGTCATTTCTGGTGCTTGCAGTGGTACAATCTCGACTGGTGCAACAGGCTCTGGCAACTGTGCAATTGGTTGCTCCAAGACTGGAACGATTGGTGTGCGAAGTTGCTTATGCACTTCGTTAATCTCGGAGATGTCAAGTTGGCCAGTTCGCATGTAATCCGCCATCGTCGGGCCAATCAATGCCATACTTGCTCGGAACCCTGGCGTGAAGATGTTCCAAGTGCCTAACCCAATCTCATGAGAATTACCACAAGATGAAAAGATAAGCCGATGCTTTTCGAGATGTGTTGGAAGAAACTTCAACCCAACCAAGAACAATCCGAGGCCCAAAACGATCGGTGTCAACCCTTGGATCATCATTAGAATCAGGCCGGTGAGTCCGAACCCTACAGAAAGGCCAAATTGGATGGATGTTGGTTTTTCGATGACATGCTGAAAACTTGTCAATTCTGCATCCATCACCAATTGCACATCGATTCGTGGTATACCATCTTGGTGCAGCGTTGTTTCGACCACTCGAAACAAACCATCTCCAACAACAATCGATGTTGATTTGAGACCATCTTTTGATTCAGAGAGAGGGAATTCATCAACATCCTCAAGATTGTTGTGAAACAGTGGTTTTGCTCGAATTGGTAAAGCGAGTACATCCATCATCTCATGCTGGATTTCTGTTGATTCTTCATCAATTTCTTCTTCGAGAACGTCTTGTTCTTCAATTTCTTCGGAAGATGCAGAGTCGTTCTCCATAGCATCACCTTATTAGAACAGTGAAATGAACGTAACGGAATCAGCGATGCGTTTCAGAGAACCACGACTTCGCGTCACTTTCTGTATCGAAACCCTTTCCTGGTTTTGTACCCACAACTGTTGCAATTGAAGCTTCAGCAGCGATTTCTTGAATGCGGTCACTGATTGGACCGTTGATGATCAACGCTTGAACACCTTCGGTTCCAGCAGCCGACTTTGCGATTGAACCAGCACCCATCTCTTCGCTGACGGAGCCATCAGCGAGAACAAACATCGCCTTGTTCTTGCCAAGATTGTCTTGGTAATCGAACATCTCTTGGATTTCAGCAGGAGCCATTTCCGTCTCATAGACCTCATCCATTTCTTCAACCCACTCGTCACTGGATCCGCCGTGTTTCTTCTCGTCCTCTTTATCCTGTGCTGCCATTGTCTTCGCGAACTTGGCAGCGTCGACCTTCATTGAGAGCGTCTTCGTGATGGTTTTCTGAGGCAACAATTCCCATTCTTGTCCAACAGGAGCCTGTGCAACGAAATCAACCTTCAGAATAGCGTTGAGTTGTCGGAACAACATTTCGCCACCACGGTCGCCATCGATAGCGAGTGTAACGGATTGCTTACCGTTGGCCAAATCGATGAGCTCCTGCTTGATGTTGCCTGCACCATCGGCGCTGATGGCATTCTTAACGCCGCAGTTGAGCAAGTTGATGACGTCGTTTCGACCTTCAACAATGATGAGCGAATCCGAGCTTTGGACGTTTGGGCCACATGTCAATCCATGGAAGTTTGTAGCAGTTCCAACCGTAAGAACGGATCGAACCTCTTCGACAACGGTTTTGCTCGCCGCTTCGCCTGAGTTGACCAATGCGAGAAGAAGTTCCTTGGCACGGTCGACAACAGCGGTTCGCTTTGTTGCACGGACATCGGAGATTTCGACAACAGTGATTTTCGCTTGGCATGGACCGATACGGTCAATGGTTTCCAATGCGGAACCAATAATCGCTGTTTCGACATTGTCCATACTGCTTGGAATAAGAATCATTCCATGCACTTTGCCGCCCTTTGTTTCCATTTCGACATCAACGTGGCCAACACGAGCCGTTCGCTGCAGTTTACGTAGTTCGAGCTCATCACCGAGCAAACCTTCGGTTTGACCCATGATAGCGCCAATGATATCCTTGCGCTGAACGGTACCATTGACCTTAATGTCAGCCTTAATCATGTATTTCATTGCTTTTGCTTGTTTATTTCCTGAATTGTTTCTTCGAGACAAATTAAATCCTCCTTTCGGCCTCCTCACAGTCGGCGCCTAATCCCAAAAGGGGACGCAGTGCAACGGTTTGATGAAAACACCAAGCCAAGTGAATGTGATTCAGCAGTATGCGCTATCGCCTTCACCTTTTCAATCCTGTGGACAAAAACCCGCCCAACTTGATGTTTCATTCCTTAGGAAGAGAAGAGGAACGTTCAATCAGCTCGCTTTGCATTTTTTCGCTGAGGAACGGAAGACGATGACCACATCTACCCAAAGTGGTGGCTCAATGGTCTTTCAAATGCAATGCAACAACGCCCAGATTGCCTTCATGCCTATCGAGCTCATTGCATTCGATTAAATCAGGAAGGAACAGAAGCACTACCGTATCTTGAGTGGGGCTCAGGTATTACAACAGAGCCCTCGAATCTCAATTTCTATACACCTTCCATGGGAGAAATCTACAATCCAGATTTTCTTCGAACAGCAAAACAACGTGCTCGGGCATTCTTGGATTGTTGTCCTAAAAACGACGATCTTTGGCTGACATCGCTTGCCATAGAAAACAACGTCCCGATTGCTTTGGTTGATGGAATGAACCGAACATTTCCAGCGATTCCTGCTTCCCAACAATTAACATTGGAGGCAACAAACGTGTTCGGCGGATACAACGATGTGCAAATCGAGACACTTTTACGGATAGAATTCTCGAACGACTCAGAGAATTGGAACAGGAACAAGGTCTACGGTAATCCTTCTTCCAACGATTATTAAATCTCCAAAAATAGGAAAAATCTTCGCGTGGGTTCAAGAACAGGTTCTCCCTACGTCAGCCCGTGTCCGCCAAATCCGTTCACCGTCTGGCTGCGTTTCGCAGCACGATTGAGGTGATGTTGCTCGATGGTGTTCTGACACGCGAAGAGAAACGTCTGATTATTCGTCTTTCTTCATGCCTGAAGCTTGAGCCACATCAGCCTGCAGAGGTCTATCAAGCCATCATGGATGGCGTGAAGACAGAGGACGGAGATCTCCTCACAGCCGAAGAACAACATGAAGTCTACAAAACGGTGTTCGAAGTCGCCATTATCAACGCATCACTATCGAAAGACGAATTCCGAGTCATGGCTCACTTGAGGGATCTTTTCGCAATCGATGATGATGAACACAATCTCGTTGAAAGCGAATTGAGAGACATGGTCAAAGAGCGGTTCGAAGATCCGAACATGGTTGAAAAAACACTCAGCACACTTCGAGACTCAGTACGAGTCGTCACAACGTTGTTCGACAATGTTCGAAAAAAGAACAACGGTGAAACGCGATGAAGGCAACTTCACTGGACGACTACTTGGATGGTTTTTCTTCATTCCCAAAACGACGTAACAAGCGTCTTGCAATGCTACGAGAAGCGTACACGTATGGTGTTCCTGGAATAATCACGAAGTCGATGACGGACCGTTTGGCTCAATCCGGCCATTACACATTTCATATCGGAACACCAGATCCTGAAATGAGGCGTCTTGCATCTTGGATGCTTACACATGAAAACAATAGAACAACCATTGCAAAATTTATTCCAAAAATATGGAAGCGTGGTGGTCGTGAAGACCTCAAGCTTGTCGGACTCCTTCTTGCAAATATGTCGGATGAAGAATTGGGTGATAATGGTTGGACCGTATTCCTTCAACTCGTTCAAGAGCGAGTATCGGTCGAAGTGTTCCTCGAAACAGCTGAAGAATTCCTTCGTGGCGGCCGTGAACTTCCGGATGATGGTTGGATTCGAGATGCAGCCGCTCAGAGTCAAACTTGGGCACAACTGATGATCTTGCTCCTATCACTTGACGAAAACCGAACAACGAACCACGAGAACCTCCTTAAAGAAACGCCGAAAGGGGGGGAACTCCTCGAACGTATACGGCAACGTCTCATTCAACGACTACCTTGATGGGCCTTGAACTGGTCGATGGATTATGGCTGAACGCTTCCTACCCACCGAAGATCCTGTGCTTGAACAGGTTCTATCATGGACGGTTGAACGCGATGCTCGAGATGTCAGGCGTCTGTTAGAATGGTTGCCACAAGCACGATCGAACCGTGAGCGTCAAGCACTTCTCGACCGAGTTCGAGATTTACTTGATGAATTGGAGCAAGCCATGTCAGCCTTGGATGACCTCGTGTGAATGCTATGCCCCTGCTTTGCTTGATTCTGGCTGGAGGGAAAAGCACCCGAATGGGAGTAGACAAGGCCCTACTTTTTGACTCTGTTAACACCCTCACAGACATTCTCACATCGCGAGGTTACCGTGTCATCGTGGCTTGCGGTGGTGAAGAACGAGCTACGCTTTTCGATGCTGAATGTTGGTTTGATCCGGATGATTCAACTTCGCTTGGCGAGGTTGTGCGTGCTTTTGTACAGCAACACGATGAAGAAATCCAACTTTTTCCTTGTGATATGTACAATCTTGACGATGAAGCGATTGAAGCGATATTGACACAACCGCCAGGCGTTCCTATCGATATGAATGGACAAGATCAGTATACATTAGCACGTATTCCCCAAGGATGTAATCTCCCCCCTTCTAAGAGTTTGAAGCATCTCTTTTCGAAACTTGATAGAAATCAAATGGAGTCGCTTGGAGACCGTCTGAAGAATTTCAATTCTCCAGATCAAATTGAACACCGGCACAAATCGAATCGATGACTTCAGGGTACAATCGATGTTCTTCGACTTGAACACGTTTTGCAAGTTGAGATCGTGTATCTGTTGAAAAAACAGGCACTCGTCGCTGAGCAAGTATTGGGCCAGTGTCCATTCCTGCATCGACAACATGCACTGTGCAACCACTTACACGAACGCCAGAGGCGAGAACATCGGTGTGCGCATCTTTGCCGGGGAATGCTGGTAGCAAAGAGGGGTGGATGTTGATTATTCGGGGAAAATATCTCTCAACGAAATCAGGGGACAGCAGGCGCATGTATCCAGAGAGGACAATCAAATCAATGTCTACCTCATCGAGTTGCTTGATAATGCGCTGCTCATGTTCCCGGCGTCGCTCTTCACTTGGAAGGGAAGTGTCCAAGATTTCGACAAGAACGGGGACATCGTGTTGTTCTGCGTATTGAATGCCTCCAGCATTCTCTTTGTCCGTAACACAAAGAACGGTTTTATGGATGCATCCTGCATTGTTCTGATGACTCAGAAGCGCATTCATTCCAGTGCCAGAGCCTGAAAAGAAAACTGCTATACGAAGTGGATTGTCAAGCGTTCCGACTTTTGCCAACAAATGACTCCCCCCGTGTTTCATCCCAGTAGGTGCTTAATTTCAGTCCTTCCGATTGTTCAAGGCTCACCCCTATTCCTTATGAGTATCAATTCGCACGGCCAACATAGGAAGTGAGGTGATGGAAGGCCAGCCCAATGAATCTACTGCCCTTTCTGTCGCTCTTCAAGGCCTCTCAGATGAAGAAATTCTTGAATTCATATTGGACATGCATAAACCTTCGAAAAATCCAGTTGTACGTTGGTTATGGACCGGGCTAGGTAGCATCTTCGTTGTATTCGCCGCAATCGGAACGATTGTTCCCGGATGGCCCACCACGTCGTGGCTTGTAGCCGCTGGATTCTGTTTTGGACGATCATCGAGACGAATGTTTCGTTGGCTCTTGACGAACCGTCTTTTTGGCAATGCACTCCTTGAGTATTACAAAGCAGGCCGAGCATTACCCCTGCATTCAAAGATCATCATTATTGGAATCATTTCTCTCGTTTCGTCATTTTCCATCTATGCTGTAACGAAACTCGGTGATCCGGGTTTTGGTCAAACAACCATTGCTATCATTGCATTGATTGGAATTTGGTTTGTCGGATGGAAAGTTCCAACCGTGCAACTGCAAGTTCAGCCGAATTAGAGCTCTTTCAAGTGCGTTGCAAGCCGATTTGCAATCGAAATGCCTACATCGGTACACGATGCAGTGCCACCTAAATCATAAGTGAGTGACTTACCATCCTTGAGGTGTTCTGCTACGCTCTGGTCAAGAATCTTTGACACATTCAACAAGTCATCATCGTTGGATCGACGTGCGAGCCAATCCAACATCATCTGCACTGAATTGATGCTCGCAATTGGGTTGACTTTGTTCAATCCAGCATGCTTTGGTGCAGATCCATGAACTGGTTCGAAGAAGGCGTGGTCGTCACCGATGTTTCCAGATGCAGCCATCCCCATTCCTCCTTGAAGAACTGAGGCCAAATCGGTTGCAATGTCGCCGAACATATTGGAGGTAACAACAACATCGTAGAATTCTGGCGTACGCGTCAACCATTGTGTGAACGCGTCGATGTAGCCATAGTCTTTCTCAACATGAGGATACGAACTTGCAACATCATCAAACGTTCGTCGGAACAATTGGCATCCACGCGTTACATTGCTCTTGTCAATGCAAGAAACGCGAGCCTTTCCATCCACGGGAGCCCCGTTCCGCGTATTGCAGATATCGAATCCCATTTTGATGAGTCGCTCTGAACCATGCGAAGAAATTGGTCGAGGGTCGTATGCAACCTCTCCATGAAGGCCTGGGAAATCAATTTCAGGAGGCTCGTATCCTTCAAGCCCTTTCGCTCGTTGAGCACTTCGATGGAGCAATGAGTGATAGAGCCCTTCAGTGTTCTCGCGAAGAATGACCATGTTCACCATGTCTGGGTCCCAAATGTTGGTAAAGCGGCCGTGGACCTTGTGAGGAACGCCCTCGTAGAGACGGATTGGTCGAACATTGGCGTACAAATCCAATCCACTGCGCATACCGAGAATGACCGATCCTCCAGCAAGATCACCGTTTGGTAGTCTTGCTCCAGGGTAACCAATAGCCCCCATGAAAATAGCATCTGCATCATCTCGACAGAATTCAAACGAGCCTTCAGCCCACTCTTCACCGGTTGCGAGATAGTGTTGTCCCCCACATGGAATCACGGTCTGCTCAAACCCATGATTTGTATGCTCTTGGATGGTATCCAAAATACGCTGGGCCTCGACCGCTACTTCCTTCCCTGTACCGTCGCCGGGAAGCACCGCAATGACGTGGTCGCTCATGGTTCTTCGATAAGTCAATACTACATGAAGGAGACGCCAATATCCTGTGCCCGCTTCAATGGCGGAACAATCGATGACCGGTAAAGAGCATGGAGATTCCGAGTTGATTTGCGGCATCAATGACTTCCTGATCTCGTATTGAACCTCCTGGCTGAACGATAGCGGAAGCACCTGCTTGTGCTGCCTGTTCAAGGCCATCAGCGAACGGGAAGAAAGCATCACTTGCTAGGACGCATCCACTGGCTCTTTCACCTGCGCGACGGGCGGCGATTCGAACAGCTTCGACACGACTGGTTTGACCTGGGCCAATACCCACGGTTGCCAAACCTTGAACCATGACGATTGCATTTGATTTCACTTGTTCACAAACGCGAACAGCGAACTTCATTGAATCGATTTCCGCATCGGATACACTCTTTTCGGTAACGGTTTTGGCAGACTTCCAATCGATGATTGGCGCTTCTTCGGTCTGGACAATCCATCCGCCCTCAATCTGCTTCAGGACGCGCTTTCGTTCGAGCGGGGCAAGTCGATTATTGGGTGAATCGATGGTGAGGAGTCGGCGGTTACCTTTCTGCATGATGAATTCCTTCGCTTCAGGCGTATATCCGGGAGCGATGAGAACCTCGATGAACAGATCGGCCATTGCTTTGGCTGTATCGAGGGTGACAATTTCATTGAAACAAATGATCGACCCGAAAGCAGATTCTGGATCGCTCGCCAATGCATCCGTGTACGCATCGACCTGACGTGCAGCGAGAGCGACACCGCAGGGATTGTTGTGTTTGACGATGACACATGCATGCGGTGTGTCTGGCCATTCATCGGTTGAGAGTGAACGACATAATCGGAGGGTAGCATCTGCATCGGAATAGTTGTTGTAGGACATCGCTTTACCGCCTTCAACATGTGCAGTTACGAGCGTCGAATGGGTTCCATGGGCATCATCATCAACAAACAGAGCTGCACTTTGGTGAGCGTTTTCTCCATAACGAAGCGTTTCCATCTTCATGGATGAAGCGAGCAGTGTTTCATGGAAGCGAGATGATTGTTCGGCTACAGAATCGAAGGCTTCAGGAACACCGTTCCAACGACCGTGAAGGGTGTTAGCAATCGCCACATCGTACGATGCAGTGTGTTGGTATGCAGTGAGAGCAAGCGCTTGTCTTCGCAAGATAGGAACACCGGAGGGATTTCCACTCGATCGTTCCAAATCCTCGATGATTGAATTGTAATCGTCCGGATTGCAACAAATGATGACGTTTGCATGATTCTTTGCAGATGCACGAACCATGGTTGGTCCACCGATGTCGATCATTTCGAGTAAAGCATCCTTGTCAAGTGGAGGATCTGCGGCTGCTGCAGAAACAAAGGGGTAGAGATTGCATGCGACCAGTGCGATGGGCGTGTACTGCAATTCTTCCATACCGGTTCTATCTTCTTCCTTCTGAAGTCGTGCTAGGAGTGGACCGTGGATAGCCGGGTGAAGGGTTTTGACTCGACCGTCAAAAATTTCAGGGTGCTGTGTAACATCGGAAACGCTCATGACCTCAAGTCCGGCTTCCTTCAGTTTGCGTGCAGTCCCTCCAGTTGATATCAATTCAAATCCTAGATTGACCAGTGAAGTTGCAAATTCGACAATGCCTGTTTTGTCCCATACGCTGAGCAATGCGCGAGGTTTTCCCGAGTCCATAGTTGCACCCGTTATCGACCTTTTGTATGTCTTTGTTATCAAGCATGTGATGAGGCCACTTGCTCAATCGCCACGGGATGAGATGACTTGGTCAACTCGAAGAAGGCCGCAAGCGGTCTCAACAGCTGCTTGCAAAGCGTGGGAAACCGTGGCTGAGGAGAGGAGAACTCCCTCGATTTCACCAATATGCCCGTTCTTGGATACACCAAAACGATCGGACTTGTTTCGATGTGCAGCGCGTAGCTGGAGCAGAGTGTCGATTTGATCTTCTCCAGCATTGAGAGCGAGTGTGCTTGGAATTGTTTCCAACGCCCGAGCAAAACCTTCGATGGCTAGGCGTTGACGTCCAGAGATGGATTCTGCCCGTTCTCTCAAATGGAGTGCTGCAGCGATGTGGAACGACCCTCCCCCGAGCACTGTTCCAGGTTGATCGATAACGGATTCAAGCGTTCGTAGAGCATCGTACATGGCTCGAATGTATTCTTCGACAGCAGCACCTTGCCCGCCACCAACATCAATGGTGACAAGACCAGACGTTAGACCGACGTCCACAACGAGCCGAGTACGACGACCGTCCTCTCGTTCAGATACATCGACGTTCGCTGATTGGAGCGAACCAAGACTTTCTGTTGTTGCATCGTCAAGGTGGTTGATGAGCGTCGCGCCGGTGGCAGCGGCGATGTCTTCAATTCCATCATCTTCCATCATTCCAACAAGAAGGATTCCATCGTTGTTGCAAGCATGTTGAATGCGCTCATCAACTTCTTTTGAGGTGAAAATGGCCTTTGCACCAGATTGTTTGAGGAGGTTGATTTTTTCTTTGATCAGTTGTTCTTCGGCGTCTAAGAATGCAAGCATCTGCTCAGGTCGTTCAATCTCAATTTCAGCATCTCGCTTCGTTTTCTGTATTGTCAGTGGACATGTCAAGGCGAGGACATTGCAAGGTTGGTTGATTGTCGGTGTCCGTTCAGAATCAAACTTCTTATCAATGACAACGCCTTTGATCAATCGTGTTTCTTGGAGTGAATCATGACCTCGCTTTGTCATCCGAACGTTCTCTGCTCGAACAGGCCTACCACTGGACTGGATGGTCATCATGCATTCGACCAGAAGCTGTGCTAAGGCATCTCCGCCGGCTTCAGCTGATTTCCCAACCATGGCTGTTTTTGCGACGGATTGTAACGTATCTCCATTCACATCTTCTATTGTACGATCATCAAGAACATTCATTGTTTCAACAATCGAATCCTGGTAGGCCTCGACCAATACGAGAGGATGGACACCTCGTTCGAGCAAACGACCCGCCTCTTTCATCAATTCACTTGCAAACAATAAGCAACCTGTTACACCATCACCACATGCATTTTCTTGCGACTCAGCGAGTTGAACGAAGGCCTTTGCTGCAGGATGTTTGACGAGCAGATCTGCAACGATTTTCGCACCATCATTTGTAATCGCATTTTCTCCATTGGTTTTGTACATCATTTTGTCCAGACCGTTTGGACCAAATGTACGTCGAAGGATGTCCCCAAACGCAACAGCAGCCCCTACGAGTTTCTGAGTGACTGCTACGCCACTGGTAACAGACGTTGTCGGTCGAACGATGACAACAGGAGCGCGACCTGAACCATCGTCCTGCTGCGCCATGCTTCCGGGGCGTGACCGTTCTTCAAGAAGTCTCCTTCTCACCGACGACGGCCTTTTCGTGTCTTTTTCGAGCGTCCATGTTGCTCATATGCACGGCTTTGATACGCTCTTCGATCTTGATCATCACTCCAAATCGAGTGTTCTGAAACATCATCCGAATCGGGCATATCGTCGAGCGACTCAATGGTCAACCGCAACCCACCGAGCTGATCTTGCAATGCACGAACATTGTCTCCTCCGCGACCAACAAGCGTCGAAATCATATTGCTTGGAGCATAAACAGTTGCTGCAGTATCGCTCGTAAATTGGACGCGAACGTGAACGCCCGCCCATTGTCGAATGGTATGGGTGAGTTGTTTCTGCGCCAATTGTTGGAGTGGTTTCTTCTGACTCGTTTCCGTAACAGGAACAACTGCAAGTTCAGAACCGAAGGCAAACATCTCATGCGTCACCTTACCCGTTGGGAACTCAACAACCTCAATCACAGGCCGAGCCAATTCTTCCTGCATTCCGGATGGAGGCTTAACGGTCATTCTCAATTCGAGAACCTGTTGAATTTCGCCTGACTCAACGTGCAATACAGTATCCAGCACTTGAGATACAAGACCCAACTCAACTTTTCCAATTAATCGTTGAATGGCTTCGAGTGCAGAGTTTGCGTGCGTAACGCCGAGTAGTCCAACACCTGCAAGACGAACATCAGCAAAGATCTCGAAGTCACGAGCACGCCGGACTTCATCGAAGATGACAAAATCAGGACGAACGAGGAAGATGATCTCTGCAGTTTTCTCCAAATCTCCTTCCAACGGGGCGTATTGTGTGATACGTTCAGCAAGTTGCAAATCTCGAGGCGCTTCCATGGTCTTGACCATGGCTCCGATGTCGTCATCGAGATATTCAGCAATGGCCTGAGCAAGTGTTGTCTTTCCAGAACCAGGACGTCCGCAGATGAACACACCACGATGATGGTTGGACAAGCGCTCGACAATTTTCGGGTCAAGATTGTAGTCACTGAGTGAGAGTTTTGCTACGGGACGGACAACGGTAATTTCCCGTGCATCCGAAAATGGCGGGCTTGCACAGGTGACTCTCAAATCTCCGAGCTGAAGGACTTGGCAACCCTTTCGGTCGATTTCGAGGAAACAATCGCTCCTGTGTTGATTCTCTTCAACAACAGTTCGTAACGACTCCTGAAGCGATTCCAAACGAAGATTATCCCAAGCATCGGTTGATTCCAATTCAACCAACTTGAGTTGGCCAATGGTCCCACGCTTGACACGAGGAGGACAATCTGCCTTCAGAAAGATGGTATGAACGTCTGCTTCCAGCAATTCTTCCAATTCAGAGGGAAGTTCAGGATGCTCACCGTGCTTGGCCATCGGAGTGATGTTATCTCGGAGGCTTTTGACACTTGGCACACTTATGCGGACGGTGTGCCCGGTTCAAGCATGCCAAAGGTCCACCAAATGTAGGCGTTGGTTCCAATGCTGCCAATGATCGAACCGACAACAGGGAAGTCGTAGAAGTAAATGCACCAATAGGTGAGTCCAGCAGTTACTGCAACAAATGTGAGGATATTGAGGATACCACCGTTTTTCATCCCGCTTAATCGGATGGTCTTCTCATAATGGCTTGCTCCCCAAAGAATGGCGACGATAACGGAAAGAATCGAAAATGCGACCGCTGCATCGAAGACAGAGTCTTGAATCAACCAAGTTGCAAAAGAAGCAATGGTGACGCCGGCAAGAAGCCAAAGCATGACACGTTCGGGGCTCATGATTGGCCCAGTTGGATTCATCTCTTCAATTCTCGTGTCTTTGAAGGTCCTTGCGCTGTTAATTGCAAACGAGCCTGCTCTACGCATTTGATGGTTCGAAGAATGGAACCTGTCGGGGCTGCGGGGGATGCTGAATCAGGGCCAAGGAAGTCAAGAAGAACAGCTTCGAGTGGTGTGTGATTGGATTCAACGGATTTGATTGTGGATTGATCTGTCAGAATTTCATATTGTTTATGTTGTTGCAATTGAACAAGGATCATACCGCTTCGTCCGATAACTTCCAATTCAGCAATGTCGGCTTCGGTTTCCCATCCAACATCGATGCAAATCTCGACTTGATTTGGATATTCCAGAGTCAATGCACAGGATGTACGAGAACCGACAACTTCGGAAATCCGTAAGGGGGTTTGTCCATCGAGAAGAAACTCTGCCAAGTCGATTCCATGGATGGCTAATGTATCCAATGCATGCGATGACTCATCACCTTGACGTTGTACGTTCTTGGAATACCGAATGGATTGAATGGCTCCAATTTTACCTGACCGGATCTGGGTTCTTGCATCGACGATGCATGGATGAAATCGGAGAAGGAAACCGCTCTTGAGGGTCTTGCCTTCGTGAACGGATGTGGAGACAAGCGATGAAGCATCATCAAACGTTGTTGCAATTGGCTTCTCAAGAAAGACATCGACTCCTTTGTCGAGAAACATCGTTCCGAGATCGTAATGGGTTTCATTGGGTGTTGCTACAATGACGGAATCGAGGTTGAACTGCTCGACAAGCGTGATTGGATCATCGTGCAACATGATACGATCGTTTTCAATCCGTGCGAGTGCGGCTGGATGCACATCGCATGCTACGATGCATTCGATGTCTACTTCGTCGGCAAGATTCTTCAACGCACGGAGATGTTTCGATCCCCATCTGCCACAACCAACGACTCCTATTCGTTGCGACATAGTCCGATGGTTACCTCTCAGCAATTGAGGTTTGGCTTCTCGCCTTGCTTAGTAATCGTAGTAGGCATACGTTGGGTACTCAATGTCAAAGGTTACAACATCGGTTAATTCCATGCTCGTTAAGTTGTGAACAGTGATTCCTGCTCCAGAGAAAGCATAGATGAAGTCGCCCATGAAGATGGTCCGTCGAATGTTTTCGTCTCCTCCCCACCAATGGTTGACATCTTCATGATTGAGGAGGGAAGAATGATTCACTTCACCATGAACGGACATGCTTCCAGTTGCTTCATCGACATTGACAATGATGGCTTTTGAAACGTATTCATAGTTCCACCGATAACCCCAATCTTCGCTGTAGGTCTCAACATACCGATAGGTTGAGAGTGGAACAGCAAGCATTTCCTTTGGCCCCCAGTACTGGAACGCCTTGTGCTCGTACATTGCCTCAGAGTAGGACCATGTCCATCGACCGTTATCTGGATCGTCCACAGGTGAGAGCATTAGTGTATCAGCCACAGCAGGTTGTGTCAAGTCGCTGATGTTGAACGTGGAAAGTCGTGTGCTTGACCAATCAAGCCCTAATCCATCTTCCCCAGCAGGACCCATGCCAATGGTTAGGAGCATATCATCGTGAAGTGGATGAATGTAGGTTGATACGCCCGGAACCTCGAGTTCACCAAGGATTATCGGAGTTGATGGGTCCGACAAATCGATGGTCCAGAGCGGGTCAATTTGTTCGAATGTGACGAGATAAGCACGGTCTTCAACAAATCGTGCCGACCAGATGCGTTCTCCTTCTGCAATACCATCGATGCGGCCATATTCAAGCAAGATTTGCTGATCTGTTTGGGGATCGACGCCTCGAACGAGTGTGATGACCGATGAGGACATCGGTTCAGGATCCTCCATCCACCATCGATTCCATTGGCCAACGGTTGTTGCAACGCGTAGAACACCTTCATGCTCAGAGAGGCTGAATTGATTCAGAATCTGTCCATCAATTCGTCCTGAACCGGTGTACGTTGTAACCCCTGGTACAGAGATGTCGAACGTGTGGATGTTGGTCATATCATCGACCTCATCTTGGCCCCAGAACCACCACCAGTCCCATGCGTTTTCGGTCAAAACCAGTGCATCAGTTGATGCGTAAACGAGTGGATGGTTGCTGAGGAGGTGATCAGATTCGTAATCGAATGTCGGTGAAAACAAATCAAGCGAAAGAATGTTGGTAAATCCACGGCTGAATCCATCCATTGGTTTTGCAAAGTTTTCACATCCTTGAGACCGCATGTCGTGTTCGATGATTTGTCCATCAATGCGTTGGTAGATTTTCGGAACAAGCTCCTCCAAGGTTATGGACTCGAGGACTTCCTGGTTCGCCTGAATGGTCTCATATGCAATCATTTCACGGTAGGTCCTTCGTTGTGGATCGTCCCAATTGAGTTCATAGTAAGCGCTTGGCATGTTCAGCCAATTCGACAATCCTGGAATGTTCAACCATGAGTGTGTGACGGCGCGAATGGATCCATCAATCTCCCGTGCATCGACATTGTATCCTTCCAAGTAGAGTTCCTGAATTACCTCTGGACTTGACCTGTCCGAGATGTTGTATGTCGTATACTTGGTCAATGAATTGACCCTCCATTCACTGTAATCACCGCCCCAACGGAGGTATTCGTAGAGAGCATCATCATCGTCGATGCTCCAAGGATTGTAACTTGAGAGGACAATCAATCGGTCTCCTCGCAACATCATTGAAATCGGCGAACCTTCGATGGAGGAGTTGCTCGCAAATTCGATTTCACCGTATTCTGGAACGCCCATAATCGAGAGCGTTGATCCTTGTAAAGCATAGATGTAGTACCCATCCGTTTTGATGAAGTCCGCCTCATCAACGCCTTGTTCTTGGTTGTTGGTGCCACTGAAATCTTCACCCTGAATACGTGCTTGCGGCTGTGCGGCTCCTGCTGAAGCATCTCCATCCATTGCCGCTTCTGCAACCATTCCATCATCGAACATGCCCCAGCCGTAGTAGTATTGTTCCTCTACGGCCTGCAACAATTGCGTTCGGTATTCCTCTGCAATGCTCGCCTTCAAATCGTATTCCATGCTCAAACATGAGTCGAATTGAACCAGATGTGGTTGCGAAATGGTTCGACTTGTTTGCGTCCTCCAATCATCGGGTAATTCCGTGATTATCTCATCATGTACATTCCCGATACATCCAGCTGTGAGCATCAACAGTACAAGGCCGATTGAGGTAATGATACGTTTGTCCATGAACCTATGAGGGATTGGGACATTATCAAAGAGTTGGTAAATTGATTTTACTTTTCATACGTCAAATCGCAGCGCTTGAACACCATCGTGAGAGATTTTCCACGGTCCTTTTCTTGATGAACCAACCTTCTCAATAAACCCATTACTGTTCAGAACACGCAGATGGTGGGACAACAACTGTCTGGAGATTTCCAACTTTGATCGTATTTCTTTTCCACTCAACCCAAGCGCTCCTGATTGAGAAAGAATTTGCAAAATTGCCAATCGTGTTCCGACCAATGGACTCTTGATTCGATCGATATCGTTGGCATTGATCGTTGAAGCAGCATATCGCCGCAATTTCCCATCTCTCCATGATATGACCGAACCTTCTCGTTCCAAGAATTGGAGATGGTATGCCGTAACACCATTCGCAAGCCCCAACCCGTCACGCAAAGCACTAAAATGCACTCCTGCATTTCCCTCAATAAAACCAAGAATACGACCCTTTGTTCGTTCATTTTCTTCCTTTTTCCGAACAACCAAAGGTGTAAGGAAGGCAAGAATAAACAAGATTCGAATGAACTCAAAAAACACAGATCCAAGAATGATGGACGTCAAGAGACCTCCACCAACACCGATCAAAATTCCGGGCGTATTCGATGCATGATCATTTTCTTCAGAATTTCCGGGCTCGGCCGCCCCCTCATCTGCATCCAAGGGCGCCGCACTTTCAGTTTCAGCAAAGTCGGCGACTTCATCATCGAACTCATCATCTTGTTCGTCCGGCGCTTGGGTTTCGAACCCGACCATTGCAATACCTGAGATAACAGAAATGAAACCAAGTAGAACAAGAAGTCGAAGAAGGAAAACTCCTCGCATGAATCAAAGTTGAATTGAACCACATATCAATGGCATGGTAAATTGATTTGACACATTCGGACATCATTATGTGCTAACGTGGCATGGATGCGATTATGCCAGAAAACGTCGAAATCGAGCGACGTTTTCTTGTCGATGGGCGATTTGAGCGTCCATGGGTTCATGAATCAACAACATGCATTGAAATCAAACAGTGGTATCTTGATCAGAAAGAATTCAACGTATCCGTCGAGCACAGTGCCGTCGTCTACAAGAACAAACAATTGGTTCGCGGGCTATCTAAGGAAGTCTGCAGCGCGCTTCTTGAAGAACCAGACTGGACGGTCCGGATTCGAAAATCGCATTCCGCTTATCTTCTGACACTGAAGGGGTCCAGAAAAGGCGCTTCTGCTGCAGAATTCGAATGGGAAATTGAACGCGAAACTGCAGACTCCGTTGTCGATGATTCGCTGCATCCTTTTGTCGAGAAAAAACGCTATCTCTGGACAAATACTGATGGATTTGTTTGGGAGATAGATGAGTTTGAAGGCAATCTTGCTGGGCTGATCATCGCCGAAGTCGAACTTGAAGATGAAGACGCTACGGTTGAAATCCCATCATGGGCAGGAATGGAATTGACCTATTTACGCGGCTGGTCAAATGCTTCATTGGCTCGAATGCTCACTCGTCAGTAACTGTTGATTGCCTCAACGATGCGTTCCAATTCATCATCGGTAAGTCCATGATGGACTGGTATGGAGACGAGTTGTTCAGAAAGCAGAGATGTTACTGAAAACTCATCGTTCGCTTGTTGATGGTCTTTGTACACGGGATGCTGGTGGCAAGGTACAGGGTATATCCTACGTGCGTCGATGTCATGGGCCGCCATGTGTTGTAGAAATGCTTCAACATTCTCCGTTTGTAGGCAATACTGGTGCCATGCATGTTCAGAGTTTGGGCGGACTTGAGGTGCGTGCAAGGTTGGATGTGAACCGATTGTTTCGCTGAGTATTGCAGCATTGGAACGGCGGCGAGCAAGCCAAGTGTCAAGATGCTTCAATTGCACACGACCAATGGCTGCGAAAACTTCTGACATACGCATGTTGGTTCCAACTTCTTGAGACTGCAGCGAACCATCTCGGCCATGGTCGACAATGGATTTGATTCTAGCTCCAATCTCTGAATCAGTAGATGTAATCATCCCGCCCTCTCCTCCAACGGCTACGTTCTTCGAAGGGAAGAACGAGAAGCAAGAAATGGTCCCAAGTGCACCAGCCATGGCTGTTGCTCCTTTGTGAACGATTGAGGCGCCGTGGGCTTGTGCAGCATCTTCGATCAAGGCAAGATTGTGTTCTTCGCACAAATCGACGAGCTCCGTTCCATAACACTGACCGAACAAATGGACGCCAATGACACCCTTTGTCTTCGAAGTGATGCGTTGCTTCACATCTTCAACATCGAGGCACCAATAATCAGGCTCAACTTCAGCAAATATGGGTGTAGCTCCAGTCATGGAAACCGACGTTGCAGTAGCGATAAACGTCAACGAGGGAACAATTACTTCGTCACCAGGGCCGATTCCAAGAAGACGGAGCGCAGCAATGAGGGCCCCAGACCCACTATTGCACGGAGATGCAAATTCAACACCACAATACTCGGCAAATTCTTGTGCGAAGGCACGACCTTGTGGGCCTTTGACCCAACGACCTGAATCCAACGTAGTGATGGCAGCCTCACGCATTTCGTCCGTCCACGATGGTCGAGCCAGCGGAATACGTTCAGGCATGTTTCGGCGAACGAATCGACCTTCAAGAGCATGCGCTTTGACCCATCTGCGCGTCGCGTACTTCAAGACCTCAAGCGCCTCTGCTCGGTTATGGTGTCTGATGAAGAGCAACCCTCTCCATCGGAATTTGCCTCATTGGTCAACGATATTCTTGACCCGGCTGTCTCAGCTGGTCCAAAGAAGAAATTCAAACCGAAAGGCCTTTTTCTCGGTGAACGAAGAGATTCAGGGGCACCAATCGATATTCCTTCCCAAGTATTGGCTCGTCACGCAGCCATGCTCGGCTCCACTGGTTCCGGCAAGACCGTTATGGCAAAGGCTCTGATTGAGGAAGCAGCCCTTGCTGGCATTCCAGCCCTCATTATCGACCCACAAGGCGATCTTGCTCGCCTTGCTCTCGGTATTGATGAATCTGAACTTCTGGAGCGAGATGGCGACGTTGATCGAAAGCGTAAGTTACTCGAAAACAGTGAGGTGAGGATTTGGACACCTCTGCGAAGCAAAGGGTTGCCTCTTTGCATCGATCCGTTCCGAGCACCACCTGCAGACCTTGATCCCGAAGAGGCAATCACAGCATGGGACATGGTTGCGGCTGGATTCACAAGCCTTGCTGGATACGATGTTGAGAAAGCACAAGGGAAAGTCGTCAAACCGTTCCTGTACGAAATTCTCGTTGAAGGAACGCGTTGCGGATTGGATGTTGGTGACTTCCAATCACTCGCTCGCGTGGTCCGAGAACCGCATCATGAATTTACGCGCTTCCTCTATCCTCACTGTTTCATTGAGGACGATGAGGGAGAGAAACCCGATGTTCCAAGTTGGGACGAGGTCATGTTCGAACATCGTCTAACGGATTTCGAAGAACGGTTGCCAAAAACCACTCGCAATGATTTGGCTCGACGACTCGCAGCCTTTTCCAGCGGTGTCAATCAACTCCTCTTCTCCAATGGTGTCCCAATTGATATCGATTCCTTCGTCGAACCAGCCATCCCAGGAAAAATTCCACTGAACATCGTCTACCTGAACACCATTCAAGACGAAGCACAAAAGCAGTATTTCGTTCAAGAATTGTCTCGTGAATTGTACGATTGGATGTTAACGCAGCAACCGGCTGATGGTGAATTGAAACTGCTTTTCTTCATGGATGAAGTAGCACCGTATCTCCCTCCACATCCTCGCAATCCTCCAGCAAAAGATCTCATCAAACTCATTTTCAAACAGGCTCGAAAATACGGTGTTGCATGCGTTTTAGCGACACAGAACGTTTCTGATGTAGATTACAAGATTCTCGCTCAAGCCAATACAACCTTCATCGGACGATTCACTCAACCTCAGGATGTTGAGAAGGTTCGCCACCTTCTCAAAGAGAGTGGCGGAGACCAAGATTTGGTCGCACAATTACCAACACTTGGCCCTGGACAATTCCAAATGGTTGCTCCCGATGTTGACCCAGCACCCGTTCCAATCCAATGCCGTTGGCTGTACACCGATCACGGGGCCCCGCTCAATGAAGATCAAGTTGAGGACATCATTTCTGCTGAGATACGGGCTTGGGCAAAGTCGCGTTCAGCTGGACGAAAAGGCCGAGGAACGGGAGCAGCTCATGCAGCCAGTCGAGGTTCAACTTGGTCCAATGGGAACGAGGAAGATAATTCCGAGAGCATCGTAGAAACAGCACGAATTCAGGCCATTGGAGGGATGACTGCAGCCAGCCGCGGCATTGTCGATGAATCTGGATTTGAAGTGCGCCTCATGGGCGGACTATCCGTTCTCAAAGACGGACGAGACCCTCTCTACACGATGCAGGCTGCGGTCAACGGTGCCTCCGTTATTGCCCTTGCTTGGGCCTTTGTGGCCTTGTTGGAAGCATGGCGAATTGGCGATATTGGATGGTTTGGACTCGCATCAAGTGGCATCATTACGCTTACAGTAGGCCTGTTTATCTCGCTCGAATTGATTCTTTCACACGATTTGATTCTCCTCAGAAAACTGGCAAGGTTTGCGCGTTTGTTCCAATTGTTCCTCGTGGCATGGATATGGATCATCTTCTCTTGGTCAACGTGGGGGTCGCTTGATCTCATGGGATTGGACCCTCTACTTGAGGTGGTTGTCGTTTGGGTGACCATTTTCACAGGTATTGATTTCATCAATCGGTTCCGTCTTGGAAAGATTCGTTGGAACGGTGGAAGCGCACTGGACAAAGTCGTTGGATTAACAGCGATTTTGACCGATTCTCAGATGTCGGAAATGCGTGCAAATTCAACGCAGATACTTGGTGTGTTTCGATGGATACTCCACGGAATAACAGTGATTTGGCTGTCGATTCTTATCGCTTTTGCAACCCCATTTGAAAGCGCACCAAGTTGGCTTGATGAGATGTCAAATGTACACCTGTGGCTCGCATCGTTGTATGCATTGATCTTCTTCAGCGAGGGTTGGTTACGCATGCGCAAGCGATACGTTGAGCAATGAATTTACTTCATGAGCTCTAAGGATTCTATTGATTCGTCAATAGACTCTAACCTGATTTGAGATACATACATTCTACTAGGCCAAACTGGTGAAACAATGTATTTCAACAAAATGATGGCTTTAGTGATGATTGGATTGATGGCAACTGTAGGATTGGCAGGTTGTGTAGGAAACGATGACAGTGAGAGTGATGATTACGATGTAACGCTCGTTGATATCACAAGCGCTTCTTCCAATGATTGCCCCGATGGTGGTGTCACGATCTATTCTGGAATGGACGATGATTCGGATGGAATTCTAGAGACAGACGAGCGAGACAACACCTTCCACACATGCAATGGTGCGGATGGAAGCAATGGCGCCGATGGTTCCACTGGTGCTGATGGTGCTGACGGTGCTGACGGTGCTGATGGTGATGATGGTACAAATGGTACCGATGGCGAAAACGGGTACTGCTTGGCAAGTGATACCGGAGCAAACATTGCTATGGATTGTGATTCTGAGTATATCGTAAAATCACAGGAATCTCCTGTAACCTGGCGCGTTGTCGGAGAATATGATAGCGGACTTGGCGAGGGAGCCAGCGAAATCTCAGCATACGATGCTGGAAGCGATCGCAGCTTCGTCGTTAATGCTGTAACAGGCTCAATCGATATCTTGGACATGTCAGATCCCACAAACCCATCTCTCGTCCATCGAGTTTCTGTAACGAATGGTGAACCGAACAGCGTTGACGTTCACGACGGATTGGTTGCAGTAGCAATCGCTGGTGATGGTGCAGAAGGAAGCGGAATGAGCAAGCAAGATCCTGGATATGTTCTCTTTATGGACATCGACGGTGCAACGATTTCGACTGTAACAGCGGGAGCATTACCTGACATGCTCACCTTTACGCCAGATGGTCAAGCAGTCCTTGTAGCAAACGAAGGTGAACCAAACGACATGTACACAATCGACCCAGAGGGCTCAGTGTCTTACATCGACCTTGCTAACGGAGCATCGAATCTTGTTCAAGGAGATGTTACGAATTTGGATTTCAATCATTTCGAAGCAGACCTGGCAACACTCACTGCGAGTGGTGTACGAATCTTCGGTCCGAATGCGAATCTCAGCCAAGATCTCGAACCAGAATACATCGCAGTCAACGATGCAGGAACTGAAGCGATGGTTGTTCTTCAAGAAAACAACGCATTTGCAAAGATCGATTTGACAACCTCACCACCAACCATTACCGACATTGTAGCGCTTGGATTCAAGGACTACTCGCAAGGTATGTACGATTTCTCTGACAAAGACGATGGTGTCAACTTTGCAACATATCAGAACGTTCGCGGAATGTACATGCCGGATGCATTGTCCACATTCACAATCGGTGGAAACTCGTATTATGTAACTGCCAACGAAGGCGATGCCCGAGATTACTGGTTTGATGCAGCAGATGAAGCATCCTGCCTAGCAGCTGGTGGACTCGAGTACGACGAGGACGACG
>JBMYNT010000007.1:0-52700 GCA_049598575.1 Candidatus Poseidoniaceae archaeon | reverse complement strand
CCGGGATCAACCTCTTGAGCAGTTCGTATTAAAAGGCCATTTTCATCAAAGGACAACTCGATGACACTGACACCAGATGTTTCCGCAATACCTGCCATGAAGTAACCAAGGGCTGTATTGAACGCACGACCTCGACATGTTGTGATGAGGTATGCAGGGTGTCCCGTGCCAATGATTTGTTCGATCAGGATACGATTTGGCTCAGGCACCTGGAATGTATCGATTGTGTGCTCTTCCAAATGTCGAGCAATGGCGTTAGAAACGGAATTTGACAGTCCATATGCATCGCGTAGAACGACGCGAGGATCTTGCTCCCTGCGCAACGAAATCATACAGTGGCGAATCAATGAAAGAAGGGATGAGGATAATTCACGACTTCGTGAGCGTGCCTCTCCAGACCATGATGGTACCGTGGGTCTGTATCCTGTTACACTGGATACGTTGACACGAGTACCTTGGATGTTCGTGACGCGATAGGTCGAACCACCCAAGAGAATCACGTCTCCTCCACGCAAATTCGAAACGAAGGAGCCTGACAATTGGCCGAGAATGGATCCTTCTGCATTGAACACAAGATAGGAATTGTCAGGTGCGATGGTACCGATGTTGGTGTAGTAAATCATACGAGCGTAACCTCGCTTACCGTAGGTGTTGTCCTCCCAATCAATCCAAACACGACGCTCCTCTTCCAGCATGTCCAAAACTTCGATGAAATCATCGTACTCGAAGTTTCTATAATTCCATGCACTCGAAACGATTTCAAAGGCTTCATCGATGTCGATTTGGTTGATGATAACCAGCCCAATGAGGAATTGAGCAACAACATCGAGACAATTCTCTGGGAAATCAAGGCGATCCATCTCACCTGACTGAATGGCAGCTTGCAAGGCAGCAAGTTCGATCAAATCGTCAACACTTGATGGCAAGAATCGTGCACGAGGTATACCACCAACGTGGTGGCCTGCACGTCCAATGCGTTGCAATGCTGTTGCAATATCGCCTGGTGAACCAAGTTGAATGACCATGTCAACCGTTCCAATATCGATACCCATCTCCAACGAAGATGAAGTCACAACGGCACGTAGATGCCCATTCTTCAGTTGTTGCTCAACGTTCAGACGAATTTTTTTGTCCATCGATCCGTGGTGACCGGCCACGAGTTCACCGAGACCAAATTCCGGTCGCCTGAGTCGTTGGACAAGTGTTTCTGTCATTTTTCTCGTGTTGGCGAAGACCAGTGTTGTTGTATGTGCTGAAATGAGGTCTGCAATGACGCTGATGTTCTCGTCAAGTACTTTCAGAACAGGGAGGTCACTGAATTTTGGATGAGGTAACAAAATGTCAAGGTCGAGTTCTCTGGAACCCGATACCTTTGCAATGTGCACTTTCTGTCCATCACCTCTTGATTCTCGATCATCGCTGGCGACAAGATATTCGGCAACGGTTTCCAGCGGTTCCATGGTTGCGGAAATACCAATCCGCTGCACGGGTCGCTCGAGGAGTGTGTCCAAATATGCTAGTGTGAGCGCAAGATGAACACCACGCTTCGTTGGAACAAGAGAATGCAATTCGTCGATAATCATGTATTCAACATCGCTGATGATCGGTTGGAATTTTGGTGATGTAATTGCAATAGCAAGACTTTCCGGTGTGGTGATCAGGATGTGCGGTGGGTTTCGTAGCATCTTTTGCCGCTCGGATTGTGGCGTGTCACCTGTACGAAGACCTACACGAATCTCTTGCGCACGGTCTGGCAAAAACCGTTCTGAAATTTCGTTCAACGGCCCTATCAGGTTCTTTTGGATGTCGTTCGCAAGTGCCTTAATCGGTGAAATATACACACAATGAATGCGTTTTTCCAATTTCCCATTCAAGGCTTTTCGTACCAGTTGATCGATGATGGTCAAGAAAGCAGTCAGCGTTTTACCTGAACCAGTTGGTGAGCAAAGAAGGAGATGTCCTCCGTCCATGATCGTCGGAATTGCAAGCTTTTGTGGACGCGTAAAATCAGGGAATTTATCCATGAACCAGTTGCGGACTGGCGGACATAATTTGTCCATCAACGCATCCGTATCCATCGGATTGTCGAGATATGTAATCTCAGGCATATTTTTTCCACCAATCTCAGTGGTCTGCAGGTTTGGTACGATACATATGATTGTTTCGTTGCATCCTTAGGCCCAGCCAAGGCCTTTTTTGCCCCAACGAAGGACCGTTTCTGTTTCGGTGTCTTCGCCGTTCAAAAGGAGGGGGGACTGCGTAGAAATGGGTGGCATGAGAATTTCGTGAAGCGCTTTTGTTGGGCATGAACCGATACAGGAAAGACACCCTACGCATTGTGAGGCAACAACAACGACTGGTCGCTTTTTGTGCTTACGCTCAGGGGGGTTTGTTGCGAGAGGGAGGAGTGCCTCAAACGGGCAATGTGGAATGCACAAATCGCAACCTGTGCAATCCGCTTCGGTGATGGCCACCATGGATTGTCCCATGGCTCCTCCTGTGTGCTCAGGTTTTTGAATTCAAGCCTTCGTTCCAGAGGTCAAGTTGAAATGCCCTCCTCTTCAGGGGAACACGAGGGGATTTCTTGTCCAAAGATGACGCACGTCTTGAACGACTGCAGGGAATGCTACGACAACGTGGTATCCTTCTCCCTGCCTTTGACATGTACGGGGGCGCAAAAGGACTGTACGACTTCGGTCCAGTGGGTGGGCGTCTTCGTTCAAGACTCAATCAAGTTTGGCTCAATCATTGGCTGTCAATGGGTGACGTTGTTGAAATATCCTGTCCAACTGTGACGCCTTACGAAGTTCTCGAAGCGAGTGGGCACGTGGGGGAATTCTCCGATTTCATGACCGTTTGCCAGCAATGCGAGGAAGCAAGTCGAGCAGACACGCTCTTGGAAGATCATCACCCGAATCCTGATGCTTTGACAAAATCCGAATTGCAGGAATTGCTCGATGCTTCTACTCCCGGATGCCCTTCCTGCTCGGCCTGTGATTGGAGTCCGATTGAAGCTCAAAATTTGATGTTCGCTACAACCATCGGTGCAGGGTCATCTGGCCGACAAGGGTTCATGCGTCCCGAGACCGCTCAAGGGATGTTCACATCCTTCCCGTCCTTGTATCGCCACTTCAGAGAACGCCTTCCGTTCGGGGCTGTTCAGGTAGGTAAAGGATATCGCAATGAGATCTCACCACGTCAGGGTATGATTCGACTTCGAGAGTTTAACATGGCTGAATTGGAGTACTTTATCGATCCAAATCAATCGATAGATCATGATTTCTCGTCTTGGTCTTCGATTCCGTTCAATTTGGTTGATGGAGAAGGAAACACGCATCAGATGACGCTTAGTGATGCTGTTGGGAAAACGTTGGTTCGGCACCCAACGGTTGGATTCTTCATGGGTCGCACGTTTGATTTTCTCACTGGAATCGGAATTGATGCAAACCGATTGCGATTCAGGCAACACGCTTCCGATGAAATGGCTCACTATGCGACAGATTGCTGGGATGTTGAGATTGAAGGTTCCTATGGTTGGGTCGAATGTGTAGGTATAGCACACCGAGGATGTTACGATCTAGAAGCCCACGAAAAGGCGACAGGAAAAACACTCCGTGCTCGCCGAGAATTTGATGAGCCAAAAATTCTGGAAATCGATGGCTGGACCATCGATGGTGGAAAAGCGGGTCCAGCCTTCCGAGGTGACGCCGGTCAAGTCAAGTCCATCGTTGAGACCTTTGACACGGATGTTGCTTTCCCGGCTGAAGTCACACTCTCTGATGGGCGTACTCTAGTCGTTGAAGCAGAGCACGTCAAGCGTATTCAGAAGACAGTGAAGGAAACGGGTGAATGGTTTATTCCACACGTTGTCGAGCCAGCATTTGGAATCGATCGCATTCTTTGGCATGTGTTGGATCACGCCTATGTTGAAACCGAGAAAAGTGGAGAACCCTATCGAATGCTGCAATTGTCAGACTCCATCGCTCCGATTGATGTCGCAATTTTACCTCTCTTTGAGAAAGATGGAATGGATGATGTTGCAAAGGCCATTCATCAACGCTGTTGCGAAACATTCGGCATCGTATCGCTCTATGATGGCAGTGGATCGATTGGGAAGCGTTACGCACGTGCTGATGAGGTTGGGGTTCCTGTCTGCGTGACGGTTGACCATCAATCCGTTGAAGATGGAACAGTCACCATTCGTCAACGAGACGATGGTTCCCAGTCACGAGTTTCCATTGACGAACTTCCGTTCTTCTGAAGCAAGAAACATCTTCATGAACCGTCGCTATGTTGTGAAACTATGAGCGGTGCTTCCGATTGGACCGAGCGGCATCGCCCTACTTCCGAACATCAGTTGGAGGGGAACGAAAGCCAACGACGCAACATTCGCGAATGGCTTGATGGTTGGGTCAAAGGACAGCCTAAGAAGAAGGGTATTCTTCTGGTTGGTCCTCCTGGTGTTGGTAAGACAACCGTTGCACGAGCCATTGCTCAGGACATGGGTTGGACGGTCATTGAATTGAATGCAAGTGACACGAGAAATGCAGTAGCCATTCGTAAAGCTGCAACACAATCTTCGACGCATCGTTCACTGTTTCACGATCCATCCAAGCCTCAACAGCGTACACTCATCCTCCTCGATGAAGTCGATCACATTGGAGGCGGACTTCGAGCTGTGAGTGAAGACCGTATACGCAAGGGCATCGAAGACGATGAATCGGTTGCTCTTTCAGGGGATTCTGGAGGAAAGGCCGAATTGCTCCGTCTTCTCGAAGCGACGAAACAGCCGGTTATCCTTGCTTGCAACGATATCATGGGGCTCTGGGGGCGTTCTTCATCGACGTGGCGCAACACAAAAGATCGATTTACTCGCCATCTGATGACCATAACCTTTGATCGTGTCTCAGATGAAGCATTGCGAAGAATTGCCCGACGTGTTCTTCGGGAAGAAGACATCGATTACACGAACGATGCCATCGATGTACTTGTCAATGGAAATCATGGTGATTTACGGGCACTTGTGCGTGATTTGCAGGTACTCTCATCAGGAGGCATCAAGAAACTCAACCCTGAATTGGTTCGCGAACACCTCGAAGCAGGTGTTCGTGATATGACGACCGAAGTGTTCCCAGGAATGGAGTCTTTGTATCGTTCTGAGGCTGCGAACGATGCTGTAACGATTGGTCGTAGCATTGACAAGCAACCTTCTGACTTGATGAATTGGGTGCATTGGAACAACGCATCTCTCTTCGACGAAGTTGCCATGAGGCGAGGTTCGAAGGCATTGATCCTTGCCGATCGCTCTGTCGAGAGTCGTTATCGAGACCTTGCCCATCACTCGTCCTACTGGACCTTGCACCTGTCCTCCCTGTCTGCAAGCGTTGCGAACAACACGCCATTGCCGAGCAGGATTTATCCTAGTTATCCGAATTACCTGAGGCGGTCTGGGTCATGGGTACGTCCTGCCATCATCAATCATCTTGCAGACATATCAAAAACCAGCAAATCAACAGTGAGAAGGGAATTCATGCCACTCTTGAGCGCCTTACATCAAGAAAACCCAGTGTTTGGTGATCCAAACCGTTTTGAGGTTTCACTTGCATTGGGTTTGAGTGCAGATGAACATGTTGCATTGTGCAATTTGCCAGTCTCACGAAAATCCACGAAGGCATTGATTCAAGCTTACGAACAGGCAGAGGAACAGTGGAAAGACCCGGTGATTGATTCTGTCCTCGAAGAGCTGCAAGAGGAAGAATTGAGCCCAGAGCCTGAGGCAGAACCGGAACCTGAAGTCAAGAGAGACTCAGCCCAACGGACCTTGTTCTGATTCATCATGAGGCTCTCTTGAAATCATTCGCTTGAGCCGTGCAAGTGCGCCTCGTGGTGCTTGGTCTTTGGATTCAGATCGCCATGTGTGAGGATGCAAGAGGATAACTGCTGTCAACAACTCAAGACGGCCAAACCACATCAAAATCGATGTCAACAACAACGCTCCTGAATTAAGTCCTGCCCAAGTTTCTGTTGGTCCATAATTTCCAATTGTCGGCCCTGTGTTTCCTAAACTCGATGCAACCAGGGCCAGAATGGATTCAAAATCCTCCCCAGGAACAATGAACGCAAGCAGAATTGAGGAGATTGCAAACAATCCAATCCAAACAAACAACATACCAACAATGAGTCCCAGTTGTTGATTGCCAACGACTTCTCCATTCATTCGAATGGTCTGAACCTTCCGTGGCTGTGCAATTCGAACCAGTTCACGCATGGCGACTTTGAATGCGAGATTGATTCGAAGAAGTTTCAATCCACCGCTGGTGCTCCCAGCTGATGCACCTACAATCATCAAAACGAAGAGGAAGAGATGTGTGACGACCGGCCATTGCATGTAATCGGTTGACGTATACCCTGTTGATGTACCAAGAGAAACAACGTGGAACAATGAATCGATGAACGAATCGGTGGTTGTGTAGTCACGGGTTGCTAGGAGGGCGATGGTGATGAACAGGAATGTTGTGAGAATGTAGACAAGGTAATTCTTGAATTCTTCATCTTGTGTTGCCTTACGGAATTGACCTTCACGAATGAACCACAACAATGTGAAATTGATTCCACCAATAAACATGAACAAGATGATGATCAATTCAACTGTGTAAGATTCAAAATGGCCAATGCTTGCGTCATAGGTTGAGAATCCACCTGTCGGCATCGTCGTCAATGCGTGATTGATTGAATCAAACCAATCCATGCCGCCAATGGTCCACAACAATCCAAATTCAAGAAGCGTAAGTGCCAGGTAGAGGCCCCAAAGGGCGAGGGCCGTTTCCTGTAGTTTAGGCTTCAATCGCGACAACGACGGTCCTGTTAATTCAGCTCGAGCAAGCGCCATGCCTCCACCAATCACACGGGACAAAATCATCATCCCGAGCATGATGATTCCCATTCCACCAAACCATTGTGTTAGAGATCGCCAAAACAACAATCCACGCGGTTGTGAATTGATGCAATCCATGCCCGGTAAGCAATTGGGGCTCATCGATGTGGAGATGACGGTTGCTCCAGTCGTTGAAAATCCGGACATAGATTCGAACCATGCATTGACTGCACCCCGGGCAACATCTGCAAAGGATGAGCCATCCGTGAATGGTCCGTGAAACATTCCACCAAGCCAATACGGCAATGCTCCGATGAATACTGCAAGAGGCCACACCAGCGCAACAGCAGCGAAGGCTTCACGATCTCTTAATCGCATGTGCGTGTTCCGTTTTGTTCCAAAACGAAGCATCATGGAACCGATAAAGAGGGAAAGACCTGCAGGAATCGAAAATGCTCTGAAGGCGAGTTCCCAATTGTCGAGGTAGCCTGTCGCAACCACACAGAGCAATAAGGGAATTGTTAACGCTACAAGCGTCCATCCCAAGATAAGGTTCAGTACGTCAAACCGCATGTTCACACCTTGAATCGCTTTTCAAGATCTGCGACTCGATCTGGTCGACAGAACAAGATGAGCCGATCACCTTCAACGATGGTTTTCTCTCGAGCAGGTCGAAGCGTTTCCCAAAATCCTGCAGTATTTCTTCGTTGAATGAAGGCAATCCGTGACCATTCAGGCAGGCCCGAATTGCCGACTTTCTTACCAGCAAATTTTGAATCCTTCGCAACGGTTTGGCTGATTCCAACAACGTCTGGAATGTTGGAAAGAATTGCATAGGCTCCGGATGCTTTGGTGTGGATGTGTGCAAGGATGTTGTCCACTGCTACGCGCTTGATGTCGACTGCAAAGGTGATACCCATGCGTTGGGTAACGGTTACCAAGTCTGAATCTTTGAGAATCAACCCTGTGCGTGTTACGCCCATATCGTTCGCAAGCAATGCTGCTGCGATGGATACGTGATCGTCTTCAAGAGCTGCGATAGCAATATGGTGTTCCTTAATCCCAATCTCTGTGAGAATGTTTCGATCGAGGAAATCACCGTGGATGACGTCAAGATTTGCATGAGCTCCGATGTCTGAACCGGATAGGTTGTTGGCAATACTGAGATTTCGTTCGATCACAGTGACGTAAGCACCATTACGAAGCCAATTCTCAGCGATGCGGCGACCAACATTGGTTGCTCCGATAATGGCAACACGTGGTTGGGCAGGGAAATCAATGGATTCATGCCCAAATGCAGTGAGAATACGACTAAACGAGCCGAGTCCACTTGTTGCGACAGCGATTCGATCTTTTGGCATCAATGTGAAGTCTTTGTTTGGAACTGTACTCGGTTCACCGTCACGCTTCACACCAACAATCAGGGGCAATCCTCCCTCAATTCCAAGACTTGCTTCTGCAAGTGTCTGGTAGATGACTTGTTCAGCATCTTTCGTGACATTGAGCTCAATGATGAAGGCTTCATGACCAAACGGAATCACTTCTTCAATGGCCGATGATCGAAGACCTGTCGCTAATCTCTGGATGGCTCCATCGACAGGATCGATGGCATAATCGACTGCAGCCCAACGAGAAAGATGGCCTTGCTGGTGTTCTTCCACATAGTTTCTGTTTCTAAACCGTCCAATTGAGAGCAGATTTTGTTTGATAGAAACTCCATTTTGTCGTTTATACTCATCTTCTGCGAGTGCACAAGCAATGAGGTTACGGTCATCTGAATCGGTGACCGCAACAAACACTGTCGCATCACCAATACCTGCTTCTTGGAGGGCTTCTCGCGACGTGATATCACCATGGATCACCAATGCGTCTAGGGATTGAGCATTCTTGACCGCTCTTGAATCGTTGTCAATCAAGACAACATCCATCGTTTCCGCACGCATCGCACGAGCCAATTCTGAACCAACTCGACCGGCACCTCCGATAATCACACGCATTGTTCATCACCTTAACTGTAGACTGGGAATTTGCCACCGCCATAACTCACGGGTCCTTCAAGTGCAAAGACACGATTTCGTTCAATTCTGTCTTGATCGTTGTCCTTGTCTGAGTAAGCTAGTGGCCGATAATAAGCGTTGATGTAGGTTCCATCTCTGTTCGGATCGGGCTGCTCTACCCAATCGATAAGAGCGGAAGCAGTGTGTAGAAGCCATTTGTTGTTCGTTACATCAACGGATGCTTCAATGTAACAGCCATCCAATTCGATGTTGTTCTGATCGCACCAATCGCTCGACATTGGCAATTGGATGTATCCCCATGCGTGTGCCTCCCATTTGGTGTAGGATTGACTTGATAGAATTCCAAATACATACCAACCTGGAATACCCTTCGCTCGAAGCAAACTCAAGAATGCGTTGGTTTGTTCATCGCAATCACCTTGACCAGCAGCGAGGCATGCCGGTCCGCTTAGAGCAGCAGAACCAGAACCTGGGTCGGTGTAATAGACGATGTTCTCTCGAATGTAGTCAAAGGCGGCCTTTGCAAATTTGAATGCATTTTGGTTGCCATCAGGCAAATTTGAGTCAATCGCAGATACTGCGGCAATAACTGTTGCTCCAGTTGCATCGATGGCGTAATCTGGACGATTCTTGTTGTACCAACGAATGGCTGTAAAGTCATCAACACGTTGGCCACTTCCACGGTTTTCAAAATCATCAAAGGTGCCGCTGTTTTGGTCTAGGATTCCTGATGTGAAACCGGGGATTCGAGGGTCGACTCCCTCGTCAGCATCGGACCACCACGTATAGGATTTCGAACTGATGGTCACAAGATACTCAAACGATGTGTCTTGATTTGGTCCCAAATTAATCGTCACCTTTACACACGGACCGCCGATGCAATACTGGCTTCCACTTCCTGATGTACCTGGCCACCATATCTTGTGACCATTTGCAGTTGTAATTGCTTCTGCATAGGACCGTATGGCAGTGCTTTCAAGTGGTATATTGATCGATTGCCCGTCAATGCGCAATTCAATCGCCGTTACATCTTGGATCTTCTGATTTGGCAAATCAGGCGTTCCATCGGTATAGGAGTACATTGAGTTGCTGTCTTCGAGTGCGTAAATATCAGGGGAAATTGGAAGTGTTTCATTGAAGTATTCGCTCATATCACTGTCCTTATTTTCGAACGATACGATGCGATTGAGTGTGTAATCGGCTTCGATATCGTACACCAGATAGCCCGATGTTGGATTCATAATGAAATCCTTTACTTCGGATATTTTACCCATGGTCATCTCTCTTGCTTGCGGTGAGAGCATAATGAAAGCAACCAGTCCGAGCATAATCAAACTACGAAATCGATTTTTTCGACCTTTGAGGATGTTTTTTGTTCGACCTCGATCGGTTTGAACCATTCCTCTTCGTCTTGGTGTTGATGTCATCTTGTAGGCAGAGACATTGTTGTGACGATCTTTTTGCAAATGAATCCGGTGTTGCATAATCGAACTGTTCGCTAACACTCTCCCGCAAGAATAGCAGATGGTGTCACCATCCAGCGTGGTCGCAGCACAGTACGGGCACGAACCCATACTCTATTGGTTGAGCAGTCATGGTTTAATGATTGTGTGAGATGACCGACCAAACCATTGATACGTGAGGTCTTTGGCGGGAAATTATTCCTGCTCTTCTAAATGCTTGTCTGGTTTTTGAATAAGCCTTGCAGATGCCTGTTTTTCGCGCTTTTTGTCGGCTTGCATTCGACGCCATCGTCGTCGTCCTTCCTTTGGTACAGAATCCCATACCCATTTTTCGGCGGAATCTTGCACCAAAAGGATGGGAGGCAAGATGAAGACCCAAGCAAGTGGACTGAACCATGCGAAGTACAACATTGTGAGTGAGGATGCCCTCCAAAATGTGGCTCGAAAGATTGCTCCCCATCGTTTACCCCTGAGCATAAGTGTACCGTGGTATGAAGTAATGACCGCTTCAACCCGAGGTGCAAAGAAGGCAAGTAATAGAATGGTTGACAGATCAGAAATACCTCCAATCCCGTCTTGTAGTTTTCTTACTATGAGTACAATCGCAAGCATGCCACCAACTGAAAGGCCGAGTGCCCATCCACTTGTCGATTGTGAGCCACCTTTGCGTACACGTTTACGGAGCAATAGAAAGTGCATACCAATTGTCGCAATTAATGGAACAAGAATAAGTCGGACAAGATTCAATTCCGCTGTTCGAGAACCCGTTAGTTGAGCCTCGTAATATGGGAGGAACAGTGAACTATCAGCGAATGAGGCAAATAATGCCCCAAGAAGTAGCCCCCAAAAGACTTGATTCCAAGCAGTTGGTAAATCATAGAACCCTGAATACTTGGTCATGACGCCGCGCCAACCCAACGTCATCCCGATAAGACCGCATATCGCAGCAATTTGAAATGTTAAGTTGACCACGTGGAACTCTGCATCCCTCGCCTACATAAGTTTGGTAGCAATAAACGGAGGCAATGAGTTCAAACACCACCTCAACGTGTCACAACCATGGCGAGGCTGTTGTTGTTCGGAGGAAAAGGTGGTGTGGGTAAAACCACTACATCTGCATCGACAGCTGTTTGGCTTGCAGATTCTGGTCTGAGAGTCTTGCTCGTTTCGAGTGACCCGGCTCACTCGACATCGGATTCCCTTGGGGTCGATCTATCATCAGAACCAACGCCGGTTGAGGGTGTACCAGGATTGTTTGGCTTGGAGTTAAATCCTGAAGCCAAGTTATCGACGTTTATGCCAAAACTCGGTGAAAGTCTCTCTGGCATGTCGACTTCACCGTTCGCTGCTTTAGGTGGACTTGGCGGAATGTTTGACCAATCTGCCAAAGATGAGATGCAATCCATCAAAGAAGAGGTTGATTCAAGTGAGCTCGTTTTACCGGGTTTGGATGAGGCCATTGCTTTCGACGAGTTGCTGAAGCATGTTGAAAATCCATCTTGGGACGTGATTGTGTTCGATACAGCGCCAACTGGCCACACACTTCGCTTCCTTTCCTTGCCGGAGTTAATTGAGGCATGGTCGGGTCGATTGTTGCGAATGATGCGTGTCTCTGGTGGGATACGTTCGATGCTGTTCGGACGAAAACAAAGCGACGCCATGAAAGAAGAGCTCGAGCGCTTCCGTCGCCGTGTCTTGCATGTCCGTCGTGTCCTCAGCGATCCATCGACAACGTCGTTCACTTTGGTGACGATTCCAGAACGTATGGGGGTAAATGAAACGGTTCGAGCCAATCAATCCCTTGGTGAATACGATTTGCCCGTTACAGGATGTTTGGTCAACCGAGTTACACCTGAACTCGACCATCCGTTCCTACAACGACGTCGCTCCGAAGAGCAAGGGCACATATCGGAATTGGAAGAAACACTCGACATACCAGTGACCACAATGGAACTCTTTGACTCCGAAGTACAAGGTTTGGAACGATTGCGGACATATGGGCAACTCTTGTATGGAGAGCCATCACAACTTGATGAAGAATTGGGTCCGTATCCAGTTGGAGAGCGATTGAATCACTCGATTCACCGTGGAACGTATGTGGAACAAGGTGATGGTGTTGAAATCATTCATTTGCACTTCCCTGGTTTGGAACGAGAAGATCTTTCCCTTCGCAGTGAGGAAGGAATTCTCTATGTTGGCGTCAATGGGCGTGAACACGCCATTCCGACCACATCACCTGCGAAATCAACTCAGGTCAAAGCCAAACTCGAAAACGACGTTCTTCGACTTGAAGTTCCGCTCGATGAATAACCCTCCGTTGGATTGAAAGGAGAAGGCTTGGTGGACGATGTATGGCGCTTGAAGGCCTCTCACGTGGAATTTTCCGTTCTCTCGGATTTCTGCGAAGCAAGCGTCGTTTGAACGAGGAAGAACTCAAGGAAATGACCAAGAGTCTTCGACGTGCACTTCAGGAGGCTGATTTCAACGTTCGACAAACCAAAGAAATTGTTGATCGATTGGAAGAACGGATGCGAGAAGAAGAGCCACGTCCAGGGCTCGATCTCCAAACACATGCAATGAACATTCTCTATCTTGAGTTGGTACGGCTCCTCGGAAGCCATCATGAATTCCAACCACGTGGAGCAACATTGCTCTTGGTCGGTCTTTACGGTCAAGGAAAGACAACAACAACGGCAAAGTTGGCCGAGTGGTATCGAAAGAAACACGGTCTGCGTGTTGCAGTCATCGAGGCTGACGTTCATCGTCCGGGTGCCTACGCTCAACTGTCGCAATTGCTCGAGGATTCGACCGTCATGGTCTATGGTGAACCCGAAGAGAAAGATGCTGCAACCATTGTTCGTAATGGTCTTGCAGCATGTGCTGCTGCAGACTTGGTCATCGTCGATACTGCTGGTCGACATCAACTTGATGAGGAACTTGTCGATGAGTTGGAACGCATCGCTTCGATCACACGAGCGACAGAACGTTGGTTGGTCATCGATGCACAGGTCGGTCAAGCCGCTGGTCCTGTCGCAGCATCGTTCCATGACCTCGCTGGTGTAACAGGTATTGTCGTTACCAAATTGGATGGAACTGCTCGTGGTGGTGGCGCATTGTCAGCCGTCGCTGCTACAGGTGCACCGTTGGTTCACATTGGTGTTGGGGAAAAAGTATCTGATTTGGAGAAGTTCGAAGCAGATCGTTTCATTTCACGACTGCTCGGAATGGGTGATATTCGTGGCCTCATTGACCTTGCTCCAGAAGATATGGATGAAGAAGAGGCAATGCGCTTGACGCAACGCCTGATGTCTGGAAGATTTACGCTCAATGATATGTACAAACAAATGGAAATGATGGCGAAAGTTGGAACCATTGACAAACTGATGTCTTTCCTTCCAGGAAGCATGTTTGGTGGGCTGGGCGGTATGTCCAAGTCACAGAAAGAAGCTATGCAAGGTAACTTGGATCGTTATCGAACCATCATGGATTCCATGACGGCTTGGGAAAAGAACGAACCTGCAAAAATCAAAGCGGAACGAATTCAACGAATTGCACGAGGTTCTGGAGTCAAGGAAAAGGATGTCCGTGAACTCATTGCACAATGGAAACGTTCTCGAAAGATGATGAAGGGAATGGGTGGGAACCGCAAGTTGAACAAACAAATGCGGAAGATGATGAAGGATGGAGAGATGGACATGGATCCATCGTCTTTCGGCATGTAATCAGGGCGTGATTCTGTGCGCCTCTATCACAATCCACGATGTTCAAAATCACGACAGGCAGTTGCCCTCCTCATCGAAGCAGGTATTGAGTTTGAGGACTATCGATATCTATCAGAGGGCATCCATTCGGATGATGTCGAGGTTTTGTCTACCTTGTCAGGAATTATCCGTCCAAAGGATGTGGTTGGGGATGTTGATGTCAAGAGTCTTGAGTCGAATGGAATTCAAACGCTACTGAAAGAGCAGCCTAAATGCCTCGAGCGGCCAGTTTTGGTTACGAACGGACAAGCTGTTGTAGGAAGACCGCCTGAACGAATTCTTGAGTTTCTGCAATCTCAGTAGGTCTTTGCAAGCAACACACGACGCTTTGTCGGCGTACCACTCATATGACAAGGTCGCTCCTCGTCATATTCATCGGTCGAATCGCCGAGGAATGTCAAACCAGTTGTGCGTTCAATAATCTCCGCATGGGCGTCAGAACCATCGAATGGAAGTTCGTAGATGTGTCCTTCCTCGATTTCACCGTTCATGGACCAGTTGCCGTTGTCTTCAGTAAACGCTGGTAATGGCTGAATAACATGAGCCATGTGCGCAGTCGAACGTTCTCGTAGAACACCTGAAATTTCGTTGAGGACTTCCTTGACGGATTGAACAATGGTCTCCATTGGCAGAGGTTGTTTTCCACCGGTTCGCTTTGCTGCAAATGCTGTCCCTTGTTCAACATCGCGAGGACCAATATCCAATCGAAGAGGAACACCTTTGATTTCCCAATCGTAGTACTTCTGTCCTGGGTGAAGATCTCTGTCATCAACATGAACTCGCAAACCAGCGTCTCGAAGTGTTTCAGCCACATCATGAGAGATAGCTAGCGTATCAACATCTGAATTCTTTCGAATCATTGGACAAACAACCACTTGCCATGGTGCTATGGCAGGTGGCATGATCAATCCTGAATCATCGCCATGCATGCCAACAACAGCTCCAAGCAGGCGTTCAGACATACCATAGGTTGTCTGGTGGACGTGTTGTTGCTTTGCTTCAAGATTTTCGTACGTGATATCGAAGGCCTTTGCCCACTGATCGAGGTAATGATGACAACTCGCCACTTGCAAAGTACGTCCATTTGGCATCACAGCATCGATACCGATGGTGTAGTGTGCACCTGGAAACGTATCCCATACTGGACGCTTTGCCTTGATGATTGGCAGGCATAATTTGTCCATGAGCCGGTCGACAATTTCCAAGTCTTGCTCAATTTGACGTGTCGCATCTGCTTCATCTGCGTGAGCGGTATGCGCCTCAAAGAAGTGAATCTCACGAACACGAATAAACGAACGTGTCTGTTTCGTTTCATAGCGGAAGGTGTTGACCATTTGGTAGACCTTCAACGGCAGGTCCTTGTGGCTTCGAATCCATAAGGGAAACATGGTGTACATCGCAGTTTCACTTGTTGGTCGCAGAAACATCGGAATGTCGAGTTCGTTTTCACCGGCGTGCTTGACCCAATAGACTTCTTTCTTGAAACCAGCTTCTTCATCCTCATCACGGAGTTCATCGGGATCGACACCTTCCTCTCTTGCTCGCTTAAGTCGTGCAACCAAGGCGTTCTCTTTTTCCAGCAAATCTTCAGGAATGAGCAATGGAAAATTGACCTCTTCGTGTCCTGTGCGGTCCATCTCTAAATGTGTAAGTGCGTCAATTTGACGCATGGCTTTCCATCCATATGGCCGCCATACATCCATCCCCTTGATGGGATAGCGCTTGTCGACAAGTTCAGCCGCTTCAACGATGAACGGATACCAAGCGTTGAAATCTTCAACCTTGCTTGGAATTCCTCGCTTTGCCTTTGCAGGTTTCCCCATAGTGGCCCCTTTCAACACCTGCTCATCAAGATGACGGAGGTTTCGTTCCTAGCATGTCGAAGTTCAGGACTTCTTTCGCAGTAGGAATGTCATGGCTAAGAGACCGATGATAGCGACAACATCTGGAATACCAACTACGCCCTCAGTCACCGGAAGGCTCCAGCCATTGATGGAATCAAGACGATACAATTCCATGAGATTCATCTTCGTGTGCCCTTCATTGGCGCAAGCGTTGGTGCACATCGAACCAACGAGGGAATGTAGATATCCGAACATGTTGACGACAACTGCAATGAGTCCGAGGAGGGATAAATAACTCAGTAGTCCGAAGGATTTCTTCCCCTTGGATTCTGGCGTGGCAGGGATTGGTGCAATTGCAGGAAGTTCAGCAGCAGGTGCTGGAGGATGTTCCAAAGCAACATCGCCTATGACTTCAATCATCATATCCGTTGCTGGAAGGGGTGCAGATGGAACAGCAGGATCATCAAAATCTCGTAGTTTCTTTGGTTGAACCGGTTGGATTTTGATTCCATACAGACGGTCCGCTAGCGAGGCTAGAGCAGGGTCTTCAGCAACTTCGGCAGCATCCAACTCTCCATCAAGGAGTCGTTGCAGACGTTCCTGAATATCACTCATTGAGGTCCCTCAGTGGTATAGGCTGATGCTCCATCATTGATGAAGCCTCCTTTTGTGATGCTTGATGAATTCAGGCCTTACCCGCAGCTTCAACTTCGGCCCAGTCACGCATGAACCCTTCGAGTCCTTTGTCGGTAAGTGGGTGTTTCATAAGTTGTCGGAAAATCTTCGCAGGCATAGTGGCAGTATGCGCTCCTAGTTGCATGCACTGAAGAACATGCGTCGGATGACGGATGGATGCTGCAAGAACTTTTGTCGAAATGTCGTACTTCTCCCATGTTTCCATGATCTCTGCGATGAGGTTCATTCCATCATGCCCAGTATCGTCGATTCGACCGATGAAAGGTGATACATACGTCGCCCCTGCCTTTGCAGCCATCAAAGCTTGGGATGCTGAAAAGATGAGTGTAACGTTTGTATCTACACCTTCTTCTGTCAATACCTTCGTTGCTGCAAGTCCTTCTGGTGTGCATGGGATTTTGATGATGACATTTTCTGGTAATTCAGACTTGAGTTGTCGTGCTTGTTCAAGCATGCCTTGTGTGTCCATCGCCGTTACTTCAGCCGAAATTGGACCTGAGCAGATACCAGCAATTTCACGGACAACCTCTTTGAAATCGCGTCCACTTTTCTTGATCAGTGAAGGATTGGTTGTAACACCGTCGAGGATTCCCCAAGCAGCAATTTCACGAATTTCGTCGACATCGGCAGTATCAAGGAAGAACTCCATAATGCTTCGTTGAATTGGCGCTTCATGAACATGATGGTTGCGTCACTTGCGGTTCATGGCTCGCTGTGTTGCTTTCACGATGTGAGGTGCGCTGAGCTCCATGAGTTCGAGCATCTCATCCGCTTGACCAGATTCTCCAAATCGGTCATTCACACCGACACGTTCCAAAGGTGTACACGATGATGTTGAAAGGTGCTCTGCTACTGCTCCACCAAGCCCGCCAATAACGGAATGATCTTCTGCGGTGACGATGGCTCCGCACCGTTCTGCAACACGATCAACCAAATCTGTGTCAAGCGGCTTGATTGTGTGCATGTCGATAACAGTTGCTTGGACACCCTGTTCGCTTAACGCATCCGCTGCTTTGAGTGCTTCAGAAACAAGAACGCCACAGGCAATGATAGCAACGTCCGCACCATCGCGCAATTCGATACCTTTCCCAATTTGTATCGTACTAGGGTCAACGTCGTCGTACAAGACCAGGGTCTTGTTACGAGCGGTTCTCATGTAGGACGGTCTGTCTGAATCTGCAAGTTGTTTTGTCAACAAGCGTGTACTTACATCGTCGCATGGATGGAGAACGGTAACATTAGGCAGAGTGCGATAAATGGCTAAATCTTCGATTGATTGGGCGGATGAACCGTCCGTCCCGGTGTGTGTTCCACCATGTGAGCCACATACGTGGACGGCTAGATTGGGTCGTGCTACGCCGTTTCTCATTTGTTCAAAGGCTCGCTCTGTGAAGATTGCAAACGTCGATGCAAACGGAATGTAACCACTCGATGCCATCCCTGCCGCTACGAGAAGCATGTTTTGCTCACCAATCCCGCACGAGATGGTCCGTTCTGGGTGTGCCTTTCGGAAGTGCAAGGATTTTGTTGACTTTCCAAGATCGGCTTCAAGGACGACAACCTTGTCGTTCTCTGCGAGTTCGAGCAAGGCTTGACCATAACCATCTCGAGTAGCCGCCATTCGAGTCATTCTACCGCCCCCAATTCGTTCATTGCAATTTCAAACTGTTCGTCGTTCGGCGCAGCGCCATGGAACGAAGGATTGTCTTCCATGTAAGAAACGCCTTTTCCTTTCACCGTGTGGGCAATTAGAATAGAAGGAGCGTCATTGGACTCATCGAGGAACTTGATCCCATCGACAATCTCTGTCATGTTGTGTCCGTCAATTTCCATGACGTTCCAACCAAATGCTTTCCACTTGGCAGGAATATCGAACATCCGCATTTGTTCCAAACAAAAATCATCGTTTTGAATTCGATTGCGGTCAAGAATGACTTTGAGATTGCCAAGTTCATGGTGAGTTGCAGCCATAGCAGCTTCCCAAACAGAACCTTCCTGGATTTCACCATCGCCAAGCATGACGAAAGCACGTCGCTCACTGCCTTCAAGCCGTGCCGCAAGGGCACATCCCATGCCAAAGGAGAGCCCCATTCCAAGGCTTCCAGCACTGAAGTCTACACCTGGACACCATTTCATGTCGACATGGCCTTGACAAATTCCTCCAAGAACTCGATACGAGTGCAAATCATCGTGTGAGATAAATCCCTTTTCTGCCAAGAGAGCATACATGCCAGGTGATGCGTGTCCCTTGGAGAGAATGAATCGGTCTCTGTCGTCCCAGTCGGGATCGTCTGGTCGAACACGTAGCGACGTCGAATAGAGTGCTGCAATCAAATCAATTTCAGAAAGGGAACCACCTGGATGCCCTGCTTGCGCACGATGAACCATTTTCACGATTTCAATTCGACAGCGTCGTGCAAGTTCTTCTATCTCAGATATGGATGCTGTGATACTGACCACCGAATACTGGCCATCGCCTTGAGCCTTTCATAATTGCCGTTGAATTATTTGGACTGAGGGAGCAGAGAACGCAAGAATTTCTTGATTGAATGCGTTGCAGTAGTGAAGATTTCTTTGCCTAAATTTCCTCCATCTGGAAGCGCTCGAGTCGCAAGCCAGACGAAGACTCCTACGAACCAAGCAAAGAAGACGAGGGAGAGGAATTGAGACAGTTCATGAATGCCGAAGATTTGATCCAGATTAATGTTGAGAACGATGAGAACTGCAATCAGAACCCCTAGAATGGATTCTCCGGCAATGAAACCAGCACCGATCAAAACACCTCTGCTTTCAACATCCGATGCAGCCTCTTTTGCTTCTTTGGATGGTTCTTGATCCAGAGTCCCATCCACGCGTAAATATGCTGCACCAATAGCGAGCGATGACAAGATGCCACCAAGCATAATTGGAACGCTCAACTTCAGAGGCAGATAGATGCCAATTGCTACCGACATGACTGGCATCGAAAGACGAATCAACACCACGGCCAATGCAGCTCCCAAGAACACCATCGGGAGATTCATATCACCAACGAATGCTCCTTTGACGATGGCACCAATCAGCTCTGCTTGTGGTGCAAACAGTGCCTCACTGCAATCGTACATCGATTGCGACATGTCACCATTTTGTTGGGCAGCGGCAATACGTTCGTTGGTTGCTAAACACGCTGTGGAGGAAATCTGGAACGCATTGTGCAAAAGGGCAATTGTTGGTCCTATGACAAAAGCACCGGTGATGACACCAACAATTTCAGCAATTTGCTGGCGCCAAGGTGTCGCTCCAACCATGTGTCCAGTTTTCAGATCCTGCATGACATCCCCAGCAATGGCAGCGCTGCTTGCAACAACAGCTGCAATGAGGAGTGTAGCGTACATGAGTTCTGTTTGTGAGAGGTCCAAGATGAGTGAACCAACAATCCAAACCAGTCCTACGGTAAACAGCAGTGTTGCAATCGTCATACCAGAAACGGGTGAATTACTTGATCCAACGACGCCAGCGATGTAACCCGCAACAGCAGCAAAGAAGAATGCAACCAACGCAAGGAAAAGAGCACCTGCAAGAGAGAGCAGGAACGATCCAGTAATCATCCAATAGAAGAAAAAGGTCAGGACGACAAGTACGCCACAAACAACAGTAACCCATTGAAGCGGCAGGTCCTTCTCTGTTCGAAGATGAAGTTCGCCATCAGATTCGTTCTGTACGAACGATTTCTTCAGTCCGGTGATGATGGTTTTTCGCATACTCCACAAGGTGTAAATGCCACCCACAACCATAGCACCGACACCAACATAGCGGACTTGTTCGAGCCAGAGTTTGTCGAATCCTTCGGCGAGTGTTGGTGAGTCTGGCCATCCATTGAGATATCCGTACAATGGAACAAGTATCCCGAACCCGATAATTCCTCCGAGGAAAATAAAGGAAGCAATGCGAATTCCAACAATAAATCCGACGGAGAGGAGTGCAACGGAAAGATCGACACCCGCATACATCCGAGTTTTCATGAATTCAAATGCAGTCTCTGCTGAGTGGTGTGTAACCTTGAATCCCTTGACCATGAGCCCATAGAGGGCTCCGATTCCTAATGCATAAACAATGGCTAATGCACCACTACCACCTTCTTCTCCAGCGACCAACACTTCACGACATGCAACGCCTTCTGGATAGGGTAATGCTTCCTCGACAATGAACAAACGACGCAATGCGATAGTGAACATTGTCCCTAGGAGTCCGCCAAGAAGAGCGATAGCCAGCGTAGGGAACCATTGAATGTCGATCCAAATGCCAATGACGAGCATCGCAGGAACTGTGAAAATGACGCCAGCAGCAAGAGATTCACCAGCACTCGCCATGGTTTGAACGGCATTGTTTTCGAGTATACTCACGTCCTTGAAGAGGCTTCGAAGAATGAGCATTGACATCACAGCAGCAGGAATACTTGCTGACACGGTCATACCTGCATACAGTCCGAGGTACGCATTCGCTGCCGTCATGAGAATGCCGAGGAGGACGCCTACAACCAGAACTCGTAACGTAAGTTCCTTCGGCTCTTGGTCCGCAGGAATATACGGGCCATCTGGAGCGGACATAGACCTGCCAAATCAAGAACGTTTGAGAAGGATTCGGCTGTTTTCGTTGCTGCATTTTTGATGGGCAGATTTTCATGGGATTTCCTCCATCAAAATCATAAAGCCGTCAAGTAAGGCAAGCCTACAGGAGTCTTTGTTGACTTCTGTGGTGATGTTCGTGGTTCAACAGAACTGGCACTCGATGGAAAACGATGAAGTCTTGTCGGTTTTGGACGCCAATCCAAATGGTCTGACCCAATCTGAAATCCATACGAGAATGCAAAAATATGGGCCGAATCAGCTTGATCAGCCCGAGCCAACTCCTGCATTCATCCGATTTCTATCACAATACAATGACCCACTGAATTACCTCCTCATTACTGCCGCTCTCATTGCATTGGCAATCAAACCAGATCACCCAGGAGATGCCATTTTCATCTTCTTGGTCTTAACGGCCAATGCTTTCTTTGGATTTTGGCAAGAAGGTCAAGCAGAACAAGCCATGGACGCTCTCAAACAGATGAGTATCTCCAATTCAGTCACTCTTAGGGACGGTTTTGAGTCAGAAATTCCTACTACGAAACTGGTACCAGGAGATATCGTAAAACTCGAAGAAGGAATCAATGTACCAGCTGATATCCGCTTGCTCGAAGTCTATCAATGTCGAGTTGACGAATCAGCGCTGACTGGTGAATCAGAGCCCATCACAAAGCATCTCGAACCAATGGATGTCAACACGCTTCTTGCGGATCGAAGGAACATGATGTACATGGGCACGACGGTTGCAACTGGTCGTGCAGTTGGTGTCGTTGTCGAAACGGGAATGAGCACGCAACTCGGTCGGATTGCGAGTGATATATCAGAAGCCCAAACGCCAAAGACACCTCTTGAATTAAAACTCGAGTCGTTGGGAAGGTTCCTTGGTTTTATTGCGCTCGTTGTTGCCGTCCTCCTTGTATCGATCAAATTGATTCTTGCTTATGGAGGCGACGTTCCTCTACGAGAAGTTGCTATCAAGCAATTCATCACGGCTATTGCTATCTTTGTTGCGATTGTTCCGGAAGGATTGCCAATCATCCTCGTCATCACGCTTTCGCTTGGTATGCGCAACATGGCCAGACACAAGGCGATTGTTCGTCGAATGAAAGCAGTCGAAACGCTTGGTTCGACAACCGTCATTTGTTCTGACAAAACCGGTACACTCACGAAGAACGAGATGACGGTTCGACAACTCCACACCGTCGACGGTAATTATGGTGTAACTGGAGATGGTTTCAATCCTAAAGGCGCACTAAGTATCGATGGAAGTGAACTTGATGAAGACTCGATGTCAACGTTGCAATCAAATCCAGGGTTCAGATTGCTTGCCGCCTGTCTTTCATTGTGCCACAATTCACAAATTAGCAAGCACGAAGGCCGTTGGACGGCGATAGGCGATCCAACAGATTCAGCCTGTGCTGTTCTTGGTTGGAAGCTGAATGGAGAGGTCCGCAAATTCTCTCAACGTCATCCACGTTTGCACGAATTCTTCTTTGACACGGAGCGTAAACGAATGTCCGTCATCCACGAATACGAGGGTGAACGATGGGTATTTGCGAAAGGAGCCGCGGGTGGCTTTGTTCCAATTACAACTCATCGTTATTTGGACGGTGAACTTGTTGAGATCTCTGAAGACGACTTGAAAGAGGCCTCGAAACGGAACAAAGAAATGGGGTCTCAATCGATGCGCGTCATCGCTTTGGCAGCGAAGAAACTTGAAGATGACGAAGATATGACGGATATTTCAGTCGTCGAAAATGGTATGATTTTCCTTGGTCTTGTTGGCATTATGGATCCTCCACGCCCAGAGGTGAAAGAAGCAATTCGAATTTGTCAAGATGCTGGTATCAAGGTCAAGATGATCACTGGCGACCATCACATGACCGCCTCAGCTATTGGACAAGAGTTGTCAATCCAGGGTGCTGAAGCCGATCCAGTCAGCGGGGCCGATTTACGCAGTATGTCCGAGGATGAACTCTCAGATTCTGTCGAAAAAGCAATCTTTTCACGTGTTACCCCCGATCAGAAGATGCGTATTGTTTCCTCATTGCAGGAACAAGGCGAAATTGTTGCCATGACAGGCGATGGTGTGAACGATGCCCCTGCGTTATCCGGGGCCAACATCGGTATCGCTATGGGGATCGCAGGCACGGATGTCGCTAAAGATGCAGCAGATATGGTCCTTCAAGACGACAATTTCGCCAACATTGTTCATGCAGTTGAGGAAGGACGAAAAATCTACCAAAACATCCGAAACTTCGTACGCTATCAAGTTTCAACCAACGTTGCTGCTGTAGCACTTATCGTCATCTCGACGTTCATCTTTGGTTGGGAACTTCCACTCACCGCAACACAGATCCTTGTCATCAACATTCTGATGGATGGACCACCAGCCGTCGCTCTTGGTGTCGAAAAGCGGCATGGCAAGGTCATGGAACGCCCACCCCGTCCAGTTGACGAAGGATTGCCGAATGGTCGAGATATCGCATTGATTTTCTATCTGGGCGCTGTTATGGTAATCGGTACGCTGATTGTCTTCTTCCTCGCGGGTGGTGGCGTTTATGGAAACGATTGTTCGCTTGCACCGTTCGCATCAGAGGTCGATGCAGGGTTTAGCGTCGATGATTGTTTAGCAGGGGATGAAGCAGCTCTGAGTGCATGGTCTTCTTATGCAGACACGACATTCGCTGATGCGCAAACAATGACGTTTGCAGTGTTCATTGTTTTCCAGTTGTTCAACGTACTCAATTGCCGATCGGAAAAAGATAGTCTCTTTACGTTGGGTCTCTTTTCAAACAAAGCGATCAACTATGCCATTCTTGCATCTGGATTCTTGTTGTTCCTCTTTGTACACTTTGCAACATTCCAGATTCCTTTGATTGGTATTGAGTTCGGGAACCTGCTCAGCACAACGCCATTGGAGAGCATCGACTGGATGGTGTTAATCGCTGTTGCATCAACGGTTTTCCTTGTGGAAGAGTTCCGTAAGTTAATGATGAATTCAGGTTTCTTCAGTGTTCGACGTTAGTTGTGGAGCCATCCACATCTTCTTGAAGAATGAATATGAGGCGCTTGTATGACAGGATGGGTGTCAACGACCGCATGTGCGGACAGAGACCCACAATGGAAGTCGAAACTCAAACAGGCTATTGTCCAAGAACATTGGAGTAAATCTTTGCAAACCATCGTCGATAAGATCCTGAACGATCAATTGCTCACTTTAGAGGATGGCTTACTTCTATTCTCTGAGCCCAATTTGTTTGAACTCGGGCGGTTGGCATACTTGCACAAAGAGGCCATGTATGGACGCAAGGCTTACTTCAATTCGAATGTCCATGTCAACCAAACCAACATTTGTGTACTCGCATGCAGATTCTGTGCTTTTCGACGAGGGCCAAAGGCCGATGACGCTTATGCTCTATCGGTTGACAATTATCTTGAAGAATTGTCGAGATTCTCTCCGTATGTCAACGAGGTTCACTCGGTAGGGGGATTGCATCCTGAGTGGACAGTTGAGCACTATGCTGAATTGTTTCGAAGAATACGCACTGAACATCCACACATCTCGATCAAAGCACTTACTGCAGTCGAAATAAAACATCTTGCCCAACTCTCGAATCTTTCCATTAAGGAGACACTGTTGCAACTGCAAAGCGCAGGATTAACATCACTGCCAGGAGGTGGTGCAGAAATCCTTGATGATGGTGTTCGAGCCATTATTTGCAATGGAAAGGAATCAAGCCAAGAATATCTTGACATCCACCGGGCAGCTCACGAGATCGGATTGCCAAGCAACTGTACGATGCTCTTTGGAACCATCGAGACTACCACTCAACGAATCGAACATATCCTGAAATTACGTGATCTCGCATCCGATACAGGTGGATTCCAATGCTTCGTTCCATATCCGTTCCTTCCGGATTCAACACGGTTACCAATGGCGCAGTTATCTACTGGCCAAGAAATACTACGCGTCATCGCAGTTTCAAGGATTTTACTTGATAGCATCCCTCACATCAAGGCGTATCGGATGAACATCGGTGATGAACTTGCGGAACTCGCCCTACAATTCGGTGCCGATGACATCGACGGAACGGTTCAACAAGAATCCATTATGCATTTAGCAGGGTCTACGGCACCACTGACGCACGATCTACAACAATTGTCGAAATTGATCAACGATGCAGGCTGTGTACCGGTCAAGCGCGATACCACCTACACAGAATTCGAAGAATACGTGCCCCCAACCCCGGCTAAAAGACTCCCAATGGCATGAGGCGATGTGATGATGCAACAAAAGCCGAGATGGATGAGCACCATAGGTCGTGTGGCGTTCATGAATTGCGACCCATTGTTTGTTGGATTGGATGAATCCTTCCACGTCCTGCCTGCGCCTCCTTCATGGTTAACTGGCCACCTTCTGCGTCGTGATTGTGTGTTGGCTCCGATTCCAGCTGCAGACTTCGCAAAACATCATGACGAATTGGCACTCGTTCCAGAGATAGGAATCTGCTCAAAAGGAGAGGTCGGTAGTGTCCTTGTCTTCGGCCATCGCCCTCTCGAGGAAATGAGGGACATTGCCTTGCCGACAGATTCGTCCTCTTCTGTCGCCCTTCTCAAATTCCTGCTCAAAGAACGCGGTCTTGATCCCAGACCAGTAGAAATGGGGCCAGACCTCGATACGATGTTGGAACGATGCGATGGAGCATTGCTGATTGGCGATCGTGCTCTCGATCGTGCCAAATCCAATCCTGAACTTGTCCGTCTCGATTTGGGCCAGGCATGGTTGGACTTGACAGGACAGCCGATGGTTTTCGGTGTATTTGCTGCTCGAAAAGACACACCTGTTGAAGTCGTCCAAGCTGCGCATCAGGCATTACTCGAACGGCTTGAAGCTTTCGAGAATGACCCATTGACCCGAGAAAAGGTCCTTCTCCATGCTCACCTTCATTCCGATATGTCGCTCGAACGATTGAACCGATACTTTGGTGAAGTGTTCAACCGACTTGACGCAGAACATGTCGACGGTCTTCAAGAATATCTCATGCGTTGTTGCTCGTTGGATGAAACCGTTTCATTCCTCTGGTGAGTCGGATACAAATCGCTTCAATGTTTCATCCATCTCTTCGTCCGTAGATGCATCACGTTTAACCGCTCTGCGCTTCCTTGGTTTTGCATCAATGGGTTGCGTATCACTGAGTTTTCTCCGCTTGGTTGTCACAGTATCATGATCGGAACGACGAGCTCTTCGCTTTCGGACTACCTCATTCGAAGATTGTTGAAGCAGTTCCTTTGCTTGAGTTGCTTCCTTTGATTGTACAGGGACACGTTTCGATGTTTTTTCAGCAGACCTTTTTCGCTGAGGTGTTCGCCTTTCGGGTTTGGAAACAGTTTCTTCTTCAAATTCATCCTCAAATGTATCTTCCTCAAAGTATACCTCGCCATCTTCGTCGTCGAAATAATCATCATCCTCATCATCAAGAACAATATCGTAACCTGATTGTGACATTCGATCATAGAGTCGTTGAGCAACAAAGCCGATGAGTAAAATGCCAAAGAGGACCACTGCAATCACGATTGGAGATGACAGTATGCTTTTCGGAGAGAGTTTCTCACCTTCGGCTTCCACGGCCTCTATACCCATTGTAACTTGAAGTTCTTGAACGTGCCATGGGACATATTCCTTCGTGATTATGGACGGGCCACTGACCGTAATCCGAATGGGGTGTTGATCACTGAGTTCGGTCATGCTACCTGCTGCAGGGAATCGATGATTTCCAACGTGAACTTGATTATCGTCCAATGCGATGTTGGTATCGAAATCGTAGGTCAAGGAAATCGAATATCGAATGTGTGATGTCCTGTCATTTGATGGTACAAGCGTCATCCCGTCCTCCACGGAACATTCCATTTTCACGAAGTTGAGTGAAGCATTGTCGATGTTCACCTTTTCTGCTATCGTCATGCTTGTTGTATCTTGGTCAATGTTGGAGCAAACTGCATCTGCAAAGAGTTGTGCTTCTTCCAACGACAATCGAACATCCGTGTCGAGTGACAAGCGTGAGAGGTCACGGATGCTTGCAGATGTGGCTTTGTTCAACGTGAATGTTTGCTGAACGATAACACTGCTCGCATTGAGATTCAAATCGATGGATCGGATGAGGTTTTCATCCGGAAGGAGTTCACACGAAATTCCAACATCAGCACAATTCAAATCCCAATTGTCCTCGATTCCATCGCCATCATCATCGCCATCCAAGGAATCTGGTACACCATCACCATCGGTATCGATGCCTGATTCACCAACTCCAATTCGTTGAATCGAAGTCCCATACATCACGATTGAATCGATTTTCGAATTGGTTATGATGCTTGTAATCTTGCCAACTTCATTGGAGAGCATGACAAAATCATCAAATGAATGGAACATTGTAATGTTATCAAGAATCATTTCATCGAAATAATCATAAAAAATGAAGTGTGGATAAGGAGACATTTTGAGAGCGATGAGTTCGTTCTCATTTGCTGTAAACTGATACTGAGATACACCGTGAAGTTCAATCGGCTTAAGTTCAGATCCTGAGAGCGTCCATTTGCGTATCCCATCAGTAGGAGTTGAAATGGAAAAGTACGCATCATCGGTTCCAAACGCACAATCAAGAATCGTTGATTGGAGCTGTATCTCTTCTAGTAGAGCACCTCCTTCATCATCCCACAGTTGTATGAGGCCATTCTCATCTGCGGTCAGAACCGCACCACTGTTCCTGGACACATCCACACACGTCATGGCACCAGTGTGATTGCCTGCGTAGGTTGCTTCCTCTGCGAGCGTGTCGCGATTGAGTTGAATTATTCCGTTCGCCGGTGCATTTGAAAACAGCAGGCCTCCGTTGGGAGACCACTCGAGAATGTAGGCGTTCGTTTGTGTCGTATCACTTGAGACAAGTGTGCTTAAGTCACCCGTTGAAAGAACGAAAATCGAATCCTCTTCATTTGAACCTGATTTCAGCGTTAATGCAAGCTTCGTTGAGTCGGGTGAGATTGAGGTCGCAATGATTTCTTTGGAGAACGTCCGTTCTTCTAAGACGGTGCCTGAGGCCGACAACTTGTACAACTCCGTTCCAAAAGATGCAAAAATATTGCCAGATGCATCGACCTCGATGGTCCGCTTTCCATCGTCTGCATCAGGAATTTCAATGACATTGTTGAAAAACAATTCATCCGATGCAGCAACGTTGGACGAGCCAAACACTATTCCGGTTAGGAAAACAAAAACAAGGAGACTTTGAAAACGCACCTCCGTTTGCATGGCACCAACACATTCAACAATTACATAAACAATCCGTTAGTTGTGAGTCAATTTTGTTTTCCAATCGGTGCGGTTGGTTCTTGAATGAAACGTTCTTGGAAGGACCATGGCGAATCTTCCACGGGATGAACAAGGCAACCTCATTGTACGCATCGGCCACTCACCCGATCCCGATGACGCCTTTATGTTCCACGCGATGACAACAAACGCTTTTCCGACGCCAGGGTACAATTTCGTCCATGAACTACAGGATATTGAGACTCTCAATCATCGTGCTATGAATTGCGAGCTCGAAGTCTCTGCGGTATCCATTCATGCGTATCCAGATATTGCTGAGAATTATGCTTTGATGAATTGCGGTGCCTCGATGGGAGAAGGATATGGCCCGATGATTGTTGCGAAACAAGGACTGTCGCTTGAAGATGCGAAATCCTCCGTCATAGCCGTGCCAGGCCTGAAAACTTCGGCTTATCTGGGGCTGCGTCTTGCTTGGGGCGATGTGTCTGTAGAGGTCGTTCCTTTTGATGAAATCATTCCACGTATCTTGGACGATACGTACGCATGCGGACTCATCATCCACGAAGGTCAACTAACATATGTCGAACACGATTTGAACGTATTGATTGATCTCGGCGTGTGGTGGAACGAACGTACGGGAGGATGGCCTATGCCCCTTGGCGGTAATGTCGTTCGAAGAGACCTCGGACGGGAAGTCATGGAAGACATCACAATGTACACCAAAATGAGCATTGAACACTCAATTGCTCATCCAGAGGAAGCCCTTGAATTTGCTAAAGCCTGGGGCCGTGGCATTGACGATGAAACCAATCAAAAATTCGTAACGATGTACGTGAATGAACGAACCATTGACTACAAGCCTGAAGGTCGCTCATCCATACGTCGATTCTTGCAAGAAGGTCAAGACCTTGGCATGATTCGAGAAGATTTCAACGTCGAAGATTTGTCCTTCATTGGCGCTGTGGAGTGAGCAACGTGGATGCTCGACCAGAAGTTAGCGAGTACGGTTCTGTCGATCCAGCACCTGCTTCCGAATCAGAACAACTTGATCAATTGCGAAACACGCTCCTCGATGAAAATGAGAAGATGTTCCAACGTATGCGCTCAGTTTTCAAACTACGAAACATTCGAACACCACAATCATGCCTCGCTCTCTGCGATGGTTTCTCGTCTTCAAGCGCACTCTTGCGACATGAATTAGCCTATGTTCTTGGGCAAATGCAGATGGATGAAGCACTCCCAACGCTGATCAAGATTCTTTCAGATGACGAAGAACACGTCATGGTTCGACACGAAGCTGCAGAAGCACTCGGAGCCATCGGGAATCGAGAAGCAGTTCCAGTTTTGGAGAAGTACCTCAATGATGAGCATATCGAAGTAAGTGAATCGTGCGAAGTCGCTCTCGATTTGTTAAATTGGGTGAGCAACAGTACCATTGCTTGAACCAAATTCATCACGACATTTTAGAACCGAGACCTCCAGCAGCAATCAGGTGAGACAATGCCCCACGAACATGTTCAACTTGCTCAGGCACCAAACGGCGAGATTGGTCCACGATGCCATGAGTGTGGAGTACGACTCACATTTGGATCCTCCATGGTTCACAACCAACACTACTACTGCTGGGTACACTATGTTGAGCAGACAGGGGCAGACACTGTAACGGTCGTTGGCGAGACTGAAGAGAAATTCTACATGAAGAACCAGTAGGGTTTCGTTCAAGAACTGTGAGCGATAGGGACTCGTATGGCTTCAACCGGTTGGGCACGTTTTGCACACCGTTTTGGTCAATATTATCGTTCATCCACGTTCTGGCGTCCGCCGAGAATGCCGAAACGAGAATGGATGTTCATCCCGTTTGGCGGAGCACCTCCACTACGACACAAGTCCTTTCGTAATGAACAAGATCTACGCCAATTTCTCTCCGAACGTGCAATGCACTCATGTTTCTATTCGACAGCTTATTGGCAAAAGCCGTACGAGTTGAAAATGGACGACAAAAATTGGCAAGGTGCTGATTTGATTTTTGACCTCGATGGCGATCACCTTCCTGGTGTAACAGATCGTGATTTCCCTGCCATGTTGGAAGTCATTCAGGAACAAGCACATGCATTGTGGAACGACTTTCTAGAACCTGAATTTGGATTCGATGAACAATTCCTTCAAGTGACCTTTTCTGGTCATCGAGGTTTTCATCTTCACTACAGGGATCCTGCCCTGTTTCATCTTGATTCAGAAGCCCGACGAGAATTGGTTTCTCACATCCGTGGTGAAGGTGTTGATGTCCAAGGAGGATTGACTCGGTTCAATGATCCAACCGCGAACGGTTGGACGAAACGAATTCGTTCCCAAATACCAACGCTTATTGACAAACTTGTGATGATTGCACAAGAAGACGAAGGTTCGACAACCGTGATGAAAGATCTTCACCTAGGACTCAAAGACAATCTCCAGAGGGAGGGTAAACCCGGCAAAGGTCCAGCTAGCATCAAGAAACTTGCTGATATGTTCCTCCATGAGGAGCGTCGCTCTTCTGTGGTCAATGGGCAGATTTCTAGGCTTGGCACCCATCAAGCATTGTTTCTTGATCTGGTGAAGTCTGATGCTTCGATTGTTCTGGGGGCAGCAGGTGAAACCGATGAAGTGGTTACAATCGACGTACGAAGGCAAATTCGATGGCCTACATCACTCCATGGAAAGACCGGCATGCGTGTTACAGAATTTCCTCTAGAGAGACTTGATGCTGAGGGAAGTCAACCATTTGATGCGCTGAGCGAAGCGTTTGTTTTTGGTCAAGACAAGACACTGAACGTCGAGATTGTTGTTGATGACGCCATACTGAGGTTCGGGGCAGATCAACACGATGTATCCATGGGCGATGAATTGCAAGTTTCTGAATCCGCTGCGACATTTTTGAGTTTGAAAGGATGGGCGAAATTGGTCTAATACCCCATCAACCGATACAGCAATTTTCATGTTCCAATTGTGGTAAGGTTCAAGGGTAGTATCCCACCCACTTACATTAGAGGTGAGTACGTGCGACGTCGGAAAAAGAACAAATCAGCAGATGTTCCCGCTTCACCATTGCCTCCACTTCCTGACATGCCTCCACTTCCAGGAGCACCTCTTCCTCCACTCCCCGCTGCGCCAACCCCTGAACCGTTGCCAGCAGCCGCTTTACCTCCAAGCCCTCTACCGCCCCTGCCCGAGACTAATGCAATGCCTCCCGCACCAGAACCACCTCAGCCAGAAGAAGCGAAGAACGAATACGGTGACCTCTGGGCCAAGCGTTCCGCTAAACCACTGCCACAAATCTATGGTGCAATCGATCGATTAGGCTCTGGTGAATCAGGTTCCCTTCTCGATCGATATTCCGACCGTTTTGGCCATTCTCTCGACAGAGACATCATCGTCCTCCGGAAAAAAGAGCGGGAAGAAGCCCTCAATCAGGCCAGAAGCGCCCCTGTCGTTGAATTGCTCGATGAGGAGGAGCCAGATCGTTTGACAGCAGTGGAGAACAAACTTCGAGAACTCAAGCCACTCTACAAGGAAGCGAAATCCTTGGGTGACAAAGATGCGCTCAGAGAACTTGTCCCACAACTCGAACAGTTGATGGCAGAACGTCGCTCGTTAAAGGGCCAAACGAAACCAGTTCAGACATCATCACAAAATGACCACTCTGAAGAAACAGAAGAAGTTGCTGAAGCGGCAGAAATGGATGATGCAGACGCATTGTTCTCACAGTTCTTCACGATTGTCAACGATTTACTCGGCGATGAATTGCCAGAGGAAGCGATTGAAGCCTTCCTCGCATCTGACGGGTTTGAACTGTTCAAAGAAGTGGGTGCCGATCCTACATCCATTGATGATGAACGACGAGGCGAATTCTTCAAGATCATCGACGAGCAACTTGGAAACATGCCAGACTCTTCGATTACTGCGTTCGTAGAATCCGGAGATTTTGCAATCTACAAACAAATCTCAGAAATGTACACATGAGTGAGGCGATTACATGGGACTACTTGACAAGGTTGAATCAAATGAAACGAAAGAACCCAAGAAAGCAGTAGCAAAGGCTGTAAAAGCAGCAAAGGTTGCTGAAGCAGTCCCTGTAGCAGCGAAGGCTGCAAAACCCAAGAAAGAGAAGAAGCCAAAGGTCAAGAAAGCACGACCAGCAAGCCTCTCCTCGGATTTTGAAATTGCTCCAAAATTAAGTCGAGTGATCAGCTGGTGGGTTAATTTCATTGCTAATTTCTCAGTTTTGATTGCAGGTCTTGTTATGTCAGCATTGACTGGTGGTTCAAGTGGTGGTTTGGAAACAACCATTTTGTTCCTTGTAGCGATTGTCGTTCTCTTCTTTAACGCAATATTCTTGCCAATCTACACTGGCCGTAACCTCGGACAATACACGTCTTCGACTCGATACATTCGTGGTGACGGCTCCAAACCTCTGTTCTTGCACAGTTTGTTTGTGAACAACATCGGTCTTCTTGCTCTGATTGGTTTCATCATGGTGTTCGTTCAAGTTGGTCAAATTTCTGGCGGTGGTACGGCACCTATCGTCATGACATCCGTTGGATCTGTTCTGATGGTACTTTGGATTGTCAATTGGCAATTCTCCCGCAACAGTGAACTCGACCAAGGTCTCTTTGATCTCATGTTCGGAGCTTACCTCGTACGATATGTGCCTGAAGAGAAGGCCACCTCTGGATTCCGTGCACGACTTGAGAGCATGAGTCAATTCGGAGAAAAATACGCCAAGCGTGTCGAAGAGCGTGCGAAAGTCCGTGAAGAAAAAGCATCGGAAAAAAATGATTCAGATGACTCAGCTGAACCATCTGATGAAACATCAGAAGACTGAAGGATTCTATCCCCATGCCTTCGCACCGCTTTTCAGCGTTTTTTGTCCATGCATTTGCTTGGATACTTATCGCAATAGGACTCATCGTATCATCAAACACGCTCTACATCGTGCTTCTTGCACCAATTACTCTCATCGACATGTGGTTCGCTCTCTGCCTTGGATTCATGTTACGACTGCCAACCATCCGAGACGATGTTGAAGCGCCTACTGGTTGGGAATGGGAATCCATAGAGGTTCAAGGCTATCCAGTACGTTGGCTGAGGCAAGACTGGAATCCAAACAAACCGCTCGCCATTTTTATTCACGGTTGGAATTCTCGTGCATCGAATATGATCGGAAGAAGTGCACTGTTTCACGAGCTAGGATACAATTGCGTCTTGTTCGAAATGCGGGCACATGGTGGAAACAAACGTGTGCCTCATTGGGCTGCTATGCATGTATGTCATGATTTTGAGCGTGTGTTAATTCACTTTGAGCATCGCGGTTGGCTCAAGAATGGATTTCTAGTTCACGGACATAGCCTAGGAGGATTTGTCGCTCAGCGCGTTTTGCGTCAAGAACTGGAGACTTCGAAGTATGCTCAAGGCGTGATTCTTGAATCACCAGTTACTTCCTATGAATACATCAACAATCAAACATGCGATTATCTCAAAATTCCAAAGAAATTGCAACGTCCCATGATGCGTCGGTTGCTAAGGTATTACAATCGACTCAATCCACCTCAATACCATGTACCATCAATTGAGTTCTTGCGGACACCTGAATGGGGATTGCCTCAATGCCCCACGATCCTCATTCAAGCAAAGCACGATGCAACACTTGGCCTCAAACATGCGCAACTCTTGATTGACGTTCATACAAACGCAGAATCGAAGTTCGCATATCACATTGTCGAAGAACTCAAACATTCCTACGAACAAGAAAACGAAGTTCGTAATGAAATCATTCGAACATGGCTTGAAGAACACTCACTCTTGCTCAGCTAAACTTGCTTGTTCACGAGCGAGTTCTCGCATATCATCGACTTCATCCAGTTCGTCAACGATTTCTTCGCCCAGGAGTGTTTCCAGAACATCCTCCATCGTCAAAATACCGGATGTACCTCCGAATTCATCTTGAACGACTGCAAATTGTTGGCGTCGCTCAAGCAACATATCAAGCGCTACATCGACGCTTTGCTTGGTCGTTAGGAATTCCACAGGTTTCATGAATTCTGATACGCCACGATTCCATTCGTCCCTGCTCGCTGCGAGTAACAATTCAGATCGAATGACCACTCCTTGAACATCATCAATGGATTCGGCAAACACCGGCATACGAGAAAATCGAAGGACAGGATACTCATCCAATACCTGTCGGATCGTCATGTCATGCTGCAAGGCAGTAACGACAACTCGAGGTGTCATGACCTCTGTGATTGGGATTTCACGAAGTCGCAATAAGTTGTGTATCACCGTTTCTTCATCTTCCATTAATGCGCCTTCTTCTTCACCAAGGTCAGCAAGCGCAACCAAGTCATCTCTCGTAACCAATTGTCCATCAGCACTTGGAAGAATCTTCTTCATCCATTGAATCGGTGCGATGATGAAGAACAATGCTATGGTAATTGAATTCAAAATAAGACCTGTGATCAAAGAGAGTTGCCGCCAATAAGCGGTTCCAAGTGTCTTTGGAATAATTTCTGAGAGGAAGAGTACAGCCAGGGTTAGGATCACGGATGCAATCGTGAGGTATTCATTCCCAAACTGATTTTGTACCTCGGAACCTACACCAGCAGCACCCATGGTGTGAGCAATCGTGTTGAGCGTAAGAATAGCAGTAAGAGGCTTTACCGCATCATCTGCTTTCAGTTTCGCCCATAACTGTCCGCGTCGGTTTCCATCCTTCTCCCATACGGCGACTTGTGTGTTCGGAATGGAGAGTACAACTGCTTCAAGGATTGAGCAGAGAAACGATACGCCAAGCGCGAGAACGGTGTAAAAAATGAGTAATGTGAGGTTCATGATGAACGTGAACTCCTGTCCGTCGGATATGTTTGCCAAGAACTTCTGCTTCTTGAAAATGTTGTTTTTGATGGAACAAAAGGGTTGGTTTGAAAATCAATGCCTGTTACCGGTGTTTATGGCCGATGGTGACCACGTTCTTGTGTGCGTTGCATGGCCGTACGCGAATGGGCCACTGCATCTGGGTCACGTTGCTGGATGCTACCTCCCTCCTGACATTCATGCACGATTTGAGCGCGCTCGTGGCAACAAAGTACTGATGGTATCCGGTTCAGATGAACATGGCACACCAATCACAGTGACTGCAGAACAGGATGGTGTTTCTCCACAAGATGTGGTCGACGAATATCATGAAATTAACACAAAAGCCCTACTTGATTTGGGATGTACCTGGATGCCAAACGTTGATTCGAGAGGCATAGACTATGGGGGTTCGTTGTTCAACCGAACCAGTGATTCAAGACATAAAGAAAAAGTCCAGGAGAATTTCCGTCTACTCTACAATGCTGGATTCTTTGAAAAAAGAACCATGCAGCAATATTACGAAGTCCATCCAGATGGTGGTGGACGTTTCCTCCCCGATCGATACATTGAGGGGACCTGCCCATCATGTGGTGCCGATGGTGCACGTGGAGACCAGTGCGACGCTTGTGGAGCAACGTATGAATCATCAGAACTCAAGAATCCTGTGTCCAAGATGAATCCTGAATTAAAGGTTGAAATTCGTGATACAGACCACCTATTCTATCGACTTGATTTGTTCCAAAAAGCCCTTGAACAACATGCTGAAAACAACCATGCTGTTTGGAAGCCCAACGTGCGTGCAATGACAAAGCAATGGCTCGACATGGGATTGCGACCAAGAGCTGTTACTCGGGATCTTGAATGGGGAATTAAGGTCCCACTCGAAGGTTCGGATTGGGATGGTAAATGCATCTATGTCTGGTTTGAAGCAGTACAAGGCTACCTTACATGTTCACAGATTTGGTCTGAATTACATGGTGACGGTTCCAATTGGGAACAGTGGTGGCTCGAGAGTGAGGAATCGGAACAACGTCATTATTACTTCCTCGGTAAGGACAACGTTCCATTCCATACTGTCATCTGGCCTGCAATCCTCATGGGTCTTAACCATGCACGGAAAGGAAAAACTGCAGAAGAACCTGTCGATCTTCCAGACTCTGGCGATCTTCGTATAGAAGACAATGTTCCTGCAATGGAATACCTCATGCTGGCTGGCGGACAGTTTTCAAAATCTAGAAAACATGCGATCTGGCTCCCTTCCTTCTTGGAGCGATTTGATCCGGATACGTTGCGATACTATCTCAGCATCAATATGCCGGAATCGCATGATACAGACTTTACATGGAATGAATTCGTTGATCGAATCAACAACGAACTCATCGCCACCTATGGCAATTTTGCCAATCGCGTTCTCTCCCTCTCTGCTCGTTTGCCTGACACCCCAGGTGGTGAACCACTCCCATCTTTCAACGATCTCACGTATTACGAAGATCTTTGCAAAACACTTGACGATCTTCACACATCGATGACTGATTCTCTTCAGCGTCACCGATACAAAGAAGCACTGCGAACTGCGATGACCGCAGCACAGCATGGAAACCAACTCCTCCAATCTTCCATGCCATGGAAGCATCTCAAAACCGATATCGATGCCGAAGGTCGAACAGAGGCCCTTTCATCCCTCGCCATGGGCTGGAGAATTTGCCGTTATCTTGCCATTGTAACCGAACCATTCTTACCTTTCAGTGCTCGAAAACTTTGGAACATGTTGGGTATCGAGAATGCTCTGGAAGAGATGCATTGGGATGATGCAATCGATTGGTCCGTGCCAGTTCAATCACCAACGCAAGATTATGAGCCACTCTTCAAGCGATTGGATGTGGAAGAAATCGTTAGCGAAGAACAATCTCTCGTTGAAGAAGATACAGATTCACAAAACATCACTCATGCAGTCAAGGGTGGCAAAAAGGAGAAGAAAAATATGGAAAAAGAAACACCGGAAGGTATTGAATATCTTGATTTTGATACCTTCACGAAAGTAGAATTAAGAGTCGGAAAGATCCTATCCGTTGAAGATCATCCCAATGCTGACAGATTGTACGTTGTTCACTTGGACGATGGAAGTGAAAGTGGCCGTACAATCTGCGCTGGCATTAAGGCGTACTATTCAGCAGAAGACTTGGTGAACAAGTCGGTTGTCTTTGTTGCGAACCTCAAACCAAGGCCACTTCGTGGTGTTGTTAGTGAAGGAATGATGTTGGCGGCAGATGATGGAAATGATGTTGTCAAACTCGTTACAATTGATGGTGAAATTTCAACAGGCTCACTGGTTCGATAATCGATCTCGAACAGCATCCATTGCTTTTCTTGAATAAATCCGACCATTCTCGATGAGATCTGGAAGACCTTTACGCATGTCAGTACCATAATCCTCAGGTAAGGATTGAAGGTTGATCTCAACGTTGAAAATTGCACCTTTGAGGGCTGCAGATGCAAGGAGACTTGCCACACCAACATCAGATGCCGCATTGGGATTGCCTTTGCTTGCAAGTTCAGGCAGCAACTTGAGAAGATGAAGGGCTGAAACAGCGGTTCGATAAGGGACCTCTGCAGCACCAAGTGTTGCAGATCGTATTGCCTCTCTTCGCTCTGATTTGAGTTGGTCCGTATCTTTGGGCAACTTGAACGAGTCAACCACTGCGTCGAACGCTTCACTGTCTTCGGTGGCGAGATTCAGACCTTCTTCCAACATTGGGATGGCGATAGCCTTCACTTGCTCTGATATGGCCCAACCTTCTCGGAACCTATCGTTTCCAAGTGTTAAGTCACTTACCATCACTGCTAATGCAGCAGCTTGTCCTAGAGCAACGCCAGCGGCAGATCCTCCACCAGGCGTTGGCGCAGTGCTTGCAAGAGCATCTTGGAATTCTCTCAGCGAAACATTTGCCCATGTCATTGGCCTCCCTCCTTAAGGGCCCATTCAATAATACGTTCATTTGGATTGAATGATGAAATCGAGTTCAACCCAAGATGTTTGATGGCTGTTTCAATGCATTCCTCATCGGACTGTTCATTTCCTCCGTACCATTGACCAGCTGCGATCATGGCTTCGAGTGGAACCAATCCCACCAATTCACTCCCTTTGGTTGAGCTTCCCATGTTTTTGCACAAACTATCGATCGTGTCGAATGCTTGATGAAGGTTGGTAACGCGATAATTTTGTAGATTCATTGAGACTTGACTCATGTTGTGTGATTCAAGAGGAACACCCATTCCTTGTACATGTTCGAGGAGACCTTTCGTTCGGAATTTTCGTTCCCCATCAGCGGATTTGATCAGTCGTCCAGAACTGCGAACAATGGATCCAATTTGCTGAGCGACATAGGGATCAGTATCGACAATGTTGACGTTGTAAGCAAGAAGAATATCGCGAGCACCGATCGTAATTCCTCCACTCTTCTGCGAAGTTTCATCCCATTGATTTGAACCAAAATCAGGGAGCCTTGTCGCATCATCATGCAATTCTGTTGAGTCATTAAAGCGAGCAGGCAATCCCTCGTACTCGCCTTTTCTCAGGGTAGACAGCAAGGTTCGTTCGTCCGAAGTTGATGCAAAACCATACAGAAAGACAGGTACATTGGATTGTGCAATTTTCTTCGCTACTCGAATTGCAACTTCGACACAATCATCCATTGTTGCATTTGAAATTGGGATAAATGGACAAACATCGACGCATCCCATGCGAGGATGCTCTCCAGAATGCATCCGCATATCGATTTCATCAATGGCCTTTTCAATCAGTAAAATGGCAGCATTCTCTACTTCTTGAATCGTTCCTGCAAAGGTGATGACAGTGCGGTTATAGTCTGGATCTGGTTCAACACCAAGAATCTTGACACCATCAATTCGTGCTGCATCTACGATGCGGTGGACTTTGTCTAAATCTCGACCTTCGGAGATGTTCGGAACACATTCAACAATGGCTTTGGACATGGCGTGTGGTTCTCACGTCGGACTTTGAACATTCACCCGTACAATCCTTCTGGGGAGGACATGCTGCCAGATTGTGACTTCTTCTTGTTCAATCGTTCAATGGCTTGCATAACATCTGAGTGAAGTACGGTATCTCGGTCAGATCGAATGGCAATCATACCGGCTTCGACGCAGGTTGCCTTCAACTCAGCCCCGCTGAATCCAGTGGTAGCTCGTGCAACTGCCTTCAAACGAACGCCCTTGGTGTTCATTTTTGATAAATGTAAACTGAGTATTGCATGACGTGAATCTTCTTCTGGAATTGGGATTTCGATGATTCGATCAAATCGACCAGGACGGAGGAGTGCAGCATCGAGAATATCAGGGCGGTTGGTCGCAGCAATGATCTTCACATGCTCCAATTCGTCAAAGCCATCCAATTCTGCTAGAAGCTGCATAAGAGTGCGTTGAACTTCTCGGTCACCACTGGTTGAGCCATCCAATCGCTTTGCTCCTATAGCGTCAATTTCGTCAAGGAAAATAATGGATGGTGATTTATCTTTCGCCAGTGAAAACAATTCGCGCACAAGACGACCTCCTTCACCGATGTATTTCTGAGCGAGTTCTGAGCCGACCATTCGAATGAACGTCGCATTCGTATGATGAGCAACCGCCTTAGCTAACAACGTCTTTCCACAGCCCGGAGGGCCAACAAGCAAAACGCCCTTTGGAGGTTTAATGCCAACTTTTGTGAACAATTGAGGTTTGGTAAGTGGCAATTCGATTGCTTCTCGTACCGATAGGATTTCATCATCCAAACCAGCGACCATGTCGTACGTGATATCTGGTTTTTCCACCATCTCTGAGCCACTTACGATTGGATCCCATGCATCATGAAGAACCTCAACGAGTGAGAGCGAATCTTGGTTGAGTGCGACCCGAGTACCTGGCTTGAGGAGGTCAGGTTCGATTCGTTGGTTAAGGGATACTTGGAACACCGTGCCATTGGAGGAACGAACAATGGCTCGTTCAGGATCCAGTACATCTTGTAACGTTCCGACGATGAGTGGAGGTGCACGCAGGTGGCGTACTTCTTCTTCCAGCCGACCTGCTTGTTTTTTGACGTTGCGAAGTTCGGATTCGATGTGCGTTCTTTCGCTGATCAACTCTTGTGTTTTTTCTTGCAAACGTCGAAACTCTGTCTCAAGTTTCTGGAAGTCATCGTCTCTGTGATTGTTCACAGAGTCTGAATTTCGGTCCACATCCGTGCCCATCGCAATCAACTCTTCCTTGAGCCAGCAGTGTATCAACTCATCGTTTGTTTTCTGAGACAACAGCGAAGGGTTCATCAATTGTCGATGCGAGCAATCCATGGGGATAACGATGGGCGATTGCGAATTGTGTGGTGCGACAAAGGTATCAACTCGAGAGCATCGTGTCAACAAAGCGATGTTGGCGATTTGCCAGAGATGCATAGGGCAAATGAATCTCGAACCAAAACAAGAGGCTCCAGGCTTGGCCCAAGCACGGCGACGGCCCGCTGGAAAGCAGAACCAACGGCGTTTTAACAAGAACAACATCATGAGCAAGCAGGAAAAAGAATTAGCGGACAATTTTGCTAAATTAATTCAGACTGCTCGTGAAAATAAAGGTTGGACACAGGCCCAGTTGGGTCAACGGATGGCTGAAACTGTCAATGTGATTAAATCAGCAGAATCGGGCAAACCTCCTGCTGATTCTGTCATCAAGAAGTTTGAGATGATACTTGGCATTGAATTGATGGTTGAAGCAAGCAGCGATCACCAGTCGATGATCGGCCAATCCTCGAACAGTCGTGGGATGACCATCGGAGATTATCTCAAAGACTTACGGTGAGTGTATGGACATTCCTGTTCATGCAATTTGGCTTGCACAAGACGACCCCAAAAAGAACACTGCCGTACGCGCATCCAAAGATGAATTGTTGCGATTGCACAAGGACTTCAGAAGGCTTCCAAAAAAGGGAATCATCCTAGAACCACTTTGTGGCAAAGTCCTAGGTCCAGAGGATCGTGAAATCTTTGACGCACATGGCGCATTGGTTGGACTCGATTGCTCTTGGGCGCAAATTGAAGAATCCGTTGAACACGTCATGCGTCGTACACGTTTGCAACCTCGCATGTTGCCATTGCTCTTGGCTGCAAATCCAGTGAATTGGGGGAAGCCAGGAAAATTGTCAACTGTTGAAGCCCTTGCAGCGTCTCTGTATTTGTTGGGGCGAGTGGATCAATGCAAGGAATTGTTGAGTAAATTTAGATGGGGTGAACGTTTTCTCGAACTCAATAAGGAACCTCTGGAAGCATATGCTGAAGCGAAAAGTTCTGCTGAACTCGTGTCATTGCAGTTTGAGTTCTTTGACATTGAGGTGGAGTAAGATGAATGACGCTTTCAAAGAATTACCATTAATGCGTCTCTCTGTCGATGGATCCTCGATCCAAAAAGAAACAATTGTGGAAGAGGTTGCTGTTGAATTACATGCATTAAACAAACAAGGACAGTATGAAGTCTATTCAACCTTGCTCGCAACACCAACCGATCTCATTGAACTCCATGTCGGACATCTTTGTTCTGAAGGATATGTTGATGAAAACCCATCAATTGATTGCATACATGTACAAGACAGTTCTGACCTTCAAGTGCTGTACAATGGCAGAATAACTGTCAAACCTCGGCAACAGATTGTTACAAGTTCTTGTGGAGCTTGCAATCACCCAAATTTGTTCGTTGCCCGTGACGAACCAATCAAGCACGATGCAAGATTTTCAGACGTTGACTTGCCACTGTTAACAAACGCGTTGGAACTGTTGACTCATTCGATGCCACTCTTTCAACAAAGTGGTGGCTGTCATGGGACAGCACTCTTTTCAATTGATGGTTCCATCAATCATGTATCAGAAGACATCGGGCGTCACAACGCCGTGGACAAAACAATTGGTAAAGCCATTCTTTCTCAATCAACACTCCTTGAGAATTCTATGCTCCTTTTGTCGGGAAGATGTGGCTGGGACATTGTAGCAAAATGTGTGCGTGTTGGAATTCCAGCCATTGCGTCTCTTGGTGCATTTTCATCTGCTGCGGTAAACTTAGCACGTGAACACAACGTAACATTGTACGGTTTCGTGACGGGCCAAGGTGCATGGAAAGTAGGATTTTGATGCCATAAACCTCCAAGCATTGATGAAGCCGATTGATTTCCGTTAAACATGAAGAAGAGCGTGGATGGTAGGACACCTCTCGATTCCAATCGGTTGAGACTATCAAAAGTCAAATCCACTGCTGCTGGTGTTCCTGCCGCAATCTCTTCGTTGAATCATGGAATTCGAAAGATGGGTGTAACAAGGACCGTGCGATCACTTCTCATGGTGAATCAAAAAGATGGTTTCGATTGTCCTGGTTGCGCTTGGCCAGACCCTGATCATCGAACGTCATTCGAATTTTGCGAAAACGGTGCCAAAGCAGTGGCGGATGAAGCAATGAAAGCGAAGGTCAATGCTTCGTTCTTCCAGAAATATTCTGTTGCCGATTTATTGACAAAATCTGATTATTGGTTAAACAATCAAGGAAGAATTGCTCAACCTATGATATTGGAGGCAGATTCATCTCATTACACTCCAATCGAATGGGACGATGCCTTCCAACGCATAGCCTCTTCCATTCAGTCCATGGACTCTCCAGAACGTGGTGTTTACTACACCTCTGGTAGAACGTCGAATGAGGCTGCATTCCTCTACCAAGCTTTGGTGCGAGCGTTAGGAACAAACAATTTGCCTGATTGCTCGAATATGTGTCACGAATCAAGTGGAAAGGCATTGACACAAACCATCGGTATAGGAAAGGGTACTGTCCATCTTGAGGATTTCAATCAATCTGATCTGATCCTTGTCATCGGTCAAAATCCAGGAACAAATCATCCACGAATGTTGACTGCATTGCGAGATGCTAAGAAAAGAGGTGCAAAAATCATCAGCATTAATCCATTACCAGAAACGGGATTGAAGCGATTTAAACATCCACAGGATTACATGACTGGTGACGTTAAATCGACACAATTAGCTGATCTTCATGTTCCAGTGCGCATTGGTGGCGATGCTGCACTCCTGAAAGGTGTGATGAAGCAACTCCTTGCTTTGGATGCAATCGATCGAGATTTCATTGATTCAAAGACAAAGGGTTTTGGAGAATTTGAATCAGATTTATCCACTCAAGATTGGCAACAAATTGTCACTGATTCTGGAATTGAACGTGAAGTGATTGACGAAATTGCACTAATGTGCGCTGATTCCAAAGCCACCATCGCTTGTTGGGCAATGGGTTTGACGCAACACAAAAACGGAGTGGCGGTCATTCAAGAGGTCGTGAACCTCCTTCTTATGGGCGGTCATATCGGTCGCCCAGGCGCAGGCGTTTGTCCAGTCCGCGGTCATTCAAATGTTCAAGGCGATCGAACAGTTGGGATTTGGGAAGCTCCGAGTGAATCATTTCTAGTCAAATTAGAACAGGGATTGCAATTTGAGATGCCACGGAAACATGGTTACGATGTTGTTCATTCAATTCACGCAATGGAGAACGGTTTCGTTGACGTTCTCATTTGTATGGGTGGTAATTTCTTATCCGCAACACCAGATACGCCAAGAACTGCAGAGGCAATTCAAAACGTCGGTTTGACCGTTCAAATTTCAACGAAATTGAACCGTAGCCACCTGGTTACAGGAAAAACAGCCATGATTTTACCTGTTCTTGGTCGCACGGAATTGGATGTTCAATCATCAGGTGAGCAATTTGTCACCGTAGAAAATTCCATGGGTGTTGTTCATCGTTCGAAAGGCAATCTCAAACCAGTCTCAGCCGGATTGATGAGTGAACCCGCGCTGGTAGCGAAACTTGGTCAATTGCTTTGTCCGAATGTGCTCGATTGGTCATTGTGCATTGATAATTACGATGCAATTCGAGATATCATGTCAAAGGCTTTGAATGGATTTGAACAATACAACGAACGAGTACGCAAACCATCCGGATTTCTATTACCAAATCCGCCCAGAGATTCTTGTGAATTCTCGACCCCAACGGGCAAAGCTTTGTTCACGATTCATTCCTTACCAGACATAACGTTGCCAGAAGACCGTTTTGTGTTAATGACGATTCGCAGCCACGATCAATACAACACAACGATTTACGGACTGCATGACAGATATAGGGGAGTACATGGGAATCGTCGAGTACTTTTCATGAACGCTCTCGACATGAGCGAATATGGACTAAAAACGAGAGACATTGTGGATATGACAAGCCATTTTCAAGGAACACAACGTCATTCGAAACAGTGGATTGTTGTGCCTTATGAGATCCCTCGTCGAAATCTAGCGGCATATTTCCCGGAAGCGAACGAACTCGTACCTCTGGAATCAACGGCCACCATTTCCAACACACCTACCTCAAAGTGGATTGAAGTTACGCTTACCAATCCTGAAGATTCGACCGAAGAGGAATAAGTGAATCATCATGGGGGACAACGCCTACGTCCGACTTGTTCGTGAGAACAAAACCTACCGACAATTCTGGCTTGCTGCATTCATCTCGATGTTTGGCGAATGGTTCAATACCATCGCACTCTTTCTTTTGATTCTCAAGTACACGGATTCTGAGCTCCTACTTGGAATACTGATGGCCGTGCGAATGGGATGTTTTGCCCTTATGCAGCCATTTTTCGGTTTACTTGCAGATCGAGTAAATCGAAAAAAATTGATGATTGTTACCAACATATTGCAGATGTTTCTAGCACTTGTTTTCATCGCTGTCGACGGCCCAGAAGACATGTGGTGGATGTTCCTATGCTCTGGTGGTATGATGGCTATGCATGGTTTGTACGTCACTGCCGAACGTGCAGCACTTCCCAACATTGTTTCCAGTGAAGATTTAACAACAGCCAATGCATTGGACAGTGCTACATGGTCAACGGCACTCTGCTTGGGTGCTTTTGCTGGAGGATTGGTAGTATCCGAATTCGGCGTCAACGTAGCCTTTGTTATCGACTCCGTCACGTTCCTAATTGGAACCATCCTACTGATTCCACTCACAGTGCCTCAAATTTTTGACAAAGTGTCCTCTGGCTCAATCATCACTTCAGCACTCAAGGACATATGGATCGGGCAAAAGAGGATCAAATCAGACCCGAGATTGTTTCGAATCATATTCGCTAAAACATCCTGGAACATCGCTGGTGGCGGTTTAGCAGGTGTGTTCCTCGTCCTTGCTGGCAATGATATTGAGTTTGTAGGGGCTGCCCTAGGTTTTGGAATCTTTTTCTTTGCACGTGGTGTTGGGACGGGCATCGGTCCAATCCTTGCACGTAGACTGTTCAAGAATTCGGAAAAATGGCCTCGACTCATTGGGTTGCTCATTGTCGTGAGTGGCTTGTTTTACCTCTTGGTCGGTTTCAGTTTGAATGGACCACTTCTTCTAACGTTGGCTTTGGTAACACTTGCACACACAGCGAGTGGTGGAAACTGGGTACTGTCCACTGTACTCACTCAGCAATGGGTTGAAGATGAAATGCGGGGGAGAGTATTTTCAACAGATATGCTCCTCTTATCTCTTGGACAGGTCGTATCGACAATATCAGCAGGTTATCTTGTCGAACACGACTACGTGAATTTACAACAAGGAATCTTGGCATATGCATGCTTAATGATTCTCTCTGGTTGCATCTTCACACTGTGGAATCCTAAGAGCACAACTCGTGCTCACAAATCGGTGGAATGAAGTACAATCGTTCATCTGAATCTTTGTCAATAATGTCCAATTGCAATGTTGAACTTTCACCTTCTTGGATTGTAACGATGGAGGATGTGCTCGCAGGCAGATAATCTTCACCACTTGAAGCAAGGGAAACGCGAATGGTATGGCCCTCTTCGATCATAGCATCGAGTGGCATGAATTCCATTTTTGCATTGATGGTCTCAAGAACTGGGAGCCATGTTTGGATCTCATCGCCACCTGCATGGTACCGCAAGTCCATGATGGCATGGCCAACATGGATACATGACCCTTCAAAACAATCTTCGAGGAGTGCGTAAATTTGTCCGCCAACGCTTGCTGTTGTAACATCGACGTGCAGTCTAGGTGTCCCGACAACACGTAGTGTTTCAGTGAGTGGTTCTGTCTCCCATACGGGACCAGATGAAGCATCGGGGAGAATGGTCAATGAACCGCCAACGTTTGACAACTCTCCACCGAGTGAAGCAACCCATTCTGTAGTATCTGCTGGAGGGTAGCGTGATTCAATTCGCCAATCACCATAGTTGTCTTGCACCTCAATCCATTGTCCTGGTTGAGGTCCGCGCTCTTGGAGATAATACTCAAACCATTCAAGTAGGTCTTGCATCCAATCGTATCGAATCATCTCAGGAAATGCTTCACCGCCTCTGCCACCTAGATCACTGCGTTCAAACAATTGTTCTGGGCGGTCAGGATAGTCGTGATCCCATTGTCCAAACAATCCTTTTGCTTCAATACCGGCATCAATGAGCGCATTCATTGTGGGAACGGCCATGTGTGGATCGACGTTCCAATCGTGCATTCCTTGAATGAGGTAGACTGATCCCTGATAGTTTTGGAGGACCCGATCAAGGAAGTACCGCTCAGCCCAGTAGTCTCCAAATACTTCCGAACCCAGCAAGTAAGCCGAAGTTCCAGTTCCTGGTCCGATCAAATAATCTGGGCATATGTTTTGGTAATCTTCTTCATCACCATCGATTCCATATGACCCATAAACACCGTTGTGCATGATTGGTGCACGTGCTTCTGCGCTACCATTTCTCCACATCAACTCTTTAACACCGATAAGTCCAGAAATTGGTACGATTGTCTTGAGGTAGTCATGTTCGTTCCCGAACATAGCTGCTTGCCAAGGCGTCGATCCGTCATAGGATTTCCCAATCAATCCAACGTTTCCATTGCTCCAATTTTGTTCAGCCAACCAGCGCACTGCAGCATCGTTTCCTAATTGCTCTGCATTACCCATAAGGTCCATGCAATGATTTGACCTGCCAGTTCCGGACACGGAGATTTGTGCAAATGCATATCCATGGGGTAAGATTTGATCAATGATCATAGAACCAAGCCAACTTCCCGGCACCTCAATGGTTGGTGTTTGTACCGATGGTTCTTGGAAGTAAGGGCCTATTTCTGCAATGACTGGAACTTTCACTCCATCCTCTACATCCGGCCTCCAAACGGCCAGACTGATAAGGCCATTTGGTGCGGCACCACCCTCTTCAAGTGGCAGTTCGTATTCAACAAAGTGATGGGTTGAGTTCCATTCATTGGCCGTTTCTAAAATCTGATACGTTCCCGTCTCCAATACGTAGCCATGTGGTCCATCAGTACTGTAATCTTGCAAATAACGTTCCCACAACGGGACATATTCCCCAGTGGATGAATTATCCTCTCCTGTGATCTGGGTAACTGCGTTACCAAAAGTTGCTGATAGGAACAAAAAAACAATGCAAACTGCGATTGTTGCACCGAGAACCGCATTGAATGATTTTGAGATATCCTTCTCAACATCAAGCAAGATGGCATCCGTCTCGATGTCAGTCGTCATGATTGGGTCAAACAGCGCATGTTCTTCAATCCGTCGGACTGCTGCACAATGAATAATCCTCAAGTCCTTCGGTTGATTGGCTAGTTCGTAGGGAGCGTCATTTATGCCGGATGAACTGTATCGTGGCCTGCCTGAGAACTTGCCACAACATCCTGGTCTCGACCCGAATGTTGACCATGCCCCTATTCGAAAGCAAATCCTGACGCCTTCTGAGGAGCGGTTGGCACTACAAAATGCGCTTCGGTATTTTGATCCAAAACATCATCGCGAACTCTCGAAGGAATTTCTTGAAGAATTACGAATGTACGGTCGAATCTACATGCATCGGTTCCGGCCAAACCTCAACATCCATGCACGCTCCATTCATGAGTACCCTGCAAAATCGATACAAGCAGCTGGCATCATGCTCATGATCGACAACAATCTTGATCCTCGTGTTGCTCAATTTCCGAATGAATTGATTACGTACGGTGGCAATGGGGCAGTCTTCCAGAATTGGGCTCAATATCGGTTGGTGATGAATTATCTTTCAGAAATGACGGAAGAACAAACACTTGTCATGTATTCTGGACACCCTCTTGGCTTATTTCCATCGAACAAAGATGCTCCACGTGTTGTTGTAACCAATGGTATGATGATTCCTAATTATTCAACGACAACCGATTACGAACGACTCAACGCAATGGGAGTCACTCAATACGGCCAAATGACAGCAGGTTCGTACATGTACATCGGACCACAAGGTATCGTACACGGTACAACAATTACACTCATGAACGCTGCTCGCATGAAATTCGGGGTGTCATCAGACAGTAATTTGGGTGGTCTGTGTTTTGTTACATCTGGCCTAGGTGGCATGTCAGGTGCTCAAGCGAAGGCTGCGGTCATTGCAGGTGCATCATGTATCGTTGCTGAATCGAACCCCATTGCCGCTGAAAAAAGACACCAACAAGGTTGGGTGGAACATTTGGCATACGATGTTGATGAAGCGATAGACAAAATGCTCTCAGCATCAGAGCAGATGACTGGAACATCCATTGGCTATGTTGGAAACATCGTTGACTTGTGGGAGCGAATCGTTGAACGGGATGTTTTCATTCATTTAGGCAGTGATCAAACATCACTTCACAATCCATACCAAGGAGGGTACTTCCCTGCAGGTTTATCTTTTGCAGAATCTCAAGAATTAATGCATGAAGATCCTGAAGAATTCAAGGCATTGGTCCAAGCATCACTACGTAGGCACGTCGCTGCAATCAACAACTGCGTTGACAAAGGCATGTTCTTTTGGGATTACGGTAACGCCTTCCTTCTCGAATCAGGACGAGCGGGTGCAGATGTTTTTGTTCGAGAGGGTATTTACCGCTATCCGTCCTATGTGGAAGACATCATGGGGCCGCTGTGTTTTGATCGAGGTTTCGGACCCTTCCGTTGGGTGTGTTCATCAGGCTTGGACGAAGATCTTCGAGAAACGGATCGAATCGCTGAGGAGGTTCTCTCACAAATGTATGAAGAAGAAACGGATGCGGATGTGAAACAACAAATTCAAGACAATCTCCGTTGGATCCGCAAAGCAGATGGGCATCAACTCGTTGTCGGCTCCAAAGCCCGTATTCTATACGCTGACGAGCAAGGGCGCACGCGTATCGCTCGCGCCATGAACAAGGCGATTGCAGAAGGTCGCATTTCAGCGCCGATTATTCTCGGCCGAGATCATCATGACGTCAGCGGTACAGACTCGCCATATCGTGAAACTGCGAACATTCGCGATGGGTCAAAGTGGACAGCCGATATGTCGGTTCACAATTTCGTTGGTGATGCTATGCGAGGTGCTACCTGGGTAAGTTTGCACAACGGTGGAGGCGTAGGATGGGGAGAAGTATCGAACGGCGGTTTTGGAATGGTTATTGACGGTTCTGCTGATTCAGAACGACGCCTACAATCGATGTTGCATTGGGATGTCACAAATGGTGTTGCTCGACGTGCTTGGGCTCGCAATTCTGGCGCGATAAAATCCATCGAGCGCGCGATGGATATCAATCCTCACTTGCGCGTGACGGTGCCAGAAATTGTCGATGACGGCCTACTGGATAATCTACTTGGGGACGATTCAAATGCGTAGCCGAACTGTGACACTGGACGGTACGACGCTGAATACATTGGACGTCTTTGATGTATCACATGGCCAAGCACTCGTTGAAATTTCAGGCGATGCCATGCAACGGGTGCACATTGCTCGAAACGTTGTTGATCGTATCGTCGAAGGGGATGAAACGGTCTATGGCATCAATACAGGATTTGGTTCGCTCGTTCATACACAAGTGAGCCATAGTGAAGTTGAACAACTCCAGTTGAACTTAATTCGTTCTCACGCTACTGGTATAGGCCCTGTCCTTTCGACCGAACTTGTACGCGCAATGATGTGTGTACGGCTCAACTCACTCGTCAAAGGCCATTCGGGATGCCATCCTGATGTTGTCTTGCAATTGCAAGCGTTCCTTAATCATCGAATTCATCCAGTCGTTCCTCGTATCGGTAGTCTTGGTGCAAGTGGAGACCTTGCGCCGTTATCCCATCTTGCATGCGCTCTTATCGGTGAAGGGACAGTGGAATTCAATGGCCAACTTATTGATGCGATGTCTGCTCTTCGAGAATGTGAATTGGCTCCGTTGAGCTTGCGGGCGAAAGATGGCTTGTCACTCATCAATGGTACGAGTCTCATCACAGGCATGCTCGCCATTGCTGTTGAGCAGCTGCGACAATTGCTGACATACGCAGACATTGTCGCTGGTATGTCAATCGATGCAACAGAATCAACTCTGACGCCATTCGATCGAAGAATACACCAAACGCGTCCACATATGGGCCAACTCTTCGTAGCGTCAAGAATGGTCGAGATTATGTCCGATTCGCAAATCCTCCTCGACCATACAAACTGCAACCGTGTTCAAGACCCATACTCATTCCGATGTATACCACAAGTACACGGTCCTGTTCAGGAATCCTTTCAGAAATTGATTGAGACCGTTTCAATTGAGTTGAATTCCTCAACAGATAATCCTCTTATTTTTCCCACGCCAGATAACCCTGGAGCGCATGAAGTTGTGTCCCAAGGAAATTTCCATGCAGAGGTTCTCGCTCTTGTTGCAGATGCGATGAGTCTCGGCTTGTTTGAATTGTCCTCGATAAGTGAACGTCGTATCGATCAAATGCTTGATCCAGATCGTCGTGCAATACGACCATTTTTGGCAGAGAATCCTGGCCTAGAATCTGGTTTAATGATCGTACAATATGTTGCTGCAGCCTCTCTAGGGGAGTTGCGAGGTCATGCGAACCCACGTACTGCTTTTTCAACGTCAACCTCAGCTGGACAAGAAGACCATGTCAGTATGGGTGCGACTGCGAGTTGGAATTTATTGGAAGCCATTCAGCGATGTAGGGAAGTATTTGCTTGTGAGGCATTTGTAGCACATAGGGCCATCCAATTGATTGAGAAACCATCATCCACGTGCGTCGAATCTTTGATTCGTTGTATGAACAATGTTGTATTGCCAGGTATTGAAGACCGTAAAACGAGTGAAGAGATACAAAAAATAGCAGCTGAATTTACATCGTCGAGTTGGCTGTCCATCATTCAATCAATGCTTGAAACACCACTGAGGAAATCACTCTGAAAAGTAAAGATTCTCAAGTTGGTCGAGTCCAGTGAGTTGTCGTATACGGAAGAGGGCAATTGCCCGTTCTTGAGTGTCGTTAATGTTTGCAACAACATATCGTTCCAGCTCCGTCGCTCTACGGATCTTTTCTTCAACCAAGGTGTATTCAGAATACATCAATTCTATGTCCGTGGAATACAAACTGGCCTCAATTTCAGAGGTATCGAGACCCATTCTTCTCCATTGGAGGATGCGTCGCTGCAATATTTGTTTGGTAAAACCACTACGCGGAAGTTTCGTCAGTAGTACAAGTTTTGGAGATCCATCTTCGTTCAAATCCATCTCGGGAGTCCTTTCTTTGACACTTCCTCGGATTTGAGGTGTTTCGGCACACTCATTTTGAATGGAGAGCTCATTTGAATTGAGTTCAAGAAATGGCGCTTCTCTCAAGATTCTTGACAACTCTTGTCGGTTGTAACATGACTCGTACATAGAGAGGTAGATCAACCAACGACTCATCGAAACTCTTTCAGCCAACGAACGTAACATAGAATGAACGGCCTCAAACCCATGAATCGAAACCAACCATTCGATTCCCTCAATGAAAAGGTGACCCTGCTCTGATGAAATTAAGGACTCAGTGAAATGATTGAGTTTCTCCAAACTCGGTTCCAACACTCCTTTCTCTTCACTGTTCGTGAGCCAGTAGCATTGAATTTCTGAGATATCAAGGAGATCGATCAATCTTGATGCAGGGTATCGTGAGATGAATACAATTGAATGGGCATCAGATGCTTCTACTCTATCGATTGATTCAACGAAAGATTCAGTACTCTCCGCAGGGATTGAGTAAATCCTACCAGACATGTCTACCCCTCTTGTGCTGTCTCGTAAGTGGAGATAAATAGGTTTCATCGTCTAAATGACCATCAATCATTATATCCGCTCATGTA
>JBMYNT010000006.1:0-54230 GCA_049598575.1 Candidatus Poseidoniaceae archaeon | reverse complement strand
TATTCAACCATGTCAAAAGGGGCTCGAATACGATTGTTGTTTTGGAATCAACAGTTTATCCTGGTGTAACCGCTCAAACATGGCTCCCAATTATCGAAGAACTTGGCTTGGTCATCGGAGAGGATGTTGAAATTGCTTACTGTCCCGAACGATTCAATCCAGGTGATCCTGCACATGGAGTGCGTCAAGTTGCTCGTGTCATTGGTTGCTCAAACCCTCAGGTTGGAGCGAAGTTGGTTGACTTGTATTCCAAACTCACTTCAGAAGATGTACGTTACGTTGGCAAGCTTGAGGTCGCTGAAGCAGCCAAAGTCATTGAAAATGTTCAGAGGGACATCAACATTGCACTAGTGAACGAACTAGCACGAATTTTCCCTGCAATGGATGTTGATGTTGAAGACGTTCTTTCAGCGGCAGCAACCAAGTGGAATTTCCATCGTTACACACCTGGCGTAGGTGTTGGGGGCCATTGTATTCCAGTTGATCCATATTACATGATTCAACGTGCTGCAGATGTAGGCGTTCCTGCTGGTCTGATTACAGCGGCTCGAGCGGTCAATCGTTCCATGCCGAGTCACGTTGCAGGTGTTGTCACCGATTTGATGTGGAGTGCTGGTGTACCCGCTGGTGAAGCAAAGGTGTTGCTTCTAGGTTGGTCCTACAAAGCAGAAGTTGGTGACCCGAGAGAAACGCCTGCTGAGCCTCTTGCTGCTACATTGATTGGAAAGAACATCACAGTTGGAGCCTGGGATCCTCATATCGATTCGTCTCTTTATCCAGAAGGTGTTGTCCCAGTTGACGATCTTTCAGAGATTGATGGGTATGACTTGGTCATCCTTGTTACAGCTCACAAGGCTTGTCTGAATATTGATTGGGGGGCCTTACTCAACAAAATGCGTACGCCAATCGTGTACGATGGTCGTCGCGTCCTCGATTTAGAGAAACTCGAGGCTATGGGCTGGAAGGCTCACGCAGTTGGTCGGCCGATTCAAGAAAATTAATTCCGCATGAAGGTGAAGTCAGCGATGAAATCTGACGACCTGAAACAAATCAGATTCTCTGATTTCGCAGGTTCAATACTAGCCCTATGTTTGGTTTTTCTTTTCTCATCCAGTTACCTCTTTCCTCAAATTGTGAATGATAGTCTCATCGAAACGGATGTTATCAAAAGTGGGCGATATGCGGTCACATTTCCTGCTTTGGAGACCATTGAACAAGAAGAATCAGAAGCAATTGTTACGATTGGTTCATCAATTTTGCAATATGCCACAGATGGACGTTGTATCACGGAACAACTCGACATCCCCAATCATAATGTGTACAATCTTGCAATTTCAGGGGCAAATCCGTATACAGAAATGATCCAAATTCCAAGACTTGTTGAAGCACAGCCACGAGCAGTTTTACTTGACTTGGGACCAAACTCTCTTTGGAATTTTTATGAATCAGAAAGTCTAGATGAATACATTCAATTCCGATTCACAATCTTGAGCATGACCATGCAGCACAACATGAGTTTGGAATGGGAACATTTGCTGCGAGATGCCGATCGAAAATACATCGCAACAACATCCATTGAGCGAATGAATCTCACATCTTCATATTCTCAACTTGCTTTGGATCGAGTGTTATTGCAACAGAGTCATGATCTCCTTGAATTGAATTTTGTTGACCGGAAAATACCAGGGGTAGGAGACGAAGGTTGGATCGAGTATCTCCAAACACCTCGATTCCTTGCACCCAATTTTGAATTGAAGAATCAATCAGAGGTTGATGCTTGGTTTGAAGAAAACATGCCTAGGCGGGTAAAGTACGGAGTGTACAATCCCGAAAGCAACGGTACGCTGAATCATCTCGCTCTTGAATACACTATTGAACAACTTACCAACGCAGGAATCGATGTGTTCATGGTTGCTCCACCGCATCATCCTCAAGTCTACAACTATCTTGAGCCAGGGCAAATTGATGGTCATAATCACACATTATCGTACTTCAAAGAAACTTACGGAGCAATTCCAATCAATTGGTTCTGGGAGACGTGGGATTCTGGCATGTTCAGAGATCGCAATCATCTTGGAGATGTAGGCAGAGAATACTACTGCCAACGAATCGCATCAGAGCTAAGTTCGCATTACGCATGAGGAGGGAGGTACATGGATTTCGTTACCCCCGAGTTTTACCTCTACTTCCTTCCCGCAGTTGTTTTCCTCACAATTGGTATCGCTTCAAGGAAAAGAAGAATACAGATTTTGATCCTTCTCGTCATGAGTTACCTCTTCTTTTGGTTGGCATCAGGATGGCATATTCTCCTCCTCTTCATCTCAACATGCGTTGATTGGACTGCTGGCAAAAAGATGAATCAATCCGAAAACCAATCGTATAGAAAACGCTGGCTGCAAGCAAGTTTGATTGTCAACCTGACCTTGCTAGGCATTTTCAAATATCTCGATTTCATCATCGAAAGCCTAAATTTTGCATCACTAAAATTCGGAAGCGAGGCATCCGTTGATACCTTTGGATTGGCTCTCCCCGTTGGGATTTCATTCTATACGTTTCAGACCATGTCGTATACGATTGATATTTACCGAAAAAAGCAATCTCCCTACGATTCATTTCTTGATTTTGCATGCTATGCAGCGTTCTTCCCACAATTGGTCGCTGGTCCAATTGTACGCGCAGATCACTTCCGAAAAGAGATTGAGCAACCGGTTCAAACCAACCCTTACAGGTTCCGGCTAGGCCTAACACTCATCATCTATGGAATCGCAAAGAAACTCGTTATCGCAGACAACGTTGCAGTTCATGCAAATGCTATCTTTGTAGAAGGTGATCACCTTGCAAACATTGGACTTATCTGGTGGGCTACACTTTGTTTTGGAATACAAATTTATTGTGATTTTTCTGCATACACCGATATAGCGATTGGGTCTGCTCATCTCATTGGAGTACGCCTTCCTGAGAACTTCAAGACACCCTATGCAGCTACATCACCTCAAGATTTCTGGCGTCGCTGGCATATCTCCCTTTCAACATGGTTGCGAGATTACCTCTACATCCCTCTCGGAGGATCAAGAAATGGACAGAGACGGATGATTTTTGCATTAATGATGACGATGTTGTTGGGTGGTTTATGGCACGGAGCTTCATGGAATTTCGTTTTGTGGGGTTTCGTTCACGGTCTCCTCCTCATTGCTCATCGATTTGGAAGCAAGATTGGGTTTGTTGAATCATTTTTCAATTCAACTGGCAAAATAGGAGTCCTCATTTCATGGCTCATAACTCAATACTTGGTGTTCTTTACTTGGTTGATCTTCCGTGTAGAAGATGTGTCCGTCCTCATTCCTTCAATGAAGACCTTCCTCGGTATCGGTGGACATTTTGATTTACAAGAGATGTACGATGCATTGCCAGAAATCAAGGTCTTAACCTTCTTTTTAGCAATCGGATTTGTCCTTCTCCATGGATTGAGTGGGAAATTGAATGGAGGGAAAATGTGGCTTGCTCGCCGGCACCCTCTCGTTTGGGGTGCAATCTGCGGTTTGATGCTGACACTTGCGTTCTATCTACGGCCCGCGGAGACGATTGATTTCATCTACTTTCGATTCTGATTAGGCTTGTCGCCCAGCATCAAACATCTCTCGAAGTGAACCATCGTTCAACATTTCAAGAGCGATGTCCGAACCACCAATCAATTCTCCATGTACGAAGACTTGAGGCATGGTTGGGAAGTCCGACCAGCTGCAAACGCTTGGGATGGCTCGTGGATCGGTAAGAATGTTGACAGCTGCAAAAGGCTCACCAAGTGCTTGCATGACTTGTGCAGCACGGTTTGAAAAGCCACATTGTGCTTGATCCGGTGTTCCTTTCATGAACAACACCAAGGCGTGTTCATCAACGATAGCTTGCAATTCTTCAGGTGTCCAATCCATGTTTATTCCTCTTTTTGACGGTTAATTCGTCGAATGTGAACGCCTTGACCACCGGCGTGGGGATCAAAGGCAGTATCGCCAGTGACGGCTGCTTGCTCAGGTGTCATGCACTTGAGATCGATGGCATGCACAGGATGTGGAATGAATTGCTTCATGTGGTTCAAGACCTGCTTCTGGCGTTGGAGTGGTCGCATGCCCTCAAAGGATGGGCTCGTAATTCGGACGTGGAAGTGATCACCACTTCGGTGCAGATCGATGACTTCGACATCAGCATCAGGTACTGCTTTGAGCACTTCTGCCTCGAGCCATTCCGTACTGACCATGCTACCACCAACGCATCCTCTTCTTTGAACCTGTCTAGTTCTCAATTGTTACTTCTTTTGTATGCTGAATCAAGAAATCCCAAACCACTTCGCTACTTTGAACCAATCCTTGTGTTCCTGGTGTTCCGTCTGCATTGTTGTTGGCGTATGGATTGTGTTGTGCTGCAAAGATGGTCATCAATCGAACTATGGCGTCGTTTTCACATTCATCAAATCCTTGGATCGTGTAGAATTCATTCGTTTCGAAGGTTTCCATCGGCCCCGTGCATTGATTGTAACTCGCCCACTCATGCATGTTCTCGATGGCGCCGGTATCCACAGATTCAGGGTTTGTCCACATGTCTTCCGCCCAGGGGAGGCTGAGCAAACTGGTTTCGTACAGAACAACATTGTCCAAGAATCCGTGCACTTCCATGACCGGAATGGGCGAGTAATCATCAACATAATCGGTGATGAGATAATGCGACATGCATCCAGCGGCGGCAAAAACATGGCTCATTTCCATTGCCAATCGTTGAACCATTGCACAACCATTTGACCAACCAGAGGCATAGATTCGATTGGTATCGATGTTCTCTTCTTCGATGGTGAATTCAACGATCTTGGTGATGAAGCCAACATCATCGATGTCATCCCGAGAGGCATGAGCGCAACACCAGCCAGCATTCCACGCTTGGTTTTCGTCTGGATCGGTTGGTAGGTTCTTTCCGGGTACACCGTTCGGATAAACGACAATCGCTCCCTCGCTGTTTGCAATTTCATTGAACCCTGACAAATCCTTGTGTGTTGAGGAGGTTGAGGAATACCCGTGCACATCGACAACGAGTGGAACGGGAACTTCTAGGTCAAGGTTCTCAGGTACGTGCTTCTCCCAGCATCGCTCCAAGCCATCGTGTTCGATGCAGAAGAAACCTCCGCCCCGACTCGGATTTGTTCCCGAATCGTCCTCTTCATCATTGGTTATCGTATCTGTATTCGACAAACATCCAGATAGAGTCGAGGAGAGAAAAAGCAGCAGCACAAGTGCTGATAGACTTCTCTTCATGTTATGGACTAGTCCCTTCAATAATTTAACTTGACTTCCTGCCCAAGGTGTTCAAGCATCCATGGGTTGGACATCAACGCTCAATGTTCGCCTCAAAGAGGGTCACTTCCCACTGGACATTGATCTCTTCGTTGTCATCGTTTGCTCCCGGCAAGATGGATCCAGGCGGTTGGTTGGTATCCACAGAAATCTCGAGCGAAAGAACGCCGCTTCCGTACGTTCCATTTGTCCACATTGTTTCCCAATACTCCTTGGATTGACCTTCTTCTGTGATCGGTTCTCCATTGTATCCAGGATAAACAAACACTGTCAAGGTCATGGTTTCACAATCATCACTTGAGTCAGAAAGGTCATTCGCAGCATTTTGCCAATCAGCAACGAGTCCAGTTGGAGGAATGTTCACAAGAACTTCATCGCATGGATCTGCGATTTGTCCAGACGTCTCCTCGTAGGTGATGGTAAACGTAATTCGAGCCATCATCTGCGACACATTGGCGTTGATCATCTCTCTTGAAAATTGGAATGTTTCTGTACCTCCATCACCAATCAGTATTGAATCTGAGCCCTGCAGACTCGATTCCTCAAACGAGATGGCATATTCTTGAATGTTGTATTTGCTAAGAATGTCGTTTTCCTTGACCACCATGAAGGTATACGCGTGGAATGCTAAACCAAGGACCACAACTGTGGCTAAGAGGGCGAAGGCTTTGCCAGAATCACCTTCCTTTGCCAGAAACATCATGCTCGTGTCCTCATTCATCATGCCTCACTCCTAGAACGGCTCCACCTGACTCCAATGAAGTATGAAAGCAACAAAGCCGAAGAAAATGAGCATCGCTGTCAGGGCCTTGTCGAGCTTGTAGTATTCCGATTTGTCAAATGTTAACTCAGGAAAGTACGCTCCTTTTGTCCGGAGGGGGAAGCGCAACGGGTTCGAAATCAAGGATTGGAAGGATCGCTCCTCCCAACCGATACCAAAGGCAATAGCGATCCCGAGGATACCGGCGGAGAGCATCTCCGTTAACGGAATGAGAGATTGAACAATCTCTAGCAATGCAGACGTGGCAACTACGATGAGCACGATTGCAGTCGCTTTGCCAACTTGTTCATTGTCTTCCGAAATCCGAATGAGGCCGTATCGGAATAAGATGTACAATCCGAGGATAGGTCGCATCATGGTAAAGTGCAACGTTGTCGTGATCTCGGACCATATCTGCTGCCACGACGAAAGCCCTTCCAGTTCAGTTCCTGTGAATGGTCCGCCTCCGCTTCCAAACAATTCCACGTTGCGGAAGACGATGTGGCTTAATACGCCGATGGCCATGTATGTGAAGACAATGTACGATGTCGTTCTCACCCTTCCTTGTGAAGCTTGGTAAATCTCGCCAAAGAGGATAACTAATCCAAAAATTAGGGCTGACGCTAAGCCTTGAGACCAGAGATAGTCGTTGGCGAAATTTCCTCCATACAAGTCCATGAAGTAAAAGTAATCCGAACCCGCAAACATGCCCACCCAACGGAAGAGGATGTGGCCGATCATCAGCACGAGCAGAAGCACTGCTACGTCTGCAACACCTTGGATCTCTTCATTGTCTTCTTGGCCTTTCATGAACCGGAACTTCAAATAAACCAACGTCCAAATGAAACCCGAAATGAGATAGAGGCCAGTAAAAGCGGCCAGTGGTGTGTTGACTTTCACGAACACTGCTGCACCAATCGTCAGGAGAATATAGGCGAGAACGACAGCCACTCCGATGTTGAATTGCTTCCGAGTTCGGAGGATCGGGACAGGGAAAATAAGGGAGATCATCAGTATCAAGCCACCAAAAATTTGGTCGTTGAAATGGCCTCCATACAACACGACTCGCCAGAATTCATTCTCATAACCGATCGAGCGAAGGCTATTAGCTACGCCCTTGCAAATGAAAATCCAGCACAAGAGTTGTGCAGCAAATTGCTTGTTCCAAATTACTTCGAGTTTCTGTGTGTTGACAAGAATGAGTCCAGACACACCTAGGGCAAGGCTCAATATCCCGCCTACTGCGAGTAAGCCATCAACTGCCATGGTGGATGATGATATCTTCATCATTTGATGTTATTCCCGATTAAGTATCGGTCTCAACAATTTATTCTTCTTCATCCTTCGTAACACTTGAAGCGATTCTTCCTTTCGATACGCCCATTTGGTTCCACATCAGAAGAGGTGTTCCAATAGCAGTTGCTCCCAACCAGGTAAACACAGAGTGATCGAAGATGGTGATCGTGAAGGCTGTAACTGTGGAAATGGTGCCTGCCCCCATGTAGGTCACGTGAAGGCTGATGCGCTTCTTTCCTCGAGCACTGGTCCCATCACGGTTCAGAATGTATTGCTGTGCAGCCAATGCGATGCTGATGACACCGAACACGATTGGCGCTATACTGAAGGATTTTGACAGTCCAAAGGGAGGCGTTCCTGCGGTGAAGATGAACGCCCCAAAAGCCAACAAAGCGATTCCGCCAAGGAATCCAACCTGCATGAGTGCTGTATCAATTCCAGTGACTGTTCCCTTCCTGTTGGAAGCAAAACGCCATCCGACGAGGACAAGGTAGGTTGAGAAGAAGGCGATGAGGAGCAAGAAGGATGAAGCTCCCATAAAGAAGAGAATCACGGCTGTAAGCCCAACACCAATCATTCCGTAGCCATAGATTCGACCTACTTTGGCGTGGGCTTTTGGACCTTTCTTGGTCGTGTAAGCAATGACCATTGTGACTAAGGCGATGCAACCGCAAGCGATGTGGAGAAAGAGGAGAAGTTCGCGAAGACTCAATCAATCAACTCCCTTCAACTGAACAGCCGTCCTCATCGACAGCAACGCCTTCAGAGGTCTCGGGGCATGCATCAAACCGGTCGTAGATACCATCGCCATCGTCATCAATATCGCCGTTCTGATTTGAGTCCAACTGAGAAAACGTGCAACCAAACTGGTCAACTTCCTCCCAGAACCAAATATCGGAGTTCTCGCATAGATCCAAATCGTTGTGAATTCCATCCAAATCGATATCGTCCTCAATCATGGAATAGGTCGGTGTTCCGAGGGTCATACCAACGACCATACCGAAGCCTGTTAACACGACAGCGAGATCACGCATGGCGTGGGCTGGTAGGTACAATGGTGTGACGACAAGGATCCATACAATGTTGGTGACGAGGCCAAGTTGCGCTGCAGTGTTGGTACGATACACCTGTGTGTAGCTCCCTGTGACATCATGACTGAACGTCAAAAAGACAAGGACCATCGATAACATCGAAGCCGTCACCCATTTTGCAAGATGGGGGCGAATCAACAAAAAGTGGCGTTCCATGTCAAGTTTCCCATCTTCTGAAACTTCTGGCGATAGCAATTCCATTAAGATGTAAAAACAACCTGCGAGCAGTGTTAGTGCTAGAGTCGAGAACGGTGATATTTGTACCGATGGGCTATCGTACGCAATATTCCATTTGTAGAATGCATGCCACGACAGCGAGATGATGGCGATGAGTAATAGAATCCAGGTTGTTAACATCCAGTGAAACTTTGGCTTATGTTCGTCTTCTAAGACGGCACGTTCCTCCACAATTGTCCCAAGAGAGATGAACAAGCGAGACATTCCTATGCCAGTGATGAGGACATAGGAGACTGTGAGGTACTCAAAATTGTCCATAATAACCGGCCGAGTCTCTCGCTATTTGTATTCTTTCAAAGAGATAGAGAGAATACGGTTTTTTTTCCTCAACGAAGGTTTGTCGTCGTCGGCGCAATCTTCAACACGGCATGTAATAACCAGTACAACACAGGGGATGGCTTATTGCGAAAAATCGTTTTGAACAAGCAGGTTGTGTTGACAAGATTGTCACAATTCTTCTTTGCGCTTGCCCTTGTTTCCTATTTTATTGCAATTTGTGCAATTATCGATGCGAGGAGAGGACATGGAGGTCTTGATTCAATAGGCAATGGTGCTATGTTCATCTTTTTCTTTCTCTTTGGAAATATGTTCTTCTTCGCTCACAGAGTAATGAAAAACGAGCTCGTATCCTAGATTTCTCATGGTTTACCAACCGCATTCCATTCTCGATCAGCGGTAAAATATGTTACAATCTGAGAAAAAAAACATTCAGTTATAACCAGTCCAAATTCCTTAACGGCACATGAACAAAACTGCCGTATATCTCGTATTGACACTCCTACTTGCTTCCGCAATGCCACTCAGTGTCCATGCTGACCAATCAAAAGACATCCCAACCAATGCATCCGAAACGGGTGTTCACAATTCACTTGTTGCTGCTCTGCAACATGCGAATCTCGTGGCTACGCTCGGTGGACCAGGTCCGTTCACAGTGTTCGCGCCAACCGACCAAGCGTTCACGGATGCTGGCATCAATCTGAACGATTTTGACACGCCTGAAGAGAATCAAACTCTGACTGAAATTCTTCTTCATCACGTTGTATCGGGATCCGTACCATCTGCAGATGTTAAGGACGGAATGATGGCAACAACAGTCAACGGTGACAAGGTCAAGTTCACCGTTAGCAACGGTGCAGTTTCCGTTGGAGCAGCACAAGTTACTACACCAGATGTTCTGTCTTCGAATGGGATCATTCACGTTATTGACAAGGTTCTGATGCCTCCTGTCGATATTCCAGCAACGGCTCAAACAACTGGGATTCACAACTCGCTTGTCGCTGCAGTCATCCAAGCTGACCTTTTGCCTACACTCCAAGGACCAGGTCCATTCACTGTCTTCGCACCAACCGATCAAGCCTTCACCGATGCAGGAATCGATCTTGCATCTCTTGACACACCTACAGGAAAGCAGCAATTGAGCGATATTCTCCTTTATCACGTTGTATCTGCAGAGGTTCCTGCAAAGAACGTCTCGGATTGTATGCTCGCAGATGCTGCCAACGGTCAACAACTCTCCTTCTCTGTCGGTGATTCTGTCATGGTTAACGATGCCAACGTTACGCTCACCGATGTCATCACAAGCAACGGACTGATTCACGTTATTGACAAGGTCTTGATGCCAACCGATTCACCTCGCGATATCCCACGAACAGCACAGTGCACAGGCATTCACGATTCTCTTGTTGCCGGTGTCATCCAAGCCGAACTCCTCTCAACGTTGCAAGGACCTGGACCATTCACAGTGTTTGCACCAACCGATCAAGCATTCATCGATGCGGGTATCGATCTCGCCTCTCTCGATACGCCAGAAGGAAAGGCTACACTCTCAGACATCCTTCTCTATCACGTCGTCGCTGGAGAGGTTCCAGCAGCGAACGTAAGCGAGTGTATGTCCGCTGATGCGGTCAATGGCCAACCACTTGCCTTCACCGTCGATGGCGGTGTCATGGTCAACGACGCCAACGTTACGCTTCCAGACGTGATGACAAGCAACGGAATCATTCACGTCATCGACAAGGTCCTGATGCCATCGGATGCACCAAACGACATTCCACGAACGGCACAATGCACAGGCATTCACGACTCCCTCGTCGCAGCGGTTATCCAAGCTGAACTGCTCGAAACACTTCAGGGTCAAGGGCCATTCACGGTCTTTGCTCCAACCGATCAAGCCTTCACCAATGCAGGCATTGATCTTGCTTCGCTTGACACGCCAGAAGGAAAGGCAATCTTGTCCGACATTCTGCTCTATCACGTCGTTGCAGGAAACGTACCATCGTCTGCTGTTACCGAGTGCATGAGCGCAGATGCTGTCAATGGCCAACCTTTGTCTTTCACCGTCAACGGTGGCGTCATGGTCAACGATGCCAACGTCAGTCTACCTGATGTTGCCACAAGCAACGGGGTCATCCATGTCATCGACAAGGTCCTCATGCCAACCGATACACCAAACGACATCCCACGAACGGCTCAATGCACAGGACAACACAATTCATTGGTCTCCAGCGTTATTCAAGCGGAACTTCTCGAGACGCTGCAAGGCGATGGTCCATTCACGGTCTTTGCACCAACCGATCAGGCATTTACCGATGCAGGCATTGACCTTGCCAACCTTGACAATCCAGAGGGCAAGGCTGCGCTTGCAGACATTCTTCTGTACCACGTGCTCGATGGAGAAGTTCCTGCTGCGAACGTAACCGACTGTCTGTCTGCGACCACCATCAACGGTAACCCACTCTCGTTCACTGTTGGAGATACTGTCATGGTCAACGGAGCGACAGTAACGGCTACCGATGTCCCGACCAGCAACGGAATCATCCATGTTATCGACAAGGTCTTGCTCCCAACAGATACACCAAACGACATCCCACGTACGGCTCAGTGCACAGGCATTCATGATTCCCTTGTCGCTGCCGTTGTACAAGCAGAGTTGCTTGAAACGCTCCAAGGCGAGGGTCCATTCACTGTCTTTGCCCCAACCGATCAGGCCTTTGCAGATGCAGGTATCGACCTTGCAGCACTTGACAACGAAGAAGGCAAAGCTGCTCTTACGGACATCTTACTGTACCACGTCGTTGGAAGTGAAGTCCCATCTTCTGCTGTTGAAGAATGTGGCACTGCAACCGCCGTTAACGGCGACACACTCTCTTTTGGTGTTGGAGATACAGTCACCGTCAACGGAGCAACAGTCACGCTCCCAGATGTGGCAACGAGCAACGGAGTTATCCACGTGATTGACAAGGTACTCATGCCAACCGATACACCAAACGACATTCCTCGAACCGCACAGTGCACAGGCATCCACGATTCACTTGTGGCAGCAGTCATTCAGGCAGAGCTGCTTGAAACGCTTCAGGGCGATGGTCCATTCACCATCTTTGCACCAACCGACCAGGCCTTTGCGGATGCAGGCATCGATCTTGCCTCGCTTGATACTCCAGAAGGAAAGGCAATCTTGTCCGACATTCTGCTCTATCACGTCGTTGCTGGAGAAGTTCCATCGAGCGCAGTGAACGATTGTACCTCAACCGATGCTGTCAATGGACAACCACTCGCCTTCACGGTCGGTGATAGTGTGATGGTCAACGATGCAACCGTTACGCTACCCGACATTGCAACAAGCAACGGTATTATTCACGTGATTGATACGGTCTTAACGCCTTCAGATGCACCAAACGATGCTACTCGTACAGCCATCTGTACAGGTGTTCACACGTCTCTTGTTGCTGCTTTGATACAAGCTGAATTGGTTGAAACGCTGCAAGGCGAGGGACCATTCACCATCTTTGCACCGACCGATCAGGCCTTTGCTGATGCTGGTATCGATCTTTCAGTGTACGACACACCGGAAGGAAAGGCTCAGTTGAGCGACATTCTCCTGTATCACGTTCACGCAGGAACCGTTCTTTCTTCCGATCTCACAGAAGGAATGACGCTGCCAATGGTCAACGGTAAGAACGCCACGATTTCGCTCGTGACAGGTATCGATGGTGCGAACATCACCACCGCTGACGTCGTGACCTCAAACGGCGTAATCCATGTGATTGACAAGGTCATTATTCCGCAAGCTGAGGTTGATCCAACGGCAACAGGCGATGGTGTTGAAGCCGATGAGGAAGACGATGACAACCTCGTCTTGATTCTCTCCATTATCGGTGCAGTTGTACTCCTTGGAGCAATCGGAGGTCTCCTCTTCGTACGAGGCCGACGACCATCGCCTGGTGTCGAAACCAAAGATTTCGCTCAAGATGGATTGAGCACAGTTGCTCAACCTGCAACGACCTACTCTTATGAGCCACAGCAGGCTGCACAACAGACCTACACCTCCCAGTACGCACCTCAGCAATCTTCACCGTTCCAACCTGTGCAAGTTGAACAGGCTCAACCTGTACAAGCGGCCGCACAACCGGTTGCCCAAGTACAAGCAGCGCAACCTGCACAAGCTGTGGCGCAAACCCAAGCATCTCAAGCAGCGGTTCAATTGCCTGAAGTCTTGCAACAGTGGACCGATGACAGTGGTTACACCTGGCGACGGATGTCCGATGGCAGCACCATGTGGTGGAACGGAACCGATTGGCAAAAGTATGCTTGAATGCATTGATCAGTTTTCAACGCAGCCGACTTGGTGAGCTTGCGCATGATGCAGCCAAACTGTGGGAGTTGAATCTAATTCACGCCTTGAGTTTCTCAAGAATTGCATCAACCGCATCAGCCTTTTTGACGTTCAACCACGGTTCAATCTGCCGGGTTTCGATATCTTCTTTGAGGCGCTTAACGCCACCTCCGCTGATGTTGAGAAGAACACAATCGTTCGGATTGACAGTGCCGTTTTCAACGGCTTGAACGAGACTTGCGGCTGCGATAGCCCCAGGCGTCATAATATCGATCTTTTCGGTTGATTCGATGAGTTCTCGCATTTGTATGGCATCATCGCGTTCAACGATGTGCGTCTGTCCATTTGACTCATCCAAGATGTCATGGACTGCTCCAATTTGACCATATGCTGGTCCTTTGTTCAAGAGATAATCCGAATACACTTCCACCTCTTCATCGGGGAAGTCATCAGCAAGGAGGTGATCTCGACCGTCTTGCCACGCGCTATGAATTGGATGATGCTCGACATTTTGTGAGACATGTTGAACTGGTACAGGGCCATCAAAAATTCCCTCGTCGACAAGTCGTTGAGCCATTTCATGAATGCCTATGGGGCCTGGTCCTCCGCCAATACCTTGGAAGTAATGGTCTGGAAGTTGGCCAATGGTAAATGCGGCATCAACGATGATGCTCCCAATTCCGTCTCTTCGAGCGACATTGTGAACGCTCCCTTCCATTTGCCATCCATCGAGTTCGGCTCCAATTTGTTTTGCTACGGTCTTTGCATCATAATAGTCGCCATCTTCAACTACAACTAAGTGGACACTCTCTGCGTTGTTTTCTGGTCGAGCCCAAAGCCGATCTTGATGTTCTTTACCCACGACAACAATCAATGGTGTCCCATCCATTCCACAAAAGTGAGAGAAAGCTCGAGCCGTGTTTCCCGCACTTGCGCAAATTAAGCCCTTCACATTGTGATCATGAATTCTCTGAAGCGTTGGAACTGCTTCCATATCTTTGAAACTTCCAGTTGGACACATGCCCCCCTTTTCAGGCCAGTATCCATTGAAAGAAATCCATAGGTTGTTCAATCCCAAGGCCTGACCAAGATTCTCTGCTTTGTACGTTACAGTACCTGCAACGTATTCGTTTGGTTCTGAAACTGGAAGCCAAGAAACGTACTTCCAAACTCCAGTTTCTTTTTCGTTCAATTCAAACGGTTGAAGATATTCCGCACGCAACAGAGCATTGTCTGTGTAATGAAGCGTGTAGTTGTCGTCGATGAGTTTGTTCGTTTTCAGACACCTAAGTTGATACTTCATTATTCCACCATGCCATAACGGCTACCCCCAACCCTCAAGGGTCGGAGGTATAACGTTTGGTCAATAGAATGAGGTTCCGATGCAGTTGCTGACATTCCTCGGTTTAGACATCAGAGTTGCGGACCCATTGATTCATGCAGCCTCGCCTCTCCAAACAGGACATGAGGAACCAGCATCGGCGGCCATCGTTTGGTCGCGACAGTATCTGGTTGGCTTCTGCTGATATCGTCGCAGTTCTCCTCGCATTTGTTGGACAATTGATTCTTGCACGTGCATTGCTCTCAGAATCCTATGGCTTGTTTGTCATCGCTATCGATCTGTTTGCAACATTGTTCCTGTTGCTCGATTTAGGATTGCCGACACTGCTCGCTCGTGACGGTCCACGAAAACCATCGGCCATTTGGTCGGGAATGATGCGCATCTATCGCCTACAAGGCATTGCTGTACTCATCTTCGTTCCCATCACCGTATCGATCACATTGATGCAGAGTGTTCACGACACCTTGATGCTGATTGGAGCAGGCGTTGCTTTGGTTCACATCGCTTCCTATTCCCCACGAACGGCGTTACGCGCTGCCGGAGATGCGCGATTTGAATCGTTGACCAAAGTCATCGAACGCATTGCAACAACAGCAGGTTATGCTCTTCTTTTCGTGATGGATTCTACAGATGTTGTTGCCTATGCAGTCGTTTTCCTCATTGGAGCCATTCTTGGCTTGATCATCGCTCTTGTAGGAGCATATCGCGTCTGTGCGAAGAGCAGTGAACGAACCGATTCAGCAGAATTGGGCGCTGATTGGATCAGCAAGAAGAGCATCCTTCTCGCAGCACTCCCCTTTGCCATCACACTCGGTGTCCTACCTTATGTCATCCGAATTGAGAAATTCATCCTTGCAAGTGAATTGGGGTACGATGAGGTTGCTTTGTTCCACGTCGCTCAACTGGCTTGGTTGGCTGGATTGCTTGTTCCTCAAGCGATGCGAGCTGCTTTGCTGCCCGTCCTTGGGGCTTCTCGGAAGGATTCCTCGTTGTTCAATCAGCACCTTGATCGAGTCGAATCCATTTGTTTCGCACTTGTTCCAATCGGCATGGTTGCAGGTGCCTTCATCGTGTGGATTCTTCTTCCGATTGGATTTCCAGCAGAATATTTTGATGGAACATTGGGTGCTTCAGCCACGGATGTGTTCATGATTTTGTTGGCAGGGTGGGCATGCACCGTCCTCTCAGTCCCCTCCTACACAGCGTTACAAGCCGGTGAGAAACCTTGGTTGTTCACGTTGCTCATCCTCGTTGTGGTTCTTTCCTCGACTGTGTTCGGATTGACTCTCATCAATTGGGGAGCGAATTCAAGCGTTGGATTGGCGATTGAAATGGCTGCATATGCTTCAGTTGCCTCCTCACTTGTGATGCTCCTTCTTGGTATTGCACTCAGTCGTCGTACGGGTGAGTTCACGAAATGTGGAATACAATGGATTGCAACACTTGTTCTGGTTTTCTTGACCAGTTGGGCTCTTTCTCAACAATCCTACTTGGCCCTGGTCGGACTTGGGTTGTTCATTCTTCTTCCTCAAGGCCTTCGAGCAATGAAGACCATTGTTGACCAACCGTTTGAGAAGATGTCCGTTGAGGCAGAATGATTGGTGAGGCTTCCCAGTCTGTTTGTAAAGCATGCTCACACGCATCCGCCAAGGCTTCCGGCGTTGCCTCATCAATGACGCAATCTTTTGGAAGATAGCTCGCAACATCGCCAACGTTGGTCGAGACAACGGGCGTGCCGCACAGAATGGATTCACGTGCAACCAATGGACCTGATTCACGATGAGATGTGATAAGCGTGACATCAGCGACGATCATTCGGTCCCAGACGATGCTGCGAGGTTGCTGTTTGAGTGTGGTCATTCCGACAATCCAGCCTCGCTGTTCGAGAATCTCACCCGCTTGGAGAGCGAGGTAGTGGTTCTTCTCTGGCCGTCTTGGGTCGGCTGGGAAAAGGATGTCAATGGCTTCTCGACGCCATCGGCCCTTCCATTTCTTCATTGGTCGTGCCCATTCATCGTCCATTTCGCTGTGACAAGCAATGGTGTACGTCTTGTTGGTTTGCACACCAAGATTGTGCGTTGTTTTCCGCAGCCGCTCGCTCACGAAGACCATCGAGTCAGCGGATTCCATGAGCGATTTGATGCGTTTTCCGGTGGTTGAATGCGTGAGTCCAACATCAACGTCGTGGCCGTGAACGACACCGGTCCAAGGGACCTTCCACCGATTAGAGAGAGAACGTGCGAGTTCACCAACTGGCCACAATGTGTGAGCGATGATGTGGTCTGGGCGCCATCCGCTGAGCCACTTCTCAATGGAACGTTGTCGATTGCGAATGCTTCGAGAAGTCAACCAAGGATAAGGATGGTCCGTGTACGCGACATATCGAGGTGCAAAGATTTGGAACTCATTGTGCTCAAACTGCTTCGGAGCTTTGGCAACACCAGTTAGTGTTGAACGACTTTGTTCCATGTACTTCAGAAGCCGTGGAAGCGGATTGACGATACGAACATCATGGCCCATGTCTCGCAACAGTTGGGCATGATCGGCGACAAAGGTCCCCCTTGCTGCATTCGTTGGAAGAGGGTGAAGCAGCGTCACCAGGAGGATCTTCATCAAATCACTCAGTCATTGAGGGCTTGATGAAGCGTTGTTAAGTTGTCAGCAACCGAAGCATTGGCATTGAACAATCCGGAACCAACGACAGCATTGGTGACGCCCCATTCTCGCAACATGGCAATGTTGTGGGCTTTGACGCCTCCATCGATTTGCAATTGTACGTTTCGTCCGCCAACTGCAACTTGTTCATCGATGGCTTTTCTCAAGGTTCGGATCTTTGATTCAACGGTTGGAATGAACGATTGTCCGCCAAAGCCAGGATTGACACTCATGATGAGGACGAGGTCAACGTCTGGGAGAACTTCGAGAGCTGCCTCAACAGGTGTGCCTGGGTTGAGGACAACACCTGCGGTAGCTCCAGCATCGCGAATGGCATGGAGGAGGCGATGGAGATGCTTGACCGCTTCAACGTGAACGGTCAGGTGGTTGCAACCGGCATCGATGTAGTCTTGATACATCGTTTCCGCATTTTCAACCATGAGGTGCGCATCGAAAATAGGGCCATCTCCGAGGTGCTTTCGAAGCTGCTTGATGACGGGTGGGCCGAAGGTCAGGTTTGGAACGAAGTTCCCATCCATGACATCGAGATGAAGCCAATCAAGACCTGCCTCAACGGCTTCATCGCATGCGGAACCTAGGGCTGCAAGGTTGGCGGTTAGGACACTGGGTGCGATGATCATCAAATCCCTCTGAACGTAGCGAGGCGCTTGAGACACATGAGGCTTTTCTTATCGCTTCTGGACGGAAACGACATCGTCCCATTGTCGTGCAGAGCCTCTTCGGAAGATGTTGTTGTGGAAGGCTCGGTGCAAGTGATGCACACATCGAGCCAATCGGCCTCGATGGTTGTAGCACCCTTGACGGGTGTGAATTGGCGTGAACACCTCAACAATCGGCAATGCAGGGCCATCGAATGGTGGTCGTTCAATTTCGACTCGCTCAGTCTCGCCGTCCCAAACCAAGTCATCCACCGATGGTGGTGAAAGCGTTGCATCATGAATGACATGCAACTGACCCTCGGCGAGTTTACCAGGCTTCCACTTTCCTCGAGAACCATCCTCGAGATGTTCCATCAGTTGGCGCACTTGTGGCATTGTTGCAAATCCGAGGTGGGTCGTTTCCCACCATCCATGCGTACGAGCCACAGTCACATGATGAACGCCTGGATTCATCATACGTGGATCAAGCGTATCGGTCCATGTTCGACAGATGTCATCGATTCGGACATTGATGATGGGTAATGGGCCTGCTCCAATATCTGCAAGTCTGCGAGGGTTGGCAAGTTCCCCGAGAAGAAGAATCAGACGACGATCAGCCATGAGGGGCGCTCCTTCTTTCTCCAGAATGGCATCGATGGATGCCCCAGAATCCGTCTTCCATGTTGCAACACTGGATTTCAGTTCATCGCACGTCATGGCTTCTGCATCGAGTTGTTCAGACTGAATCCAGTGCAGTTCGTCTTGTGTAAAGACCAGGGGTTGAGGAGCAAGTGGAAGTGGTGAATTGGACGGTTCATATGGCCACATTCTTGGAACGGTTGCGAGATTCATATCGTTTCACCATTAGTTGTAAGTGGCTACATGCAAGCATTGTGGACATTTGATTTTGATCGGTCTACGGCTTGGGATACCAAGCGCTACACCACATCCAGGGCAGACGATGGCTTGGTCGACTTGAGCACGCTTGTCTTTCGCTCCAGCGGTTGGATCGTAATCGAAATGCAAGCCTTCCATTGAGATTTCACGGGGTCGATTTGGCAGTTCAGGAACGGCTTTGCTGGCAACAGGTTCGAACGGTTGCTGCGATGGTTGTTGCGAATGAGTGGCAGTTCGAAGTACGGCAACAATCTCATCAGGACTCATCCCGTATTTTCGCGACATAGCATCAATTTCGAGGGTTAAATCGTACCCTTGAAGTCCTGCCAAACGTTGCAAATCTTGAGCAGAGATGGAACTCATGGACTTGCGTTATGCTCCCTCAATTTGAGGTTTGAGGATAGGTGTGTTCCATCTTCTCGACTTAGATGCCCCAGTATCGATCGGATTGTGCCTGCTTTTGTCGCAATCCTTTGAGGATGGTCATCGTAACCCACAGGACTGCAATCCAGCCGAATGGGACGGACAGGGTGTTGATGATGTTCTGAACGTTGAACTCGTACGCATTGCCTTGCAGGATGTCGATAGCAATCTGCAACGAGGTGTTAACAAAGGAGTAAACGACCATGCCGAAGATGCTCAAGACAATCAACGATCCCGAGAAACTTCCGCGCTTGAGGCGTAGGAGCATGAATCCAGCGGTTGAGGTCAAGAAGGCAATAACAATCCAAGCAAGAGATGAATTTGCAACTTGCATCCAGAGAATCGACTTCGATTCCGTATCGACGAGATCGTCAAACGTCTGCCATCCTTCCGCACCAGCAAAGATGGCACTGAAGACCGTAGCTGTCCATAACAGTGAGGAGAACATTGCAGCGTCTGCATTCTCACGCATCTCCTGAATCACACGGTTGACCGTTGTTTCAATACCTGCTCCCTTTGCAAAGATGAACAATCCGAGCAGAAGCGGAAGGCTACCAATGACAATGCCACCGATTTCATTTGGCAGCATGATGCCAAGTCCAAGAATAGCGAGAACAAGACCAAGAGGAACCATGAATCGCGCTCGCCACTTTTCATCTTCCAGTGCTTTGACGATGTAGTAGTAGGTTCCTTCGATACCCTTGGACTGCTTGACAATGATTTTCTCAACGTGACCAATACGAACCTGCGATTGGATGATTGGTAGAACGGATTCGTCCTCTGCCCCATCGGTAATGAGCAGTGCCTCATCCGGTTGGTAAGCAGAAACGACTTCCTCCAGTTGAGCAGCGATGGCTCGGTCGGAGCGAACGCCAACTTTCTCATCGCCTGTGAGGATGGCAACCTCGACCTCGTCTTCATCCGCTCCGTTCTCAAGAAGCTGATCGTGCTGGGAAAGAGCACCAAGAATCGCGTTGGTATCGCTTTCTTCAGGGTCGGCAATTCCGAGTTTGAGGGCAGCCGTAAGGACTTGACGCCGTCCAACAACAGGGCCGCGAATTGACGTCTTGATTCCGAGGTCATTGTCTCGGTCAACAGTCAATACGAGGATTCGTGCCATGGTGCTCCTTGTGTGGTGGTAGACACTCCTCCACTTCAAACTCTTGCTTCAGGAGTGGGTTCTTCTGGTGTCTCTTTGGGTGCTTCAGCTTGTTGCTGACGGTGCTTTCTTCGTTGCGTTGCTCGGATGTATTTCAGAGGATGATCGAGCCATGGCTGGTCGCAGAGACGGTCATCTCCAGGAAGAACCGGACAGTTGTGATTGACCTTGAGTTTGCTACAGCCCGAAGGTGTGTAGCCGTGTTGATACACATGTCCAACTTGGTACGTTGTTGTCCCTTCGTCAAAGTCGGGTGCACCTCGGAAGAAATCAACACATGCTTCCTGAGGAAGCGCCAAGGTTCCTGCCATTGAAGCAAGGAACAGTCTTCCGAAGTGATTGACGTTCACGCCTGCGGCAAGGTCTGCAACCGCTTTGCGCATGCATGGAGGCCAATCGTCCTCCTCGGCACCGACCAATGCAATCGCATCGCTTGTTTTCTGAGCGAGGAGGTTACGGACCATGCCAACAGGTTCGGCGAGGCGAACAGCGAGATCGGTTGTCACTTCAGCCATCTTTTCGAGACCTTCGCGTTCCACATCCGACTTGATGTGTTCACGCAACAATCGAGCAAGCTTCGCCGTTGAGGAATACTTCTGTTCGTTGTGCAAACGAACCATCCCTGCATCAACATCGCAGTTCGGCAATCGCCAACGGTTTCCAGTGATCCGTGGACAGACTTCGATGAAGTCGGCAAGACCAAGCATCCATTCCAACCCATCTTGTGACTGGCGAAGGGATTGGATGTCGGTTGCGACCGTTCCGCGTTGATTGGGTTGACCTTGCTGCGACTGCTCAAGAACCGAAATGTAGGTGTGAGCAATGTTGGCAAGATTTTGACTGTCTCGAATCAGTAGGTGTTCTGCTCGTGCCGCTTCGGCTTGTGCCCAGCGAGCCAACAATCGTTCGTCTTCAGATGCACAGATGACAAGCCGAGCGTAGTAAAAGGAGAAGGCTTCGATTAAACGCCCTTCTTCGGTATGGATGTCGCCACCACTCAATTCGACACCATCCTTGGATTGAACGCTATCGACCAATCGAATACGCGCTCGCTTTCGTGCAGGTTCCATCAGCGAGCCATCGAGTAAATCATCCAAGGTGATGTTGTGCTTTGCAGCCATTTGTTGAATCCAACCGCTTGCCTGAGGCAAGAATGGATAACGCGCTAGCGTAATCTCATCAGTGATGGATGGTTGACTGGTTGGTCTCGGCACATCCAATGAAAAAACCCGATACCATATGAACCTGACAATGCATATCTTTCTTCAAGGCTGTTGGGTTGGGAGGTCTGTGCTCAATCCTACTGCTGACGGTCTTCTCTCGTTGCAGGATGAGGTTCGCGATGCCTTTGGATGGTCTGAGCAAGCCGATGTGTTGTCTGCGAGCGAAATGGCTCAGCAATTCCTGAAGGACGCTCCGTTTGGTCGTTCTGAATGGGCGTCGATAACACGCTCTTCGGCATTGTTGAGGCTCAAGCAAACCATTTGCTCTGCTGAACGATTGGTGGTTGTCGGGGCAGGAAGTGAATCGATTTCGGTCAGTGATTATCCGGGCGCACTGTTTGTTGCAGCCGATGGCGCTGTTGGAGCGGTCGATGATTTGACCAAGGTTCTGTGTGTTGTAAGCGATGGTGATGGTGCTGAACACCTCGAGCGTGCTGCGCAGGCCGGCGTTCACATCGTTCTTCACGCACATGGGGACAATCGCGATGGTTGGTTGCGTCTTGTTGAAGCATGGGCTCAATTAGAACACCCTCCTCATCTGACATTAACGCACCAAGCAAATGTCGAACTGGAAGGCATGCACAATCCTGGTGGATTTACGGATGGTGATCGTGCGCTTTGTTTCATTCAAGCCTTGGGGCGTTCGCTCGAGGAGGTTGAATGCGTTGGCTTTCGGACCGATGTCGTAGGACAGTGGTCAGGTACAACCAATCCTGAACGAAAGAAACGCAAATTGGCATGGATGAAGGAGTCCATGCAACGTCTTGGTGTTGAACATCACCTCATAAGGTAAGCAAAGGAAATGGCGACTATGGAGCGAAAGCGAATCTTCAACCTCGCCATGTGGGTTGTTGCTTTGCTCATCATCAACATCATTTGGGCCAACGTTGCCTCAAATGAGGCCTCACAGCAACTCAACGATCGAGGTTTTGAATTCCAAGAAGATAGAGACGTCTCGCTTCAAGCGGTCTTTGGAAGCGATTCGGAACTCCCCGTGACCATTACATCTGAATTTGTTCATCGAGACGATTCATCACGTCAAGCCAATGTCTCGTGGAGGCTCATTGATGCTTCAGGAAATGTTGTGTTAAATTGGGTTGGTTCAACCAATGAAGCTGCTTCAATCGATGCTGAATTACTTCCAGGTGAATACACATTAAACACAACCGTTGAAGAGAACGTCATCGCCATTCAATATCTCAACGTCGCTCCATTCGCACCGATTGCAACAATGGGCCACGTACTGCTTTCCACCCTCTTGGTCGTACTTGCATTCGGTGAATCCATCGTTCGAACATTCATCACCAATCGCTTGGAACAATCCGGTGGAAAAGAGAACAAGCCCAAAGAGTTCAGAAAAGCACGCATCGGTATGCCTGAAGTTGAGGGTGTAAGCGAAGCTGATGATTCACCTTGGCGTGACCCAATTACGCTTTGACTAGAGGAAATCGGTCAGTGACATCTGTCGGGCACGATCGTTGTTGAACAAGGATTCAACGCTCCCTGCCAACCATTCCATGTTCTGTCGCGTGTAGGTGTCGACACCGTACGTATCCATGACGTGTTTGGTGACTTCGATGTATTTCCGAACAGCCCCTTCGGAGACGGTAAGTGCAAGCCGTCCGTTGCAGAGGCCACCCTCGCTCCTTGCTACACCGTGAGCTGACAAACCACGTCCTCCTGCTTTTTGCGCTTGGATGCAATGACCTGCAAGTGGCATTCGTCGGTAGGAATGGCCACACTTGAGACAACGGACTTTTTGCCGACCATAGGCGTTGAGATTCCCGCGAAGGTCAGGCAAGAAGTGTGATCGAATCACAGACGAAGCCACGGTTCGAGCGTCGATGGCCCGCAGCCGTTGACAGAGATTCAGTTGTCCATTCATTTTGTCGATCATGGTTGCAAGCGTCTTGTAAGCAGACAACTCTGGGCCCTCATCAATTCTGTTGCAATCGTGAGTGAATCCGTAGCCGCGCACAGCAGCGACCGAACCCAATCGGCGCTCGACGAAATCCATGGAGTCAGCGATGTCCTTTGGATGAGGCTGATGCAACGTCGCTTCGTAGAACTGACGCTCGTAGAACCAAGCAGCATCGACGTTCAAGGCCTCCTTATCGATTTCAGTTGGGTTGAGCCGCGTGGTCAGGACAAGTGGAGCATCCATTTGACCACCTCGATTGGCAGGCAAAATCTCGCGACTAAAGTTGAGCAATCCATCCATCAAGAGCATGATGGCATCTTCATCCCCATCGCAGTTCCTTCGCTTTGCAGCATGGAACAGGGGATGAGCATAACCCCCTGAACAATCGGCCCAGCCGATGATACGGGAAAGAACGCCTCCGGATGTGTGTGGTGCCAGGGCGCAGATGAGTTGTCCGACCAAATCGTCCTTTGATGTCGCATTGTAGTAGGGTTGCAAGCCGTAAAACTTGACGAGAACTTCATCAACAAATTGAGCCGTTCGAAGGAAATAATCTGCTGCGTTTTCTGCAACAATGAAATCCTGTGGGTACAATTCAAGCATCTGCTCATCGCTTTCCAACGGGTTTCCCTCCCAATCGTGCGTGTAGCCAAGAGCGTGCAAGCGTTTCCAATCAACATCGATTTCTTTCGGCGTAAAGTGGGTCACGGGGACATCGCTCATGTCGAATCGAACGGTACCATCACGGAACACAGGAAGGTCGTACTTGGCTCGAATCAGGCCCTTTTCAATCGGCTCAGGCGTTTGATTTCGGCTTTTCAGTTCCTTCACACACTTGACCTGTGAAGGCAGGCGGCCCATGCCAATTCGAAGTTGAGCATCTTCGATGATCGACTCAAGTGGAACACTTTGCATCTCTCCACGACGGCGGCTGTTACCAGTGGACTCTTTCATGTCGGTTCTTCCGCCACAGGTTTCACCAACCTTGGGAATTCCAGCATCATCAACAACACGATGATGGCATTGAATGAACGGAGAATCCTTTCCACATTTGGAACAAATCCGCTTGCCCATTTGGACACGAATCGAGCCCTTACCTGCTGCGTTCGAAATAAGACGTTGATTCCCACCTTCGAGCGCAATTGGGAACAGCATGTGCGAGCGCGGCGACATTTCTCTGGGTGCAGATTTCTCCGGACGCCCCATCCGACAACCGACACGTTGAGGCGCAGCATGCTCCCAGCGAAGTGACGAAATCTCTCGTATCAGAGGCAGAATCCCATCCACCACGTGGTCGTCATGAATGCGTAGTGACGTCTTGTATAAGGCAGCATTTTCGGGACCAGGGTCTTCGACAGAATCGGCCGCTTTCTGGCCAACTTGATCGGTCTCTGCGATGCCGAGGCCTTGTTGACGAGCTTCGGTTTCTGCAGCAATTCGAACCGTTGCTCTCTGTTTCTTCAACTCACCAAGTCGTGTTGATTCGTTTCGAAGGACGGTATTGCAGTTTCGCAATTCAACGATGCGTTGCTCAACCAAGGATTTCAAATCGACATGTTGGTGGAGTCGCCCGTCCTTTACACTGTACCCTAATCCGTGGACCATCGCTTGCCAACCACATGTTGCAACGATATCGTCTCCGTCATGATGGTGTGAAACGCCCAACAGAAGCAAGGCTCCTTTGAGCAAACCATGTTGCATGAAGGTCCATCCTTCAGGGAGTTCATCGTCAAAAATCGGCTCCTCAGGTTTGACATCGAGTCCAATGGCATCCATATCATCCAGATGAGGTATTGTCTCTGGTTGCAACTTGTCCATCGCCGATGCCTGCCAGTCTTTTGCAGCACCTTTGAAACGTATCCAAGAATCTTCGAGATATGGGTGACTGACCTCAACATCGATGTCGGTCGGTGCTTCAATAATGCCTTGGGGAAGGGCGTCCAACAACGCTGGAACCCATTCAATCGGTAAATCGAGGAACCATGGATTGTGTGGAGGTGCAAGTGCTGTTCGCCAACGTTCTGCAACGCTTGATGCCTGCTCCCAACTCAGTGTAAGTTTCGAAAGATATTGGTGCCATCGTCGTCGAACATGGAATTGGGCAAAATCGTCTTCGACGTCAACTGCCCCAGGAATCCCGTCCGGAACTTGACCAAGTCCCTTACAGATTTCTGAGAACGCCTTCACATCCTCTTTTGTCTCAAGTGCATCGATGAGATCACTGGCCCACCAATCGGTCGTGTACCCTGCAGGAACCAGATTCTTGTTGTTCTCCATGAATTCCCCATAACCGATGACAATCTCACCATTGTCCCAAATCGAGCGAATGTCACCGTGTATTTTTCTGAGATGTTCGCTCTCATCAATTCGCAGGAATTGGCCTGAGGAAAGGACCACCCAAGGCCCTTCAGAGTCGTTGCTTGGTGTCACGGCACATGCCTTTCCGGGGCGCTCAATTTTCATCTGCGTTCCAATGGTGATGAAATCGTCAAGGACCAACATTGAGGCTGGATTAAGCGATGCTGCCGCAAGTCCAGAGGGGCGCCCTCGCCCATAACGCAGGCGAAAACCACCCGGTTGCTGAGGGCCTCCAAAAATAGGTCGTCCAGCGATGATGTCCTTCATGAATTTGTCAATCGGAGCAACTCTACGGCTCTTGAACGCGTCCTTGTCAGAGCCGCCTTTGTCCTCCTTCCCTTTGGACGCAAATTTCGAAATGAAATCCCATCCTGGAACCTTGAGTCTCTCCGTATGTTTCTGGATTTTCGGCGCTTTCAAACACATACCTTCTCCGATAACGAGAAGCACACCACCGCGAATCCTCGCCTCGTCGATGTTTCGAACACGACCGTACCCAGCACATTCGATCGATTCGGTCGATTCACCGTTGATCATGACGGGGCAGGCTCGTACGATTTCGTCGATTTCAGCAGGTGAAGGACGGTACTGTAGATTCCCACGATACAAACCGAATTCTTCCTTGACACGCTCGACTTCACCATCGCTTGGAATGTAGGGCCCAACGTTCAATTCACGTCGAATCATGTCAGCAATGAGGACAGCAAGAGCCTGTGCCGTACCTCCTGCAGCACGAATCGGTCCAGCGAAATGGACGGATACGAAGGGGGAACCATCGACATTGTTCAATAAGCGAACTTCACTGATCCCTTCTAGTGGAGCAACGAGTACAGCTTCGGTCAGGATTGCAAGACCGACACGCAAACCAACATCGATCGATTTGACCATGTCGTATCCTTTCTCTCTGAATCCTTTGGCCACACGCTGAGCCATCATGATCGAGGTCGTTTCACGGTCATGTTCTGCAAGGAGGGCCCGAATATCGTCTGCAACAGGATAGGAATCCAAATGCTCAATCAGCAACTTCTCGGTACGACCGGCGAGGTCGTTTGCACGAGGAATCTCAACGAATGGTTTCGGATCGAGACCAAGTTGTCGAGCCTCTTCAGCCACTCTGTACGCATGATCGGCATGATCGTCGAGAATCTGTTGGTATCGCTCCATTTCTTTCTCAAGTCTTGGAACATCGACGCCAATCAAAGGATTGAGGTGATTGGTCGATGCTTCGTTTGACATGAACTACGACCCCTGTTTCTGTGTTGTTGTCGAGACTTTATGATGCAATCGGCTAACGCATATCCTCTTTGCTAGCCCAACATTCATGCGTCGGGTGCAACAGCATTGATGCATGAGCGTTCATGCATCGTTGAAATCGCTACCAGAGTGGAATCGATTGGTCGAACTCGTCCGAGAGCTTGCGTTTCTCGATGGAGGCTCCGATGATGCGTTCACGCTTGCCTCCGGTCGCCAATCGCGTTGGTTCTTCGACATGAAGCCCGTGATGATGCATACCGAATCTTCGAAACTGCTCGCCCACCTCTTCAACCATCGATTGGACGACCTCAATCCTGATTTCGTCGGTGGACTTGAACTCGGGGCTGTCCCACTCACAGCGATTGTTATCACGGGTGCCGAATCGGATCATAGGAAAGGGTTCATGGTTCGCAAATCGCCGAAAGGACGCGGCGGTCGCAAGACCAACAACCCGCCCGGGATCGAGGGAGCATCCATTGCAGGTGGCGGCAGTATCGTCATCCTCGAGGATGTCACTACGACCGGAGGTTCCTCCATCCAAGCCGTCGAACGCATCCGTGAGACCACCTCATGCGATGTTATCGCAGTCATCAGCATCCTCGACCGAGAGGAAGGCGGTGTTGAGGCCTTTGCAGAAGCAGGAATTCCGTTCGAAAGCATCCTTACACGTTCCGATATCGCTCAGTAGGTGACTGCATTGGACGTACTGGTGCCATCTGAACAGACCGAAACGGGTCAATCGGTTCCAGATGCATCGTTCAACGACCTTTCGTTCTTTCATGCGAGCGAAGGAAAACCCCTCGCAACACCTTGGCAAGTTGCCATGACACGAGCGGATTATTTGGCGCAATTCGACCTGCCGAAAGGCATGTTGCTCGATTGTGCTTGTGGTTCTAGTATCCAATTGGCAGCCTACGCTTCTCGGCTCAAGCAACCCGCTCTCGGCATTGAATTGGACCGTGACCGTGCAGTTGCGAGTTGTCTGAATCTCAATACCGTTGCTCGTCATTACGCTTCATTTGATCAAGGATGGCACCGTCGTTCGCTCGTCGTATCAGGCGATGGAACTGCGAGCGATGCAATCGCTTCGGCTGTTGGGCTTGAATCCAACAGCGTTGCAGCACTGGTGCTTGACCCCGCGCGTCCTCGTAATTCACGTACGCATGACCTCGATGAGATGCAACCAAACCTTCCGAGTGTGTTCGAAGCATGGAAACCGTATCTCGCCTCTACGATTCGAGGCCCTTGCATTGTTCTCGACCTCTCTCCACGATTGACGCAAGAACTTCGAGATGGCGTCGAAGCCATCGTTGATTCGTTCTGGCCAGGTATTGAACGAACGTGGACATGGATGTCCCGTGGAGGTGGGCGTGTCGACCGACTTGAACTCTGGCTTGGGGGCGTTGCAACACCCAACATCAGCAAGCGTTTTGTTCGCCTTTCTCGCACCTTTGGCGGCGAGGATACCGTCATCGAACAAGAAGAATCCATTCACGTCGAACGCCTCGGTGTTCAAACAGCACGTCGAAACGAATGGGTCACAATTCTTGATGCAGCATTGGTTGAAAGTGGACTCGTTGATGCGTGGTTGAGCGAGCAACTGAATACTGCTTCGGATGTTCGTTGGGCAGATGCATCACCTCGTCGTCCACGAATCCATCACAATGGTCCTTTGAAAGACGATGGCCACCCGTTTGTTGTTGCATCTGGTCGAGTAGTCGAACTCCTTGATGTTCCATTGGACGAGGCCAACATTGACTCGATTGTTGCAACTGCCCTTGACAACGACATTTCGGCGTTGACGATTCGCTGTGGTCTGGATGCGGCGCTTCAACCTCGATTGCAAGGAAGCATCGATCGACAACTTCGAAACCGACAAGGTCGCAGGAAGGCGTTTTTGACCCGACATACGACCTCAAATCATCTGCTCCTTTGCGTCCAATATACTCAGAATTCTGATACCTGAAATCGGACCCCTGCATCGCGGTCTTGATATAGGGGAGGTTGGTCGGAAACTTGCTCGACATCATGTCGCAACGTTAGGTGGACAACAATGGCAAAAGGAAAAGAAGAGGAACTCGGCGACGATTTTTCATACATTCTCCGAATGGCTGATACGGATATGGACGGTCTTAAGCCGCTCTCATCTGCATTGACCTCGGTTAAGGGAATCGGCGTACGTAGCGCTATCCAAATCTGCAAGTCCACTGGATTCGATCCTGCTCGAATGGCTGGCCACCTCAGCCCAGAGCAGCAAGAAACACTCCGACTTGCAATCGAGGATTACGTCAACAACGTTCCATATTGGATGGTCAACCGTGCAGCCGATGTTGAAACCGGCAACGACATCCACTTGACCGGACAAGAGGTCAAACTTACACTCGAAGAAGACATCAACCGTCTTCGAACCATGAAGTGCTACCGTGGTGTTCGCCACGCAAGTGGCAACAAGGTCCGCGGTCAGCGCGGACGAAGCAACGGCCGTGGTGGCCTTACACTCGGTGTAAGCCGAAAGAAAGCATGAGGGTGATGAAGTATGGGTGAGCCAAAGTTTTCCAGACCAAAGTTCGATACGCCTCCACATCCTTGGAAGAAGGCACGAATCGAAGAAGAGCACCTCATTCAAGCCAATCACGGCTTGAAGAACATGCGTGAGATTTGGAAGGCCAAGTCTCAACTCCGTCGCCACCGACGCCAAGCCATGCGCCTGATCGGTATGATCGACACCACCGAAGGTCACGGAATGCGCGAGAAGGACGACCTTCTCCGTTCCCTCCACCACAAGGGCCTCATCACCAAGGAAGCATCCCTTGACGACATTCTCTCGCTCAATGCAGAGGACATCCTCAACCGACGTCTCCAAGCACAAGTCTACTACAAGGGTCTTGCCTGCTCTCTCAAGCAAGCACGTCAACTTGTGACCCATGGTCACATTTGCATTGGCGACCAGAAGGTTACGATTCCTTCCTACCCAGTCACTCGTGACGAGGAAGAAATCATCCAATACCACCCATCCAGTGAACTCAACAACCCAGATCATGACATCCGCAAGGCCATTGACGGACGCCGTGAAATGGCTGAGTATGCAGTCGATGAGGAAGAAGTCGACCCAGAAGCAACCAAGCCATTCGCTGATGAAGTCGCTGAAGCTGCAGCAGCAGCACCAAGCGCAGAAGATGGAGGTGAGGCCTGATGACACGTCGAGCCATCGTCAATATCTTCTCTTCTTACAACAACATCCTCATGACAGCAACCGATTTGACCGGTGCTGAAACCATTGGAACATGCTCCGGTGGACAAGTTGTCAAGTCGTCGAAGGACAGTGGTGGACAATTCGCTGCTACCCGTGCTGCTGAGCGTCTCGCTGACATGCTCAAGGACAAGGAATTCACACAACTCATCGTCAAGTATCGTGCACCTGGCGGTAACAAGTCCAACAACACTGGACCTGGTGCACAAGCAGCTATTCGAGCACTGACACGTGCAGGTATGACCATCACTCGCATCGAGGATGTTACACCAATCGCTCACGACGGCACCAAGAAAAAGGGTGGACGACGTGGACGACGTGTCTGATTTGGAGGAATGAAGATGAAGGCAAGCGTTGTTGAAGGGTATCCTAAAGGAAACAAAATGAAGATTCTCATCGAAGATGTCGATGCATCCCAGGTGAACGCACTTCGACGTGCAATCATGGCTGATGTACCAAAGATGGCGATCGACAAAGTCATGTTCACGCTTGGTGTGAACCAAGACAACAACCGTGGTGAAATCTTTGAATCTGTCAACGCACTTCCAGACGAAGTTATTGCGCACCGTCTCGCTATGATTCCAATTCCAACCTGCCCTGAGAACAGCATTGTTGCTCCTGACGACTGTTCAAATTGCATGGACATGGCCGAAGATGATCGTGGTTGCCCTATGTGTCAAGTCTTGTATACACTCAATGTTCAAGGTCCATCCTCAGACAGTGATGAGCCGTACCGAGTTGTTCGAGCAGGCGATTTGACCAACGTTTCCGACCCTGCTTTCGACATCAGTGAAGAAATGCAATCCATCCCAATCACCTACCTCGCACAAGGACAGTTCCTCGAGTTCATTGCGTTCGCAACACTCGGTCGAGGTCGTGACCACGCCAAGTGGTCTGCTGCATCTGCAGTTACTTTCCAACCACGTTACGAAGCAGAACTCAAGAAGCCAAAGAAGGCCTCAGTTCTCTTTGATCTTGACCTCAAGACCAGCGACGGTCGAGCCATTGATGCCAAACTCTTCAGCAACAAGAAGTGCGACGATGTTTCAACTGTCCTCGATATTGAGAAGGCCCTCCACCAAGTAGGTCACGGTACTGGCCGAGATGCAGACTTCGATGAGGCGATTGTTCTCAACAAGGTTGACGGCAGTTTCGTCTTCTCCTTCGAGACCGATGGTTCATTGGCTCCTGAAGCTGTCTTCAACAGCGCCATTGAGGAGTTGAAGTCTCGATTCACCGAACTCGGTGACGACCTCGGACGAGCCTTTGCTTGATTCGGATATCGGACCTTCCGCCATCTTGATGATTCACTGTGAGATGGCTTGACCATGGCAACAGTTCGTGTTGGTGGACACATCACCTTACTGTTTTCAATCCATGACGATGCTCTTCTTCCTCGAAACCAAGGAAGTCGAGGTGCGGGAATTTGTCTCGAGCATGGTGTTTCCGTATCGATTCAAGAAACGGGTCGAAGCGAAGTCATCGAAGCAGGCCAAGAGATGGCTGGTTGGGATCAAGATATTCCTGACATTAAATCGAAAGGTACGACCGAGGTTACGATCAATGCGCAGATACCGAGTGAATCGCTCAGTGAGCAAATGTACGACGATCTGATCGACGAACTACGTCAAGCACGTCTTCTTCCACAGGATGCCAATTATTCCATTTACGTCGACATTGAATTGCCACTCAGCCAGGGGTTTGGTATGTCTGCTGCAGGACTCTCAGCACTGGCTTTGGCTTGTTTTCAGATGACTGAGAAAGGATCTGTTCCACAGTATTTCCGTGCTGCACATCACATCGAGAGACGGTATTCGGGAGGCCTTGGCGACGTTCTTGGACTCTATGTCGGAGGTGTTGAACTTCGAACGCATCCTGGTTCACCACCGTCACCCGGCGTTGCTCGAAGCTTTTCTCTTGATTCGAATATCCTCTTGATTTGGCAGTCCAGTGAATCCAAGCACACGTCAGAATACATCGATCACCCGGACTGGAAATCAAGCATTACGCGTGCAGGTGATGCTGCAGTGGATCGTCTTGCAACGAAGCAATGGGAAGCATCCATTTGGAATGAACTGTTGAACGAAGCACAAACATTTGGCCGGATGTCCAAGATGTTGGAAGAACCTTCCAGACAATCGATGCTTGCTTCGGTTCAGTCTGTCATCAATGAATTGAATCTCCAAGCAAAGGTACGAGCACGATTGTGCATGCTTGGAACGTCATGCGTCCTGCTTCCTGCGAAAGCCAATGAATCTCTTGATGAGAGCGATTTGAATCAACTTTCAGAACGTCTTCGTTCCATTGGACTGGATTCAATCTTAACGCGAATCGCACCGCAGAGAGTCATCTAAGGCCGATCTTGCAATTCGGAGAGGTCCAACGGACTGGCATCCAACATGGTCACACCAGCCATATACAGGTTCTCTGAGAAACCATGTCTGAACACGATGGCTCCACTTCCCCATTCGTTGATGTAACGCATCATTTGCTTGGACATTTTCTTGCGCTGGAACCCCACATCGGCGCCGTAGAAGTGCTTTGCATCAATCCAAGCAACCGGCTGACCGTTGATTTCCACATGGTCGAGGAACAGAATATCTGGCGTCAATTTTGGACCCCCAATTTCAATCGACTGCTCTTTGACAAGTTCAGGCTGACGGCGGAGTCGTACACCTTGTTCCTCAAACCAATCGGCAAGGATGGTCTCGAACACATCAGCACGAAGGTGCGTCTCGCTTTGGTCCACGTTGGAAACTCGATCGGCTTCCTCTGCAGCCTCGAATTCTTTGCGTTCACGCTCTGAAAAGCGAGATGGTGCCCGGACGGCCTCCTTGATTTTCGTCTTGGACCATCCTTTCTCAGCGAGAATTTGCCGGAAGATGTTCATGGGAGGGAAGTCGTATTTTTTCGATAGCTCGACGACGGACATCCCTTGTTTGTAATCGCGATGGATTTGACGGCCACGGTTGCGCATGGCTGAGTGGCCATAGACCGTCTTCTGTTGGAGAAGAGCTGACCGAAGCGACAACGCTTGATCTGCTGAGATGGATAGCGGTTCAGCAAACGCTGCGATTTCATCAACACGATCGTCATCAAGCCAACCAAACTCGCCCCTACGGACAACAAAATCGGCCATTTTCTCTTCATCCGAGAGCCGAACAGGATTGCATTTCCAGGTGAATGAGAACGATGTCGCATCGGATGGATCGTCTGGTAGGCCAACCGGTTGGAGGCCGGTTTTTTCGTAATCGAATCGGTCATTTGCTCGTTGATTGTATTCGAGAAGTTCCTTTTTTGATTGTTCAATCAGATTGGCCTTGCGTGGTCCACCGTACCGGCGACGGTTTCGTTGCCGCCCTTGACCGCTGCGTTTTGGCTTACGACCTTGGGACATAATTGGACCTTGACGTCGACCGTCTTTGAACCAATCGTCACAATGGACTGAATGGACTGCAACGCAACACCTTCATGAAGTGGCAGTTCTTCACAAGGCTATGTATCGTCCACTGTTCATCGTCTTCGCACTCTTACTTGCAACGATGCCCAACCCTCCAGCAGAGGTGTTGGATGCTGAAATTACTCCGCAATTCAACGACGAAGAACCCGAACGATTGGGATGGGCAGCCACGGTTGGTGGCTTTGGAGAAGACTCCATCAAAACCCTCGCCCCTTTGAAAAACAACTCCGTACTTGTCGGAGGTAGTTTCACAGCCTCCATCCTCATTGGAGATAACGGACATGAATCCAACCAACTTGGGTTGGAAGATGTCGATGGTTTCATTGCAATTTCAAACGAAACGAATGAATGGAATTTCAGTGAATCATTCGGGAGTATTGGTGTCGATACAGTGGACGCACTTGCTTTGATGAGCGATGGTGATTTCATCATCGCAGGCAATTATTGCCTCGGTAGTGCAGGTCTCCAATGCAACATGACGTTGGGATCACTCCCGACGTTGGATAAAGCAGCAAATTCCGATGAGGGCAATGCCTACATCGCTCGATACGATGTTGAAACCGGATGGCAGTGGGCTGTTTCCATTGCCAACCAACAAGAGATTTTGATGTTTGATATGTTTGTGGATGCCAACGATAAAATCCATGTGAGTGTATTGTTCAAGGACCTTCTTGAGATGAATCAAACCCTCTTTGCTGGTGGATCTCAAACGAGCCTTGCAGTAATGATTTTTGATGAATTTGGAATTTTTAGCAACGGGTTTACTGCGTTCACAGAGGACGGTGTCGAGCCATTTGGAGGCTTTTGTCAAAACAGCGTTGGTGATACATTCATCGCTCTCACATTCATTGGTCAACTCACATTCGATGAGTTCGGTTCCGTTGATTCAAATGGTGGGGGTGACATCGTTGTGGCCAAGTACGATGTCAATAGTTGGCAGTGGATGCAACAAGCAGGTGGAACAGGCGACGATCTCGTCAACGGTTGCGTTGCAAGTGCAGGCTTGGATGTGCAAGTCTACGGTACCATCGAGGGCAATTCGACGTTTGGCTCGGATTACAGCGAGACCACACAATGGTTCGATGCTTTCCGCGCTGATATCACCACCAATGGGGCTTGGGATGGACTCATCGTTGAGGGTGGTTCCGGTTACGACATGTACAGTGCAGCGTATCAAACAGCATCTGGATCGTTGATTTACGCTGGCGTGACGACGTATGCGTTCACGCTCGGTGGAGAGATCTTGGCCGATTACGATGATGACTCGAGTTACTTCGGAACCGACATTTTCGTGGGCGAATATGATTTTGATGATGGTTGGTTGTGGGCACTCACCGGTGGAAGCGATGGTCGAGACCGTGTCTACGAGATGGTTTCGTCCGCATCAGGTGGTTCTCTCATCGCTTTCTCCTTTGAAGATGCAGGCATGTATGGAAATCATTCTGTTGTTGCCGTTGGAGGACAGGACGGTGGTGTTTGGCACTATGAGACCGATCTCGATGGAGACGGTGTGCTCGATGGTATCGACAATTGTCCAAGAGTATCCAATGGAGACCAAGCGAACTTCGAATCAGACTTGTTTGGTGATGTCTGCGATGATGACGATGACAACGATGGCATTGCCGACGAACTTGACACATGTCAACAAGGCGAAGTCGGTTGGACAAGCAGCGCTTCAACCGATCATGATAGCGACGGATGTCGAGATGCTGACGAGGATTTTGACGATGACAACGATACCGTCTACGATCACCTCGACACGTGCCCAAAGGGTCCAATTGGATGGGTTTCAACTTCCGAAACCGATGTTGAAGGAGATGGATGTTCGGATTTCGATACGGATGAGGACGGCTTTGTTGATCAACGCGACAACTGTCCAAGCACATCAAACGCTGGACAAGAAGACCTTGATGGTGATTCCATTGGTGATGCGTGCGATTTGGATGAGGATGGCGATGGTATCGTCAACATCGAAGATGGTTGCCCACGTGATCTTGCTCTGTGGGATTCAACAGAGACGAACGATTGGGACCGTGATGGCTGTCAGGACAGCATCAACGACCTGGATGATGACAACGATTTGATGCTCGATATGATCGGTTCCAACCAACTCGACATGTGTCCAAAGGGATACCGCAATTGGAATGCAACCGATGCATCACTCGACCGTGACCAAGATGGTTGTCATGATGATGAAGAAGACGAGGATGACGATGGCGATGGTTTCGACGACATCTTCGATCTCTGCCCCCGTGGTCTTGTTGGACCAGTGTTGCCTTCCCAAGACTTCGATTCGGATGGATGCGTCGATGGTGAAGAAGATGTGGACGACGATGCAGATGGTGTTCTCAATGAAGCGGACATTTGTCCGAGGACACCGCTGAGTACCGTCGTTGATGGTGCAGGATGTTCATCCCAGCAAGCCGATACGGATTCCGATGGAATCCTCAACGATGATGATCTGTGCCCTTCAACACCGCTTGGCGAGCAGGTCGATTCAGATGGCTGCACCTTGATCGTCGTTGAGAACAAGGGTGAGAGTGCTGAGTCCTCGTTTGGAATCAACCAAGTTCTGATCTTGGTCGCAATCGCTCTTGCTTGTGTTGCCGGCTACTTCACATTCAAGCCGGTCAAAGCACCGACAAATCAACCGCAACAGAAAGCGGTTCCAACGCTTGAAACCGAACCAGCAACCGCTCCTGAGGCTTCTTCGGAACCGGTTGAAGAAGAAGCTCAAGCATAGATGAATGCAGGTGAAAGCGGCATTGCAACGCCAGCTTTTCCAGTCGCATCCTCTTCGCTTTCACCACGGACGATGCCTACCGATGCAAGTCCGAGTTCTTCTGCAATAAAATCAGAAGCGTTCGCATAGACCTGTGTTTCATCAAGTGTTGAAAGAAGAATTCGCTTCTTTTCATCGTCCCACTTGAACACTTGAGGTAGCATGCGCTTGTTCCAGAATCCGAGACGTTCACCTCGAGTTTCACCTTGGGCGAGTTCTGATTGGGTCAAAATGCTCATGAAGGTCTTGACATTGTTTCCTTCAGAGAGGTGGTTCAATGCCATTTCTGCCATTGCGTTTCTCCAAACTGCAGAAGTGACGATGGTGAGCGATGATGCTTCTCCATCGATGTGTCGTTCAGCAACACTGCGAACCTTTCGTGCTTGTTCGAGGAGATCTCGAATCAATGCTTCTCCATCGAGGAGGGCTTGATCCTCTTCACTGACGGTTTGAATGTCATCCATCACATGTGCAGCGAGGAGACCCTCTCCACCAAGTTGCGCCCACCAATCTTCTGCGAGGTGAGGGGTTGCGATGCCGATCATGTGCGTCCAAGAATGAAGCAATGTTCTGCCAACTTCAGCGTTGCCGCCTCCACGTCGTACGTACCAGTTGATGTCCTTGACCATGTCATAATGCGAGCATTCGACCGCTCGACGCAAGTCGTATCGATCCATTGCATCGGACCACTGTTGGAGGCGTTGTCGGAGTCGTGCCATCATCCAAGCATCGATGGAATGGGCGGGCTTGTCCCATCCGAGGAGTTGGTCCGGCATGGTTTGCAGTTGCTGCATCACCCGATGATTGGCTTCAACAGCTGAATCGGACCAGTCCATTCCAGCGGTTGGATTCGCGGCAAAGAGGATGAACAATCGAACGGTATCGGCTCCGAATTGCTCAATCATCTGTTCAGGAGAGACGGTGTTTCCAAGCGACTTGCTCATCTTGGCCGAGCGCTCACCGAGTGGTGAATCGCAATGCGGACAAGGTGAGCCAGCATGGTCCACTGAGAGTGTTACAGAACAGGTTTCGCAGAATGGAGCGCTCTTATTGACCATCCCTTGACACAGCAATTCGTTGAATGGCTCATCGATGCTGTGGAAGCCAAGGTCACGAAGCGCCTTGGTGTAGAATCGAGCGTAAATCAAGTGCATTTGGGCGTGTTCAATTCCACCACAATAGAAGTCAACGTTCATCCAATAGTCGGCAACGTCGGCATTGTACCACTGTTCGAGATTGTTGGCATCGGTATAACGCAAGAAGTACCATGATGAGTCAACGAACGTATCCATCGTATCGGTTTCACGTCGGGCATCCTTGCCACATTCGGGGCAACATACGTTAAGGAAGGATTCTGACGTTTCCAACGGGTTTCCTTTCCCATCAAAGACAACGTCTCGTGGAAGTTCAACTGGTAGTTGATCTTCAGGAACAGGAACGGCTCCACAATCTTCACAGTGAATGATTGGAATCGGTGTGCCCCAGTAGCGTTGGCGGCTGATAAGCCATGGGCGAATCTTCCAATTGACTCGACGATCGCCCTTGGCGACCGCTTCGAGAGCATCGGTAACAGCAGTACGCGCAGCATCTCCGAAGTGCCCATCGAACCCATCTATACCAGAATGAACCATGTATCCGTCTTCCGTATATGCTGATTCAAGTTCTTCATCAGCATCGTCATTCTCGTTTTCGATCAGAACACGCTTAATGGGCAAATCGTAGGTCTTTGCAAAGTCGAAATCCCGTTCATCATGACCTGGGACAGCCATGACAGCCCCAGTTCCGTAGGTAGCGAGAACGAAGTTACCGGCCCAGATTGGAATTTTTTCTCCTGTTAGTGGGTGGATGGCAAAGCGCCCGAGTGAAACACCTTCCTTCTTGTTGAGGTTCTTGATTCGATCGAATTCGCTCATGTTAGCATAGACATCGTGCATGGCCTTCCAATCGGCCTCGTACTCCGTTCCTTTGACCAACTCTTCCGCAAGTGGATGTTCTGGTGCAAGTGTGACAAACGTAACGCCGAAGAGGGTATCAGGGCGAGTTGTGAAGACGCGAATGGTTTCTTCGCTTCCTTCGATACCGAATTCGATTTCAGCTCCTTCGGAGCGACCCAACCAGTCTTCTTGCATCAATCGAACGCTCTCTGGGAATTCGATGGTATCGAGGCCATCGAGCAATTGTTGAGCGTACTTGGTGATGTCAATGAACCACTGACTCATGTCCTTCTGTCGGACAGGACCATTGCATCGCCAACAGCGACCTGCCTTGACTTGCTCGTTGGCAAGGACCGTTGAACAGGATTCACACCAATTGACTGGAGCGAACTCACGATAGGCGAGTCCGGATTTGAAAAAGCGCGTGAAGAACAATTGGTTCCACTTGTAGTAATTCGGATCGTGACTCTTGACCAATCGGCTCCAGTCGTACGAGAATCCCATGCGCTTGATCTGTTCCGTAATGGAGGCCATGTTCTTCTCGGTAATGTCGTGAGGATGACCACCTTCAGCAATGGCCGCATTTTCGGCCGGCATTCCAAAGGAATCGAATCCCATCGGATAGAGGACATTGAAGCCTTTCATTCGCTTGTATCGGGCAACTGCATCACCAATCGAGTAGTTTCGAACGTGACCCATATGCATTTTTCCGGATGGATAGGGATACATCTCCAAACAGTAGAATTTCGGTTTGGATGCATCGTCGCTCGATGCAAAGACGTCCGCATCGTTCCAGGCTTGTTGCCATGCAACTTCATCCGTTGTCTTCATCTCATCCGACACGTTGACACATCCTACGCTAAACACGCCTCCATGCTATCCTTCTTCAATCCACCTCAGCGAATCGAATTCAGAGGTTCATCTCGTTCTGCAGGTATGCTTCGCTGGTCTCAAGAAGGAACATCGCCTCCTTGGTGAGTTTGTAGCGGTTGCGCATGCCCATGCGACGTCCTTCGATGAGGCCGTATTTCTCCAGTGTACGGAGGTGGTGAGATATCAGTTGTTGGGATTTGTCCAGTCGCTTCGCAAGTTCAGCTTGTGTGGGGAAGTCTCCCATTTGGCTGTCATGATCGAGCAAAACCAGAATCTTCCCTTGAAGCGAAAGTGGGTCAGGGGCGAGGATTGGTACTGGAAGCGCATCATCCTCGAGCAGTGGGTGGAGCGTGTTGGTCAACGGATAGTAGCGGACCAAGCGACCGTCTTTTCGTCGCCAGATGCTCTCTTCTAGTTCGAGAACGCGAAGGTGATGTGAGAGTTGTCCGTTGCTCATGTCCAAGGCAGACAAGAGTGCGCGGAAGTGACAACCAGGGTTCGCAGTAAGGTAACCAAGCAATCGTCCACGCTGGAAACGACCATCACTCGTCTCAGAGGTTTTTCCGATCAAACCGAGGAACCACAATCCAGTGAGGGTTGTCGAGATCCGAATGGCTTCGTTGTTGAACGCAGCGAAGCCAAGCATGGAGAGAATAGCGCTCACGGTAAGAACGGTAACGGCTTGAGGTGCCCATTCAGGGAGGGCTTCTTGTTCGACAATTTCATCCTCAACGACGGAAGATTCTTCCACCGCGGATGCTTCTTCAACCAACGGGATTTCTTGAAGGATAGCGACAAACGTGAAACTGTCAGCAGTGAATCGAGTACAAGCATCGTTGGCGTTCGTTTGTTGCGCTTGGTAGGAACCAGTCATGCCACGTTCTGGGGCCCATGAAGCCATCGTTGAATCAGCGAGCATGTGCACGACACCCTCCTCGTTCTCGAGCATCCAACATGTTCCATCAGCCGTTAAGATGCCACTCCATACACCATCGACTAGGATGATTGGAGCCTCCTGTGAGACCTCTCCATCAACGACCACCGTTTCATCAACGGCAACGTTCAACGGCCACGAGAACGTGTACTCGAGCATCATGTCTTGGTCGGTCGCCATATCGAGTTGGATTTGGTATTCTGCATCTTGGTAATCGAAAGTGTTCAGATCTTCGAGTTCGAATCGAAGAGCATCATCTGTCGAGAGGCGCAAGGCCTGGTCGACTTCCCCGTTACTGTTGCAGAGAACGTTCATTGCAATGACTTTCTCCGAAAGATCGAGGTTCCACAGCTGGAGCGATGCTTTGCAAATTTCAAGCCACTGAATATCAGTGGCCTCATCAACTCCAGTGAGTTGCAACTCGAACATGACTTCGTCATTGCCATCGAGATCAACAGAGAGGGATGTGAGTGGCTCAGAAGCGGTACCACAATCAGCGGATTGAATGCGGCGATAGTCGACATCCATCGAGGATGCATAGCCGAACTCGGGCACTTCGGCAACGAGGACGTAATCGCCGCTTAACATGGAGCACCCTGTTTCGTCAACAAAGGCCCAGGATTGGAGAGGGAATGTGGTCTGAGAGGATGCGCCCACAACAACGTCGAGTTCTGCCGTCCGACAGTTTGCTTGGTCGAGTGAATCAAACACAACCCCGTTACTTCCTGCTACCCAGTAACTTGCTCGGCAGGTGTTTGTGAATCGCAACAGCTCACTCTCAGTTCCGTCGTTTTCAAGCGTGAGCGAGCCATCCAGCAACTCGCCTTGGATGAACGAGGTAGAGAGTGCGTTGATGGAAACGTCAAGTGGCGTAGAGAGGACAGGTGCTTCTTGAACAAAGAGTTCGAACGAATCAACAACTTGTGCATCGGGTGTTCCAACTGTTAGCGTCGAGGCACCGACTGTGGTTGCCTGATGCATGGTGTGGCCCAATCCGAGAACGGCGTAAGCGTCAATGGTCGTCAGTCCAGCATTGCATGCTGGTCCGAGCCGCTGTTCTTCAAACGAAATCAGTAGCTGACATGCGTCCAGAGAATTGATGTCGATGGCCTCAGATGTCGGATTGTGAAGTTCGTAAGCGACGACGAATGGTTCGCCAAGGGACAACACATCTTCTCGATGAGTGACGTAGGTTGAGAAGATCAACTCCGACGGAATCCCTGCGTTTTGTTGAACCATCACTTCAGATGTTGCTGAAAGCCCAGAACCTGAAAGTTCGATGGTGATGGTATAGAGTCCTGGTGAAACGAGATCGCCATCTTGATCGGTCAAATCCCATGCATGTTGGTCCAACGCTGTTGTTCCAGTGCCGATGTCGAGACCACGGCTTTGGCCTCGACACGTTGTGCTTTCGTCGAGAATGGTTGTACCTGCGGCATTGGCCACACGCATAATAACACCACACGATGGGTCTTCGTTGATGGAAGTTGTAGCACCGTCGTTCACGATGGAAGAAGTGAGAAGAACGCTGTCTCCTGCCCCATACCAAGGCTTGGAATTGTCATCCATCACTTCGATTTCGAGACGAACAGTGTCTGTTTCCTCAGCACTAACTGGAATGAGGAGAACGAGCAACATCACCATGGATGTTGCAAAAAGACGACGCATACGCCCCTCTCCCATGGTTTTGCATAGTTCTCATTGATTTAAAGGGCAACGGTACAAACCATGCGTAAATCAATCCAGGTCAAGCATGGATGGAATGGATGCTTGCAGTGCTTCTTGCTGCTGCATCTCGTGCTGTTTCCACGCAGGGAGGGATGCAGGATCCACCCAACCAAGTTCACGTGCTTTGTCGAATTCACCGTTGGCGACATAGTAGTCAATCCATTGCTGTCGGCGCTCTTCTTCATCCATGAGTTGTTCCTCAGCCTTTCGCTCGATGGCTCGCTCACGCATGAGCTTGTTGCGGCTTGCTTGTCGAGCGAGCATGGCAACAAGAATGGCTGCGAGCATGAATGCAATGATACCGCCCATTGCATAGAGCATCACATTCGATGATTTTGCTTCGACTTCAGCAACCGTCTCTTCCTCGTCCGCCTTGTTCGGATCTTCTGAAATTGGGCAGTCGACTTGTCCTGGGACTCCTACTGAAACAGTCGGGTCCCAAACACATGGGTCCGTTGCGTCTGAAACTCCGTCGTTATCGCTATCAGGGCAACCATATCGATCAACGGTTGATGTACCGTAAACGTTCGTACAATCATCGCTCTGGTATGCACCTTGAATAATGCTGTTGCCATAACCATCACCATCGTTGTCTTTGTGCTGAGTCTTCCGTAATGGGAAAGCATCTGGCGAAATGCCAGTCTGGTTATCGCCATAACCATCGCAGTCCATGTCGGACCACTGTGTAACATCGTTCGGGAAGGCATCGCCAATTTGTTCGCAGAGCTCAATTATCAACCCAGTGTTTTCTTCGTCAGGAACGGTTATGTTCGTGAAGACGTAGTTGTCACCAACACCGTCTCCGTCTTTGTCGCACCATTGAAGCGGATCGTTCGGGAAGGCATCAGCACCTGTGCAATCTGGCTTCGCAACAAAGTCACCGAATGGGTCTGCATGACCGTCACCATCGGAATCAGGACAACCTTGCACACCATTCTCCGTGCTCTTGCCATAGACATCGATGCACTCGTCACCATCGGTGAATTGCACGTTGTCACCAAAGCCGTCTCCATCCTGATCAGCCCACTGAAGTGGCTGGTTTGGGAAGGCATCTTCTGGATCTGTGAAGCCATCACCATCGGAATCTGGACAGCCACGAGATGCAGCGGAGTTGGATTCGCCATAGGTTTGAGGACAGACGTCGGAGTTTCCTTCTGAGACACCATCACCATCCGTATCGACAAAGTTGTCTCCATAGCCATCGTTGTCAGCATCGGACCACTGTGTAGGATCGTTCGGGAAGCGGTCACCGTTGGTACCGCCTGGATTGTCTCCGTAACCATCACCATCGGAATCTCGCCATTGTGAAGCATCGTTTGGGAAGAAGTCTGGATTGTTTCCATCAGGGTTGTCACCGTAGTTGTCACCGTCCGCGTCTTCCCACTGCGTCCCGTCATCCGGGAACGGATCGCCTGTGTTCGAATAACCATCACCGTCACGATCTGGACATCCGTATTGGTCCTCCGTGGACGGTCCTGCTTGGTTCGGACAATCATCAGCGTTGTTTCCATCAGGGTTGCTTCCAAAGCCGTCATTGTCTTCATCGCACCATTGTGTGGCATCGTTCGGGAAGGCATCCGCTCCGTAACAATCGGTCCGTGTAGGCCATCCTGCATCAGGATCGGAGTATCCATCCCCATCGGTGTCGATGCAACCGAGTCGGTCGTAGGTTGAGTTGCCCCAAACGGTTGGGCAACCATCGGCCCTGTCACTCATTTGTTCATCGCCCACCCAGTCGCCATCTGTATCGCGCCATTGGGTTCGGTCAAGCGGGAAGACGTCGATGTTTTGTGCACCAACGATGATTTCACCGGGCCATTCTGGAGCTCGATATTCGTTCCATGAAACATCTTCGTAGTTGTCGCCGTAACCGTCGCCATCGGTGTCGTTCCATTGTGTGGCATCGTTCGGGAAGGCATCTCCACGTTGGTTGATGTGGAGTTGATTGGATGCAATTTCGTAGAGATAGTTGTCACCATATCCATCGTTGTCAGCATCGACCCATTGCTCCTTGTTGCTTGGAGCCCAGTCGTTGTCATTGGACCAACCGTCACCATCGGCGTCTGGGCAGCCGAACCGATCATCGGTGCTGTTGCCCCATGTTGTGATGCATGCATCAGGCTGGAAAGCAGGTGCAGGATTGTCACCATATCCATCGTTATCAGTATCGTCCCATTGTGTTCCATCATCAGGGAAGGCATCGACGATTCCATCGCCCTGATCGCTTGAATTGTATCCATCGTTGTCAGGATCTAGGTCAGCGTAAAGGAAGTAGAGGCCGTTGTAATTCCGGCTTACTGCGAGAGCAATATGGAAACCATCTGGGTGCCATGAAGCAGAGTTGACGTTCCCACAAGGGTTCGAATTTCCAGATTGCGAACAGGTGTTGGAACCTCGTGCAACGGAAAGTGTGTCAATTAATGTACCACTTTGAATTTCATAGATGACTGACGTTCCACCATTTGTGCTGTAGTAACCGATGGTGTATGCAACTTGGTTGCTATCTGGGGAAACATCGACACCGTAACAGGAACTTGTACCCGTCTTGGAGAGAATCGATGCACCATCGCTGGTTCGGAACGCACGCAATTGTGAGACGCCGTTGTCGTAACCAGTGCACATAGCGATCGTGTTTCCATCCGGTGAAATGTCGATCGAGTGGACATTCGCTCCTGATCCTGGGTTCATGGCTCGAACGGTTGTCCAAGCACTTGTGTTAATGAGGTAGGCGTTTCCATCCCCGCCAACTGCCATTCGGCTGCCGTCTTCTGAAAAGGCAACCGAGGAATAGCTTCCAGAATTTCCTGCTGGTTTGACTTCTCTCCAAATCGACCCTGTTGCAACGTCGATCAGCATGACTGCGCATCCAGAACAGGTTCCTCCACCCCAGCCTCCAGAGGCTTCGTCGACAACTGCAATCGAGGTACTGTTCGGGAAGAAAGCAACATCGGAGAAGGTACGTGACGAACCAGAGTGTGTGATATCTTCGTGGACAATGGTCAAGTTGCTTGCGTGAAGGATTGTTGCGGTATCGTCGCTCAATGTTGCTGCAATATAGGCATCGTCAGGGCTCCAATCGATGCTCGTGATGTAGCCATTGTTTCCTTCAACGAGTTGAGCACTTGAACGGACGTTGGTGTGCGTTGATGTGTCGAAGACACGGATTTGCCTTCCGTTGGCTGTTGCAAGAAGAGAACCATCGCTGTTGTGATCCACCGAGTAATGTGAGCTACCGGTGATTTGTTGTTCAATACCGAAATTCGGATTATTCGAGGTCCAGCCATCGTAGGTATCGGAATATCCATCGCCATCTCGATCGGGACAACCCGTCTTGTCAATGGTTGATGTGCCAGCCGCGTGCGGACAGTCATCAAGAGAATCGTCAACCGTATCTCCATCAGAATCGGCTGCAGAAGCACTCAGTGGTGTAAGTACAACCCCAATCATGAGGAGGATAAGCAAGGTGCTCAGCAATTTCCGCGACAGTCGTCCAGATTGCATAGCAATCCGTCACTTATCTATTATTAGGTGTTGTGGTCTTTGTGTTTAAATTTGGCATCACGGAATCGGAACGCTTGAACGTGATATTCTCCACAGAGGAACATGGCCGAGGGGTTGCCAAAAGTCAACGTCGCAGTCTCAGACCGCGTCTTGCTGCACCTCTTGCACCATGACCACCTCGCCGACCGATTCATTGTGACCTCTTCCTTGACACGACCAGGAATTGCGGAAGCGTGTGCACAACATCCCCCAAACGTCAGCCGAACCATGCGGGACCTTGTCCGCAAGGGTTGGGTCAGTGAACACACACGTTCGATTCAGAACGATGACCGACGCCAAAAGACGTGGCAATTGACCGAGGAAGGTCGCGACATGGCCAAACTTCGAACGAACAAATTGGGTGAAACCAAGGTCTTGGTACGAGACAAGGATGGTCAGCTTCTTGAGATTGAATCGAAAGACGCTGCCGACCGTTTGGCTTCGGATATGTCGTTGTTGCAAGTCCTGCTTCATGCACAACACGAAGGTGTTCTAACCTGGGGCGACATTCGATTCGGTTTGATTAAAAAGCAGGACGAGGAAGATTCCACGCCTCCACCTGGTCGACTTCAGCCGCTCGCAGGTGTTCATGCAACCTATCACACAAGTGCGCCTCAAACCCGCAAAATGCGTGGACGAGATGACGAACTCAAGCGTCTGGATGAATGGTTTGATGGGCGCTCTGCCTTCGCCGTTGTTTCTGGTATCGCAGGCATTGGAAAGTCAACACTTGTTGCAGAATGGTTGGCAGGTAAGCAAGACGAGCAACCGAATCTCTCGATTTGTTGGTATCCATGTCAACCTTGGGATCGTGAAGTGGGTCTTGCTGTGAGTCTCCTCCACCGATTCGGAATTGATGAGAAGCACGATCCATACAATTTGATTGAAACACTTCCATTACGTCCGGGCGCTCCACTTGACGTTGATACATGGCGACGTCGATTGCTTGCTTACTTGACGGATGCGTACACGGTTCGAGAACGCTTCTCCATTGCTCCTGGTGGGCCCCCGCCATACTGGCTCATCGTTCTTGATGACGTTCATCACATTGCATCCGAATCGAAGAATCTCCTCGGAGCATTGTTGCAAATCTCTCAGAAAACGCCGTTGCGCTTTGTTCTGATTTCTCGAACCTCGCTGGACTTCTACGATCGAAGAGATGTTCACACGCGAGACATTGTCGAGGAGTTGCCACTCTCCGGTCTTTCACTGGATGAAACCTCGCAATGGTTGGATGAGCTTGACCTGAACGATGTCGATGCGAGTGATGTACATGAGCGAACGGGTGGACACCCGTTGGCGATTGAGATGCTCGAGTTGTACGGCAAACCGACGCATGAGGATTGGTTACGATTCTTGGATGAAGAAATTCTAGCGCCACTGCCCGATGATGAGCGAGAACTCTTGGCAACACTCGCCGTTTCAGAGAAGCCGATTCCATGGAAGGTTCTTGCCAACAGTTTGGATTGGGATGGTACGCCTCCTCAGCGCTTGATCGATTACGGTCTGCTCATCGAGTTGGAGCAAGGTATGTGGTTGCATGAAGCACTACGCGAACGCCTCGTACGTGAAGTTGGTTCTGCAGAAACAGAGCGTCGTCAACGAATCAAGTGATTCAGAAGTCGTCAGCTGTCATGTGGTTGTCGACCCATGTGGTCAAAGCAGCCTTGGACATCATACCGCTCTTGTTGTCGACCATGGTTCCGTTTCGGAACAAGAAGAGAGCAGGAATTCCACGGACGCCGAGTCGAGCAGCGTGCATGGTGTTGGCATCGGTATCGACCTTAGCGACGAGAATGTCCCGTTCGGACGCAAGATCGTTCAAAATAGGAGCAATGGCCTTGCACGGTCCACACCATTCTGCCCAGAAATCAACCAGAACCCATTCGCTCTCGTTGATTGCGCCTTCAAACTCCGAATCAGTGACCGCTTTTACTTCGCCCATGCAACTTCGTCCCGCCTTCGTTTGAAGAACCTTTGCAGGCAAATTCATGGGACGCCCAAGGGGGTCCCATCGATGTCTCATATACTTCCAACGACAACTATACTACATGGCCGCAATGAAAGGAAAAGGCACACAGAAAGAGGCACGATTGGAGCGCCTCAAGGCAGAAATTGCAACCTACATCGAAGATCGACCAGGTTGCTCAGCAGCGGATATTGTTGCATACTTGTCGAACGAGCGCAAGATGAGAAATCACGGTCTTACCGCACGGAAGATCGGATACTTCATTCCGCGTCACATGAAAAACAGCATCGGGTTCAAACTTGATGCCACCACGGGCAAGCGTATCTATCACGCCATGGGATGACCAAACATTCAATGTGGCGAGGTCCGTCGAGCAAGCATGGACTGGCCTTCTGATGTCAAAGCTGAGGCTCTTTTTTCATCCGATGTTGCTCGCAACATGATGAATCTGGACGAGCCTGCTTGGTTGCTCCTCGATCCAAACAACCCTTCTGGATTGAAACGTCAACTCGATGCAAAACTTTCAGACGTTGGTTCAAAGCATCCACAGGGTGTTGAGTACGTGACCATCGATGAGCGGAAAGGGCCGGTTCACGTCGAGGAAGGAGCCATCATCGAACCTCACGTCCATTTGATTGGACCGTGCCTTATCGAAGCCAATGCAACCATTCGATCGCATGCTTATGTTCGCGAATACACATGGATGATGGCAGGAAGTCTTCTTGGCCATGCCAGTGAATCAAAGCATTCTCTGTTCCTTCCCGGTGCCAAAGCGCCACACTTCAACTACGTCGGCGACTCCATCCTCGGCTCAAATGTCAATCTCGGAGCAGGCGTCAAACTGTCGAACCTTCGTAACGATGGTCAACACATCGGAATTTGGCTTGACGATGTTCGAAGAGAAACAGGGTTGCGTAAGTTCGGAGCTGTTCTTGGTGATGGTGCACAACTCGGTTGCAATGCAGTTGCCAATCCAGGAACCGTTCTTGGAAAAGCAAGCATGGTCCATCCCAATACGACCGTGAGCGGATATCATGCAGAGAACAGCGTGCTACGTTGAGGGAAGTCCATGTCCAATCTGTTCGGAACCGATGGGATTCGTGGCCGTGTTTCCCTTGATACGTGCGACGACGAGGGTGCGTTGGAACGGATCGTTGACGAGCGGTTGCTCACACCACAACTGATGAAACTGCTCGGTGAAGCTCTTGGACGCTGCTTACCAGAAGAAGGTGAAGGCAGTCAAGTTGTCATCGGATGGGACGATCGTCCACACAATGCAACACTTGCAGCATGGTTGACACTCGGATTCCATGCATCGAATTGTGAAGTCGTTCACGTTGGCTGTGTTTCGACTCCAATGTTGCATTATGGCGTTCTCGAAACCAAGTCAAGACTTGGTTGTATGATTACAGCGAGCCACAATCCCGTGGACGATTCAGGCATCAAAGTGTTCGATGCGCACGGTCGAAAATCCATGCCTGCGTACGAAACACTGGTCTCAGAAACGGCGTATTCCTTGTCACAGGAAGACCGTGAAATCGACGACGTTGACCGACAAGCATGGATGATGCCTGATTCGGAACATACTGTTGATCACGCAGCATGGTTGGAGCGCCGACTGACTTTGCTTCAACCAATCCTTGAATCATCGTTCCCTTCCAACGCTTTGTTGTTGGATTCATCGAAAGGCCATGCAGCACACTGGTTGGCAATGTGGTTGCAGACGCAAGGAGTCTCCATCGTGGAAGTCAGTCAAGACGCATCAGCGATGAACGATGGATGTGGAGCTGGAGAACTCTCACCAGGGCAGTCGTGGACGTGGGATGAGTTGAGCGCAAGTGGACATCTCCTGATTCAATCCTTGACAACTCAAGGCGTTGGGACACTACTCGGGGCTGCTCTCGATGGTGATGGCGACCGTTGCCTGCTCGTTCGCGAAACCAATGATGGCGTCGAAGTGGTCGATGGTGACGATATTGCTGATGCCGTTCTTCGCGCATGTCCAAAGGCGTGGAAGGTTGCTGCAAGCATCGAATCCAATCTCAAACTCCTATCCAACATCGAAGAGGCTGCCAACATGCAGGGTCTTGAAACGGCGGTCGGTGATCGATGGTTGTCCCACGCTCTCGCCCCCCACGTGCAAGTTCAGGAACAGCAACCGCTCCTCTTCGGCATCGAGGATTCAGGTCACATCGTTCTTCCATCACCGTATCCATCTGAACCCACTCGATGGAGCCTCGTTGGAGATGGAGCCATGACCTTGCTTCTCGCTTTGCTCGCCTTCGAATCGGCAGGAACCGATTCGATGCAAAAAGGATGGAAAAAACGGCTGAGCGTCAAGAATCCTAACCGCTGGATGTGGAACGGTCGAAACGAACTTGCCGATACGGTCGAGGGAATGGTTCGAACCCATTTGGAACTCGCCGGTGACGTTGGAAACTGGCAACGAATGGGATTGGAGGGCGAGTCGAACTTGATGCTCCTCCGTTGTCAATTCAATGGCATGGACGTCAGTTTCGGATTGAGAAACAGTGGAACGCAAGAGAAGACGAGCATCAGTCTGCGCTTTTCCGAGCCTGAACCAGGCTTCGATGCGATGCTGCTGATGCGATCGGTTCAGAATCTCTTGTTGCGAACGTTCAATCCGGTTGCTCACTGAGATGCGAGCAATTCGTCGCGTGACTGCGTCAGATAGGTGATGATGGCTAGCAAGGTTGCGGTTGCGAGCAACAAAGCAAGGGCTGCAAGTGATGTCATACCTTGGAAGATGAGCACGCTAGCAACAATCCAAGCAAGAACGAGATTGAGGAATCCAACGATACGCCATCCCCGGCGCAAGGTGAGGACACCAATGACCCACGACGTTGTGGACATAGCGAGCGTCAGCAGCACGAACAACAGCAGCGACGGTGAGAGAAGTCCAATGACGATGAAGAGCACCTGAGCAACCCACAGCGATGCTGAAACCCACAGGCCCTGATTGGTGTAGGTTGCAATTCCTCCAGCGATAAGACCGAGCGTTCCAATGGCAACGGATGACATCCACATTTCGAACAAGGTCACGCTGAATTCATCTTCAACCCACCACACGAGTTCGTTCAGTGCAACGGGAAGAACGATGAATCCAACCATCAAGACGGCTGGTTGCTTCCATTCCCATCCGCGCAAAAACATCAGTGTAAGAGCAACCAAGGCTGCTGGTCCAAACGAAAGAAGAAGGATGGACAACCCGTAGGAGATGCGACCTAGAGCCCCGCGATGGTCTTGCAAGTTACGTTTTTGACGTTCACGCTCAACCCAATTCCATAGCAGAGCAGCACCGATCAACAGCACTTCGTTGCCGATGACAGGAATCATCCATGACATCTCATCAAACTCGAGAGGGTTCGTCATGGTTGGAATAGGAAGCTCGCCTCCAGCGAGAACACCAAACAAGCGATCGATGACCAACAAACCAACAACCATGTCGAGAACGTTTGGAATCCGTACGCCCAAATCGTTTCGTCCAACCAATGCAAAACCAGCCAAAGCGACCAGGCCTGAGATCAAGATCAGCAAATCGAATTGCTCATCGAGAAACACAGTGCCTTGCGTCATTCGTGACGCAAGATGGACCAACACCAAACCAGCCATTGTGACAGCGATTGGAATTTCGACACCGAGAACGTCAACCAAACGGAGATTAAGTGAATCAGCACGCAGTCGTGCCAAACTGATGAAGAGGAACGATATCCCTCCCATCAACAACAAGGCAAGCATGCCAGAACCACTGAGATAGGCAAAGAACGTTGCAGCAAAAATTGTCACACCGATGAAGGACAGAACGATGCTCGGGCGATGTTGAATATCACCCAATTCCAAATCCATCTCATCCGTGGTACCAGCGCGCTTTGCACGTTTTTTCTGCTTTTCAGCGAGTTCGATCATCTTCGGATCAATGAACTGAACACCGGTCACCTCGCTTGTCTGATTGTATGCAATCTGCGTACGCTGTTTGGCTTCGAGTTCTCGCAATCGCTCATCGCGTCGAGCAACGGAACGCATACCTGAGCGCCATTCACCTTGGAAGGCAAGGTAAGCGCCTGAGCCAATGAAACTGAGCAATGCCATGATGGTCAGCAATTGAAGTTCGAGTGCAGTGCCGCTGAACAACATCAAACCTATCATGGCGACCGTTGCAAGTGTTGGTGGAAGCAATTTGTCCATCTTTGTGACACGGCTCAGGTAATGGAACAGCGTTCCCAAAGAAATGAAGCCCATCATCATGGCATCTTGTCCATCTTGTGGGAACCAATCGGCATTGGTGAGTTCGAGCGAAGCATCGTTCCTCAATGCTGGAATAGCCAGGAGGGCGCTCATGACAAGCAACTGATAGGTGATGATGCTGTTGGTTTGGTTTCGTTTGACGTTGTCTTTGTCACTCAGGAAGCGATCGGTATGAACCAACATCAAGGAACATCCAGCGACCATCGTTGCAGCAAACATCGACGTATGGCCGAACTTCCATCCAAAGTGGAGTGCAAAGATGCTCCATGCGACCAACATTGTTCTCGGTTGGCCACGATGTTGTCCCAGTGCAACCAAGGTTCCATGAAAGACAAGAATGGCTGCCATGATGCCGATAAGACCCCAAGCGGGCATGCCTCCGACACGTGTGATGCCCCATACGGAAACGAGGGAAAGAACGAACGAAAGGTTCCACAATTGCAACAGTCCAGAATCTCGGGCTCGAGCGCCGAGTTCGCTCAAACCAGCCAATCGTCCAGCAAGATTCAACGTTGCTTGACCTTGGCTGAGATTAACATAGAGTTGTTGAACGATGAGCAGCAACATCCAGGCTGCAACATGCTGCTCGTCGAGAACGACTGGGATGAAATCGTTTGAGAACATACGCGATTCAACATCGGTTGCAAACATCAACAACCAAACCCATGGCATCAAAACAGCAACACCGGAGATGGATGGAGATTGGCGCTGGACACCGAGCCATGCTAGACCAAGCCAGACCGTCGCTTGGGATGCAAGGAGTCGCCAACCATCGCTTTCAGCAGGGATTAGGATGGTCAGGAGAATGACGATGATGCTACCACCCATCCACAAAACGTGATCCGAAACTGCTTGTTGATTGCGAAGCAGTGCAATGGATGTGAGAAGAGCCGTGAGGATGGCATAGATGCTGTACGCACTCAGATTGGCGATGTTGATGGTGAAGACTTCCAGATTGAGGAGAATGACGAGAATGAGCAGGAACGGTGCTGGGAACAAAATGAACGGTGCGAGGCGCTTCCATTCAACACCACGAACTGCGAGATAGGAGCCGCCAAAGGCACTCATGAGCAGGAGCAGTTGAGCGAGGGCATATCCAGTCTCATCGCGATTTGCTGCAATCGAAAGCAAGGCACCAATCATTCCCAAGCCAACAGAAATGGCCCACAATCCGGGTTTGCCGAGACCGAGGGCTTTGGCAGCTGCTGAGAACCAATTGTCCGCTTTGTGGAATTGTGTTGCCATGACTGCGTTGGTTGCTGTCACAGCAAACATGAGCATGAACAAGAGGAGATCGTCATTGAAGGAAACGATCTCGATGCTGACGATGGTCCAATCGTTGGAGAAGGCATGCAGACCAATCCAAAGATAGGAGACGGCAATACCGAGACTTGCAAGATTCCCAGATTTTCGATGAAGAGCGAGACCGTGCATGGACAGGGTTCCAAGCAGAATCATTCCTGCGACACCAAGTTCGTCGTACAAGGCTCCAGTGGCACTCCCGAGAGCGAGCAAGACCAGCGTCGCTTGTGCAGCAATGGCGTCATCGTCGTGACGCTGAGCGATGAGGATGTTGAAGCCAATCAAGACGAGCAAGAAGATGCCCAAGGAAAGATCAGCACCAAGCGGGGAGGCATCCAACCATCCCCAGTGATGCACATCGAGGGCAAATCCATAGAGGATTTTCATCGAAATGATGACCCATGTCACGCCAAGCAGATGCATGGTTGGATTTGGAATCCATTTTTCTCCAGCCCACAATCCGGAAAGACCCATAATGATGAGCAATGGTCCTCCAAGGAATGGAGGTAATGCGGTTCCAACTACCCACCCCAAAACGGACCAAACAAGGACCATTCCGGCAAGAAGGCCGTATCCGAGTCTTCGCTCTCCATGAACAGCCATATCGGTTACACTATCCGCTGCTGCCGCTTCATCGACGGTTCCATCACGCTTGATGGCACCAGGCTCATCGGTTTGCTCGTCCTCAGAGCTGAACAAGGAAGCAATCTCTCCAACGGCTTCATCCGTTTCTTTCTCTGGAACAGCCGCTTCAACGATGTCAGCGTTTTCAGGCTCTTGAATCATGAACTGGCCGAGGTTGATTCCTCCCCCTCGACGGAATTCTTTCTGACGGAGGACGTCGTCTTCCACTTGGTCGTGGTCTTGACCGTCCTCCTCCATGTCAATGTCCTAGCAAAGTTCCGTTTGAAACCTTCTCCAATTCCCAAAGTTTTGCATGGATTTTATCACGGCTGAAGAGAAAGGGAC
>JBMYNT010000005.1:0-56467 GCA_049598575.1 Candidatus Poseidoniaceae archaeon | reverse complement strand
AAAGACGTCTGTGAAAAATATGGAGCGACGTGGATTGAAGACCCATCCACAAATCGCGCCGATGCATGCAATTTTGCATTGAAACAAATGGACCATGATCTCGTTCTCTTCACCGATGATGATACCATTCCTCCTCTCGACTGGGCTGAGAAGCTCATTCGATGGTTCAAGGACCCGGAAGTTGGAGCCGTAGGTGGACCAAATTTTGCCCCTGACGAAGACCCATTTGGAGCGAAGTGTGCTGATGTTGCCTTCTGTACCAAATTCATGACGGCGGGTACGCGTTACGGTGCACAACCTCGTGGCGAATTGGTTCCAATCACGCACAACCCTGGTGTTAACTGCGCTCATCGAATGGAAAACCTTCGTCAAGTCAACTTCTTCGAACCGGGATGCATTGGTGCTGAAGATGTTGTTCTCGATGCAAAAATCCAGCGAGAAGGACACAAACTGTTCATCGATCCATCCAATGTCATGCCACATCGTCGACGAAGGCCGTTTAAGCCGTACATGAAGCAGATGCGGAACTACGGTTACACTCGCATGGTTGCCAACAAGCGATGGCCTGAGATTGCAACATGGTCACACACTGCCATTGGGTTCTTCCCGTGGCTTACGGTTGCTGCCATTCTCACACTGGTAGCAGGCGTTGCAACCGGTGGAGCAACCGAATACCCATGGTTCTCCATTGATGGAGATTGGACGTTGCCACGTCTCGCAGTTCATGGTACACTCGGCCTCATGGGATTCTACATCGGCCTCTCTTGGCTTGGAGCTGCCATTGGAACAAGTCCGCACCGATCCATTGGAACGGTCGCTCTTGCACCACTGTTTGTATTCCTTGCGCATTGGGCCTATGGACAAGGTGTCAACAAGGCATGGAGAGAGATTCGAAGAACGGGTGGTGCAGCAGGTGTTGGCCGTCAAATCGATGACCGTGAACGAACGCTTTGAGTCGCATAATCGACGCAATGCCTTTCAATGAACGAAAGCAAGACATCCTATGGCTGAACGAGCGCTTGGTGAGATTTCTGATGAAGAAGAAATCTGGCTGACCATACGTTCCGTTCTTACTGTCACACGAGTAGCGGTACTTCTCGGCACTATCATCGTATCCGAATTCTTTGAGGAATACTACATCCTTGACCTCACCGTTGCAATCTGGTCACTCATTGTCGGCATCCCGCTGTTCTTCTTTATTTCAGTCCTCATTCTCTGGGGGAACAAAGCGTTCATCCCCGCCAGCACGCAGGAACAAGTCTCAACCATTCTTCGTCCGATTCTGGAACGAACGTGATCACATTCCAGCCATGTCACCCGTTTGAATGGTCCACTGGCTCGCATAGACACCTTGGTGCTCAACCAATTCGTCGTGCTTTCCACGCTCGACGACAGCACCATCGACCATGGCTAGAATTTCATTGGCATTGCGAATGGTACTCAATCGGTGAGCAACCGCGATGGTTGCTCGGCCTGAACCGGTACTGAGCAAGTTCTCCTGAATGCGACGCTCTGTCTCCGCATCAAGTGCACTTGAAGCCTCATCGAGAATGAGCAATGATGGTTTCTTCAACAATGCACGAGCAAGGGAAACACGGGCTCGCTGCCCGCCACTCAACATCGCCCCTCGGTCTCCAACCATCGTCTCGATGCCGTCTTCCAGTTCTTCTACGAATTCAAGTGCTCCAGCAAGTTCCAATGCTCTTCGCAAATCGCTTTCTTCAGCGACCATGTTGTACTGGACATTGTCACGAATGGAACCGTAGAACAAGAACGGGTCCTGACTTACAAAGCCAATCGCTTCACGTACGCTCGCTAGAGTGAATGTGTTGATGTTGTTGCCATTGATGAGAACTTCACCTGAATCAGGAACATAGTAGCGCATGAGCAACTTGAGAATCGTGGTCTTTCCTGCGCCGGTGTGGCCCATGACGCCAAGGAATTGACCACCAGCAACCCGGAATGAGATGCCACTCAGCACCTTGGTCGTCGTGTTCGGATAGGTGAAATGGACATCCCTGAATTCAACCGATTCGATTGGACCCAGCAGTTCAACAGCATCATCGTTGTCGACGATGGTTGGCTCCAAATCAATGGCTGCAAAGACACGACGAGCTGCTGCTTCACCACGTTGCAACTGATTGACAAGAATACCGAAGATGAACATCGGCATCGTCATTCGAGTACTGATAAGGAGGAATGTGACCAACTGTCCAGTCGTGATTTCTCCTTCTTTTGCCAGCCATCCACCTGCGGTAACAAGAAGTCCGAATGCTATTCCAGCAACGACGTAAATCATCGGGATGAATCGGTTACGATCTTGACTCGCCCCCATGGCTTGGTCACGGTAAGCTCCAGATTCCCGGTTGACGCGCTCTGCTTCCCACTCCTCTGCGTTGTAGGCTTGTACAACGGAAATTCCGGAAATCAAATTTTCCAACACAGCAGTAATATCACCTGTGGATTCGCGCTGTTTCCGGTACTTCCTTTGAACGCTGGTTGAAAACCAATAGACGATTGGTACAATGAAAATGATTGGCCCAAACAGCACAATTGCCAGTTTCCAAGACATCAAGACAAGGATGAGGAAGGCCGTCATGAAGGTGACAACGATACGAATAATCGATGTTGAAGAATCAGATACAACGTCTTCCAATTGGTTGACATCGCTTGATAGCACAGCCATGATTTGTCCTGTTTGCCGCATATCGTAGTAAGAAGCCTCCATGGCAATAAGTGACTTCGTTGCATCCATTCTCAAATCGTGTTGAATTTTGTAACCCAGCGTTTGCCATGAATATTCTGAAATTCCTTGGAAAATGGCTAGGAAAAAGAAACCAAGGAATATGAGTATACCATACCCAACCGCAGGATCCCCGCCGAAGGACGTCACAAAATCATGAACGATGTCAGGACCTGCGAGCCCTCCCGTGAAATAATCAACAGCCAAACCAATTGCAACAAACGGCATCAAATCGAAGAAACGCGCCATTGCGTTTCCAAAAATACCCGCGAGGACGCGCCCCGGGTATCGCTTGGCGTAGGGTACAACACGCCATATTTGACGGCCAACGATCTGCGTCTTCTCGTTAATGTCGGATGGCTCCATAGCATCGCCACCACCTGAACCCATCCCGCGCATAACTTATCCTAACGAGACCCTGCTTTCAATGCTCGTTATCGATTTGAATGTGATTAATGCAAATCATTGATGAGTAACCGGTTCTAAGAGTGAATCATGCCGGCTCTTCGTGCACGAGTCTCGACCTTCCTTGTCTGTTTGATGCTTGCTCAATTAGCGGCACCATTTGCGATGAGCCAACCTCTTCCAGCCATCGACGTCAACACCGACGCCGAATTGGACCTACTTGCTCAAGTAGGCATCCTGCCAACCAAAGAACACGCTCAAGGATGGTACGACCCGGCAGAAGGCATCGGAAGCATCGAACTCCTTTACCGTCAAGCCACCATCACGTCGCTCGAAGACTGGCCAGAACGTACTCAAGAGAAGGTATTGAACGGCAATTACGTGCTTACGCACACCTATCCGGTTCCGAGCGACTGGCTTCACGATTTAGAAGAAGCAGGTATCGATTGTTTCTCGTTTTTACCTGTGACAGGATTCCATTGTGAAGTTCAAGAAAAATCGATCGATGAGCTTGCTCAACTCGATGTTGAGGGCGTTTTGCAAATCGACCCAACAGACAAGGTAAGAACGAGATTGGTCAAAGCCATGCTCGGTGAAAACATCGGCCCTGCATCCTTGTTCTACCAGTCTGATTTCGTACCTGTACACGGAGTTCTGACTGGCAAGTCCCTGCCCGATGGAATCCATGAACGAGATGATATCCGCGTAACGTACCACGTTGGTCGTTTCGCGACGTTTGATGTTGATCGAACCACAAACGCACTGTCTTGGCTTGTTGCTCAAGGAGAAATCGAATGGCTTGAAGAAAAACTCTGGGCCTTTACAGCAAACGACGTTGCAGATTCTGTCCTCAAAGCACCTGACCTTTGGTCTCAGTCCACCATGAACGGGATAAACTCCTCCTGGAACGGTGTTGATGGGAGTGGCATCGTCGTTACTGTCGCTGATTCAGGTCTTGACAGTGGTGTGAACGATTCGACCATGCACGCTGACTTTGCGGACCACATCCTCGACATCGTTTCGTGGGGCATGACTGCATCTGAGGCATCATCGTGTGGCTCCCAAGCAGATGACGGTGCATCGGATATTGATGGCCACGGTACACACGTCGCAGGATCGGTGCTTGGAGATGGAACCAACTCTTCAGGCAACATCAAGGGGATGGCACCAGAGGCCCAACTCTACTTCCAAGCCATCGGCGTCTGGTGTGCAAATGCAGCAACATCTCCGAGTGATTATCGGTATTCTCTCAACGGACTACCGTCCAACCTGACTGAGCTGTTCAAAGCAGGTGCTGACAATGGATCACGTGTCCACACCAACTCTTGGGGGTCGTCTGTTGCCGGAGTCTACACGACGTCTTCCATGCAGGCTGATATCGCAGCTCGTGATTATCAAAACATGACCATCCTCTTTGCCGCTGGTAACAGTGGCGTCGACAACAACGGAGACGGAGAAGTCGATCTTGATTCAATCGGCGCTCCTGCAACGGCAAAGAGCGTCTTGACCGTTGGTGCGAGTGAGAACGACCGCCCAACAATCAACTCGGTGTATGGAAACAGCTACGGCTCACCGATCTCAACCGACCGCTATGCTGACAACATCTCCGGATTGGCTGCGTTCTCAAGTCGTGGACCAACCGATGACAATCGTGTCAAACCAGAGGTTGTTGCACCAGGTACATTCGTTCTCTCAGCCCTTACGAGATACAATACCAAGACAGTCGGTTGGGCTCCCCACAGTGCGGACTATGTGTACATGGGAGGCACAAGTATGGCAACGCCACTTACCGCAGGCGCCACCGCACTTCTGCTTGAGCACCTCATTGACAACATGGGTCATGAAGACCCTAACTCATCGCTCGTCAAAGCCATCTTTGCAGCAAGTGCAACCGATATGGTAGGACAATACAGCTCCGCAACCAATGGGGCTGGCGAGACGGCTCCCAACAACCACGAAGGTTGGGGTCGAGTCGATATGCGAAGTGCTCTCAATACGACGTGGATTGACAATGAAAGTCTCACTACAGGTGTCAACCGTGGCTGGAGTTTCAACATCCCATCCAGTGCCCCAGACCTCAACATTGCTGTTGCATGGACCGATAAGGAATCAACCCCTTCTGCAGGAACCAATCTCGTCAACGATCTTGATCTTGCGATCAAAGACCCCTCAGGAACGTGGACTGAACTTTCAAACAACGTCGATACGGTTCGAATTTTGAAGTTCGCCAATCCTGCTCAAGGAACGTGGGAAGTCCACATCAACGGTACGAACGTCCCTGTTGGACCGCAATTCTTCTCACTTGCAGTCAATCAAGAAACAACATTGGTCAATCTTACTGAGGATGCTGATTTTGATGGTGTTGAAGACGATGATGATGATTGTCCAAACACATATGGTACCTCAACAAACGATCGTGAAGGATGTCCAGACAGCGACGGGGATGGTTATTCCAATCCAGATGCCACCTGGACTGTCAACAACGGTGCAGATGCCTTCCCGTCAGAGAGCACACAATGGGCCGACCAAGACTTTGACGGATACGGCGACAATGCTGCTGGTTTCGAAGCGGATGCGTGTGTAACCGTCCTCGGTAATTCAACAACTGACCGATTCGGATGTTTGGATGACGATGGAGACGGATATTCAAACAACGATGCAACCTGGCTCGTCGGCAATGGTGCTGATGCATGCAATTCCGTCAAAGCATACTCACACATCGACCGAAATGGATGTCCAGACGAGGATGGAGATGGTGCGAGCGACCCCGACCCTACTGGAATCAATGGCTCGATGTGGACCGTGACCGATGGCGCTGATGCCTTCCTTGGCGATGCAACGCAATGGTCCGACCAAGACGGTGATGGATACGGTGATAACCCACCTCCAGCCACAGAAGGTGATGCCTGCAACACGACACTCGGAACATCCTATCAGGACCGATTCGGATGCGTTGATACCGACGGAGATGGGTACTCCGATGGTGATGCAACGTGGACCGCAGCTCAGGGTGCAGATGCATTCCCGAACGAACCAAGTCAATGGTCCGACCAAGACGGTGATGGATACGGTGACAATGCCAGTGGCGTGGATGCGGACAATTGTCCAACTACATTCGGAACTTCAACAGAACTTGGCAATCTCGGATGCAGCGACTTAGACAGCGATGGATATGCTGACTCGGACGATGCCTTCCCTACGGATTCTACACAATGGAATGATACCGACGCAGATGGCTATGGAGACGAGAGTACCGGGACAAACCCAGATGCTTGTCCCACCGTTGCTGGAACATCGACACTCGACAGATTCGGATGCCCTGATAGTGATTCGGATGGTGCTTCGGACGAGGATCTTAGTGGCACCAATGGACCTGTGTGGACCATTGCCGATGGCGCAGACATTCTGCCCAACGATGCGTCGCAACAATCCGATACAGATGGAGATGGCTTCGGCGACAATCCTTCAGGTACAAACGGTGATGCTTGTCCTGCCCAGTTTGGAACATCGAGCGTCGACCGGAATGGGTGCCTTGATTCAGACAACGACGGTTTTTCCGACCCAGATGCCTTATGGACTGTCCTCAATGGAGCGGATGCCTTCCCAAGCGATCCTACGCAATCGTCTGACACCGACGGTGATGGGTTCGGCGACAATGCAAGCGGAACGAATCCTGATGGATGTCCAACGCAATTTGGTGATTCAACGATTGATCGCATCGGTTGTCCAGACTCAGACGGCGATGGAATTTCAGATGCTGATGGATTGTGGAATGTCTCGCAAGGAGCCGATGCCTTCCGTTACGATGCGACCCAATCGCAAGATCAAGATGGTGACGGTTATGGCGACAATGCAAGCGGAAACTATCCAGATGCATGTCCAACTGAGTTCGGTGATTCATGGCAGAATGGAACGCTTGGATGCCCTGATAGCGATCAAGATGGTTGGGCTGATGTCCAAGACACACACCCTGACGACATCACGCAATGGTCGGACATTGACGGAGACGGATACGGTGACAACCCTGGTGGTACGACACCTGATGCATGCCCAGGAACAAATGGAAACTCGACACTTGGCAACCGATACGGATGTCTTGACACGGATGGCGATGGATGGGATGATGTCATCGATGAACTCCCGGACGTGAAACATCAATGGCTCGATCAGGATGCTGACGGATATGGGGACAATGCGACTGGACCAGAACCTGATGCCTGCCCTGGCGTTCCAGGAACTTCAACCATTGATCGCTACGGATGTGTTGACAGTGATGGTGACGGAATTTCGGATGACAATGATGCATTCCCATCCGACCCAACTCGTGCGAGCGATGTTGATGGTGACGGCTACGATGACCTCGAAGATGGGTGTATGCTGATCGCTGGTAATTCAACACAAGACCGTTTGGGATGCACCGATTCAGACGGTGACGGCTATTCCGATGGTGATGCACAATGGACACTCATCAACGGTTCCGATGCCTTCCCGGATGAAGCTACACAACATGCAGACCAAGATGGCGATGGTTTCGGAGATAATCCAACCGGTTTCGAGGGAGACGATTGTCCTACAACATCAGGAACATCGTTCCGTGATGTCTTCGGTTGTGATGATGAAGATGTCGATGGCATGTCAGACACCAACGACGTGTTCCTTGGCGATGCATCGCAATGGAACGATACGGATTCGGATGGATATGGTGACGAAATCAATGGTACACAAGGCGACGCATGTCCTGAGGAAGCTGGAACTTCAACCAATGACATCTATGGATGCATAGATTCGGATGGTGACGGATACTCCGATTTGAACGATGTGTGGCCGAACGATAGCACACAATGGTACGATGCTGACATGGATGGCTTTGGAGATGAAAATTCAGGTACCGATCCGGACCAATGTCCTGATGAATACGGTACGGCCTTCAGAGGGACACTCATCGGTTGCCCAGATACGGATGGGGATGGCTATGCTGACGATGAGGATGCATTCCCGTTCCATGACTCGCAACATCTCGATTCCGATGGAGATGGATGGGGTGATAACGAAACCTCAGGTGCTCACAAACCGGACCATTGGCCAAACGATCCAACCCGAAATGCTGGTGAGGCATCGCTCACGTGTCTTCCAAGCAAACTCTCCACGGACACAGTCACGGGTGGCAGCATCCAATTCTCCTGTTCTGTCTCGACGGACATGGGAGATGGGTTCACGGTCCGAGTGGATTGGCAATCGTCCACGAACATCCAAGTCGAAACGGGCTCTCATACGATGATATTCTCATCCGCCAGCGGGAACACACAATCGAAGATTTTCACTGGCACTGCAGACAGTGTGGGTAATTTCAATCTCGTCGTAACGGTCACAGAACCCGGTGCTGAGATTCCAATGGACACCTACACCATTCGCTTGAACGTATACAACAGTTCGAAATCAGCAAGTAATGACGACTCCTTTGAATGGGAGAATGTCTTCGAGATGCCATTGTTCCAAGCAGGAGCAGCGGGAATTCTTCTCACGTTCCTGTTTGGAATGTTGATCATTCGTGGTAAGAGCCGGCGCATGAAGGACAACGATGAGCGCAAGGCGCAAGCAGCACAGGTCCTCTACAATCGAATGATGTCCGATCGAGATGTTGTACAACGACGCCGAGTTGAACTGGGATACGATGCCGTACCACCACCCCCTGGTTTGAATTGATGGATTTTGACCGATGCGCTCAAAAAAGGGTGCTTGTTCGGAGAGATTACCACCGTGCGGATATGGTGAAGTGGTTATCATCTGAGGTTTCCAACCTTATGTCGTGGGTTCGACTCCCGCTATCCGCACCTCCACCAACAAAACCTATGAGTGGACGATGTCAGGGCAAATCATGCAGGCTGCTCGTGCTTCGAAGGGTTTGTTCCTCGTTCTCTTGATGATGCTAGCATCCTTGTCAGGATGTTTTGGTGAGGCTAAAGTCGAACAAGTTCCTGTTGATTCTGTCTTCCAGATTGATTACTCATCTCCGGATAGCGTTGAACTGAGAACTGGTGAATGGCATGAATTCGTACTCAAAGGAGAGGGTAGGTCGCTGTCTGTACCGACCGATGTGATGTTGTTTGTCAACGGATCCGTCCTACCGAATGGCTACGCAACCGTTGAAGGCGAACAACTCGTTGGGAAGATTCTGCTCACGCCCTATGTCAAGGAGGTCAAGTTGACCATCGTTCACCCAGATGGTACTGGCGATTCGTTTGAGATGCAAGTTACTGAAGGCACACCAATCGTCAACGGTCAAGATTGGATGCAAAAGATGGAATTTATCACGAGTGTTTGTGCTGATTCAACCGAGTGTGGCGGCTATGTCAATCGATGGATGGGTTCACCAAACCCTGCCTTTGAACGAGCTGCTTCGTTCTTCCAAGGTCACTTCGAAGGACTCGGATATGAAACACACATCCTGCGTGTTCTCGATCACGGAAACCCACTGGAACCGGAGAGTCTGAATGTAATCGCATGGAAAGAGGGTCGAGATGACTCGTGCGTCCAAGGCATGGGCGCACACATGGACATCGCACCTCCTGGTGGACCGCCAGGCGGTGGAACCTACGAAGGTGCGTACGACAATACAGCAGGAACGGTCAGCATGATGTTGTTTGCACGAGCCTTCGTTGACATCGAAGTGCAATGCGATACGTTCCTTGCTCTTTGGTCCTCGGAAGAAGAAGGTCTTCGAGGCTCCAATGCCTTTGCAAACAACGAGTGCGATTACTGTCTCCCATCCGACAAAGAACTTCGATTCTACATTAACATGGACATGATGGGAATCTCCTATCCTGCGCTCAAACCAACTGGCGAACCATACCCTTACCATGCTTGGTCTGGACCTGATTTTGACCCTGAAGTTCAGGACGTTGAAATCACAACAGTCCTTGATCACGTCCACAGAGATATTCTCGGTGCACCAATGGACTTGAGAATCGACGGAACGTATGGTGCAGGTTGTGACCAGCATTGGGACGATCACGAAGACCTTGTCCTCGATGTACATGAAGACACCTTCGGTCGATCAGATCACGTCACGTTCCGTGACCTTGGTGCCCAAACCATCTTCCATCTCGGCGCATACGACGCCGACTACAGTGCATACCACTCTCCTTCCGACACACTCGACAACATGATCGATGTTGTTGGAGGCGTTGAAGAACTGGAGAAGAGCATGGAATTCGTCATGTGGGCAGCCATGCTCGAGTTTATGATTGCAGATCAGACTCCTGAAATTCGCAACGTCAATGCTTGATATCTTAAACGACGTTTTTTGAACCCAAAGCGGGACTTTCAACTATGGAAGAAGAGGTCACTCAAGAGAAACCTCTCCTCCACCGTTTCGCAGATTCACAACAGTTTCCACTCGCCGTGATGGCTTTTGGAGCATTTGTTGCTTGGGCAGAGTCCCTGTTGATGCTCGTTCAGGGTGAATCGATTGAAAATGCGATTTGGCCTCAAGCAGTACGTACTTTGTCCTGGACGTTTATCCTTCGAGAGAACGTATTCCTCATTGCTTTCCTATCTGCTCTTTTCTTGGGATTTTGCGTCTACTCTTCCATCCAGTATCACAGGGGACATCGACTCAATAAGTCGATTCAAGCAATCTTCTTCTCACTGATTGGAGGTGTTTTCGCTTCATGGATCATCTTTGTCTTAATGGATTATCGTTACATCCGTGGAGCCTTTCTCCTGCTTCCTACAATCTACGGCGTCGTTCTCCTTGGTTCAACTCTCGCAGTTCGAGGCCCACCAGGATTACCCGATTCAACCCAAGATTGGAAGGAGAAGAGCAAGACAGTGCTGCATGTAGCAACAGTCTTTCTCGCTGCGTGGTTGGTTATGCCTGGAATCCCTGCCCTCATCGGCATCGCCCCATCGCCACCACTTGCACCGACCATGGGCTATGGAGCTGAAGCAGGACCATTCGACAGAACGACCCTTCGCTATGCCTATCCATTGCCTGAAGAGGTCGTTGCCATCCAAGGCCCGACAGAAGAAGACATTGAATTCTCGATTTATCTCACATTACCTCATTTACCAGAAGAACCAGGTATTGAAGGCGTACCATTGGCCATCCTATTCCACGCCTTCAACAACCCATCCATTGATTCCTACACCGATTGGATCGACCATCTCTCAGCAAAAGGAATGGTCGTAGCCTACATCCAGTATCCAACGGATGTCCGTCCTGAAGGCGGAGAGGATTTCGAACCAACCATCATCGATGGAACCTCCGATTGGCCCCACCATGTTCCTCGAATGCTTTCCATCGAATCAGCGCTCAGTCGTTTGAACGAAATCATCACCGCATCGCCTCGTGATACCGCCATTGATGAGGTTCTCGGCAACCTTACCATCATGCCCGAGCATCTCTGGATTGGTGGACATAGTCTCGGTGGAGCGTATTCGTTGCAAGCTCTAGGCATGGTCCAAGCCTATTCATGGGGCAATGAGACGTTGATGGTTGATACCGAGATGGCGGCTGCTCGACCTGTGCAGGAACAATGGTTACCCGAGTATACAAATCTGCCAGAGAATTCAATTGTCCATCTTGTTGTCAGTGAAGATGACATGACCGTTGGACAATGCAACAGTGTACATCAGCATGCTCTGTTTGAACAAATTGACAGCAACCAATCACTCCTCTTGTACATTCCAAGCGATCGGTATGGGTTCCCTCGTCTGGTGGCTACACACTACCTTCCTGCGAATGAAGCACATGATACATTGGCAGATTGGGCCTTCTACCGTCGAGTAGATGCTCAAGCGGATTGGGTCGTTGCTCACAGTCGAGGCGATCTCAACACGGCCGATTTTGCTTATGCAAATCTCGTCAATACTGGTATGTTGACCAATTTGGGCAAGTGGTCCGATGGTGTCGATGTTCTACCAATACAAGCTTACACGGATCCGAGTGAAAGCAAAAGGTTTGCAGATTGTTTCTAGTGGTGATGATTCAATGGAAGAAAAGAGCGATGTCAAGTCCTTCATCAAACTCATCTCCACATCGACCATCATTGCATCGATGTGTTGCTTGCCGAGCGTGGTCCTCGTACTGTTCGGTCTAGCGAGCGTGAGCAGTGCAGCAGCTCTCTCCGATACGCTGTATTGGGGCAGAGAAGGGTACGAGTGGTTCCGTCCAACCATGCTCGCTATTGCTTCAATCTCCGTAATCATCGGATTAGTGATCTACTTTCGGACACGGGGTATTTGCACCTTTGATGACGTCAAGCGTCAACGAAGAAAAGTCATCAATACATCGTTGCTCATCATCATCATCGCCTATCTTTCCTACCTTTTGTTCAACTACGTCATCCTGACTGAGATAGGCATCCTACTCGGACTCGAGTGGGAATCAAGTCGATTCTGGAACAAGTAATCATGCATTCTTACGGACCGTTGAACAACCTACACTCCAATCGTCACCGTTCTGCATCGCTTCCCGTGTTGCATCGAGTAAATCATCCTCTGGACTCCTGATTGGATGAACATCCTGCCCCCATGCAAGGGTGATTTGATACTCCTTGCTGGAAAGATTTTCCAATTGGAAAATTAAATTTTCAATTGGTATTTTATTTTTGATTTCTCCTGCATTTAGAACAATATCTCTGGGATTGAGATGCATCCCTTTCCGAGCGGCCTTTTGGATGGCTTCCTTGGAAGTCCATGCCCATAATGCATCCAATGTACCTTCCCTGAGTTGTTCAAGTTCCTCACCTCTTGCCATCATATCGTACACGGTTGGAGCAGGTGGTCGATCGAAAGGTTCAGCATCGACACCAACGGTCCAACCTTGTTCAATGAGTGCAACGGCTGCAAGATCTTGGCTGTGCGAGAGCGAGATGCTCGGCAGTCGAGGTTGTATCCACAACCCCTGAATTGCTTGAAGGTAGGGTGCTCTCTCATCCGTTCTCGCAATGGCAAGATGAGAGCAATCAAGCCCTCCCCATTCTTCCAACGCCTGCTCAAGTAGCCAACGTGCAGAGAGATGTTCATTGGTTCTCTTTTGCGTTTTGAAGGTGTTCACCTCATACCAATCGATGAACTGTAGTTGAGCAGCGTTATGTTCAGAGATTGGACACGTTGCGAGGAGACAGCGTGGTCCATCCTCGAGTTCAAGCCAACGAAAGGTCGCCTTCAACGAATCACCATCAGCGTTCAAGCGTGAATTTCTGATCTTCCGGGACAGGCGCCATTGCCTTTAGACGCAGTCCTTTCAATGCGAGGACTGGGGCGTCATCTGAACCAACAACAAGGACATCGTGAACGGTCACGCCTCCATCTTCGACAGTCATTCGAATCGATCGAAGACGTAGTTCTTCGTCCTGTTCAGGAACACGAAGCATGGTTGACCATTCAATACCAACCGGTAGACTGCTGAATCCTTCGGATTCCATAGCCACCAATCCAGCGTTCTGGAATCCTGCTTCAATCAACATTGGAAGTGCTTCAAGCAAGACATCTTCTCCATTTCGCTCGTGAGCGAATTGATCTGTTGCTGGCAACTGATGACGCATCAAAGCAATTCCATCGACACCTGGCTGTGACGCATCCCCAACACCACGCAGAACACCACCATGTGATTGGAAGCGAGGTCCGTGGAAATATCGCAAATAGATGAAGGATGCATGATGCTCAAGTCGTCCCGGTGGAGGTGTTCCAACCATTGGAAGTTCTGTGATTTCCGATTGCAAAAACGCACTCAAATCATCCGATTTCTTGACCAACCGTACGAGCGCCTCATGATGCTCACGCTCACCGAACACAACACCTTCTGAGTTGCTCAAATCGGAAATGAGTCGGCACTTGATCCAGGTCAAGTCACCATCTTTACGCTCAACCTTGGCTTCAACACGAACACGCATGGTTCCTTTCATCACTTTCACAGGCAATCCAAATTTTACGGCTTCAAATCCGGCCAGACAGGAATCTGGGCAAAGCAGCAATGCGTTCTCAGCAAACATCTCCATGGCCATAACGCCTGGGTGATAGGGGACTCCGTCGATGGCATGGTCGCTGAGGAACGGATGATCTGCAACAGAAAGCGTGCTTTGTGTCATCACCATCTGTTGTTCCTCGAACGCCAGCACCTTGTCAATGAACGGGAAACGACTTGGGTCGGCCATGATCGCTGCCATCTCACCTGGCAACATCAGAGGTGCTTCTCTAAACGCATCAAACCGATCCATGAGGCCTAGAGAACCGCATGCGATGACTCGACGCTTTCCGCCTCTCAGGGCCTCATCAACGAAGATTTGAACACCAACATCAACAGGCAATGTTTCAATTCCAGCCGCTTCGAACACAGCCTCAATGCTACCTCGAGTTGCCATTCCAACATCTCGCCATCCAGTCCAACCAATGGCGACTGCTCGGCAATCACCCTTCGCTGTAAGACGTGCCATCTCAGCATCAAGAATCGAATTGGCAGCTGCATAATCTGTTTGCCCTCCGTTCCCGAAACGTCCTGCTACCGAGGTAAAGGTCGAGGTGAATCGCAGGTCACCATTCGATGCTTCAACCGCTTTCATCAGTGCGCTCCATCCATCGATCTTAACTCGGACAACCTTGTCAAAGGTATCCCATACCTTGTCAGCAACAAGCTTTGAATCTTCCAATCCAGCACCGTGGACAAGACCTGTAATCGGATTGGAGAGCGACGCACCGAGCGATGAGAGAGCTTCAGCATCGGTTACATCGATTGAATGATAGAACGCACGGTTGCCCGTTGCTTCAATCTGTGAAAGTGTTTGGTAGACATCTCTGCTTCGGGTGAACTTTTGCCAGGCCTTGTTCCATTCCACCATCGTGACCTTACCCGTGGATGAAGCCTCTGTCAATCGCTCACGTAGAGACATCTTCTCCTTCATCAGATCCTCTTCGCTCCAATCCAGCCAATCTGCTGTTTGCTCGATGAGGACCGAACGTCCGAGGAGATGGAACGATGCTTCTGCACCTTGGCTTGCTTCAGCAACTCCAATAATACATGCAGCAGTGACGCCAGAACCGCCTCCAGAAACAAGCCAAACATCATCCGACTTCAATGGGTCAAGTTCGCCAACGACGTCTTCTGCGAAGGCAGCAAGGAGCCAACGGCGTCCATCTCGGTCCAATCCAATTTCAACTTCTCCAGCTCGCTCGAACAATTCGGTTTCGATGTGTTCGGCGGCTGATGCGGCATCAAAGATCAATTCAGGATGAACATCAAGCGCACGTGTGCGAAGGTTTGGTCGCTCAAATGCGTAGGACTTGGTCACTCCAGACGCTGCACATTGAATCGAGTTGAAACGCTCTCCGATGTTTCCATGTCGGCCATCCATCGAGGTAACGCTGGCCACCAAACCTTGGCTCAAGCCTGCGAATTGAGCATCCATTCCTTTGAGGAGACCGAACCATCCATGGGCTGCAAGTGAAATCTGTGACGATGGGAGTGTATCTTCAGACCAACTGGCTGATGCAAGTTTCATCGGTGCGAGATGAATCATGCCTACAACGTTCATGGTCGACAGAGATGTTGTGATCGATTCGATATGTTCCGGTTTGGCTGGGTCGCCACGGTGGACTGTGCGGCCTTGCTCAGATTGGATGGACACGTCACGAATACCAACCTCGAATCCGATTCGAACGGTCGAGAGGCCACGCGCTTCGAGGCGTGTGCAGAGGTGTTCTGCAATGCCCCAGCCATCGTCCGTAACGACAACTGTTCCATCGAGTGCAAGCGTGGATGCGATTGATTCAGCTTCCTCAACTTCGATTTGCCAGCGTCGGCAACCATCGTGTTCCACTGAGGTGCTTTCTATTGGCATGCTTGTTTCGGCAACAGGCATGGATGCAGTTTCTGGCTCTGGGGTTGTTGAACCACCTTTCATTTTGACGATGTAAGCGACAAAGTGGTTCAGAGTGGGATGATCGGAAAGCAAGAAGTCTTCATCCACCGGTAGAGAGAAGATTTCACGTACATCAACCATAATTTCTGCTTGCTTGACCGTATCAATACCAAGTTCTCCTTCCAAATCTTGGTCCATTTCGATGAAATCTGCAGGATAGCCGGTGTGTTTGACAACCACTTCAATTAGTGAGGATTCAATTCCTGCATCGCTCACTATCGGCGCACTTTGCACTTCGACGTGTGGAGCAGGTGCTGGCGCAGGTGCTTCTTCAATGGCTGGCATTGAAGGGGTGCTCACAGGAGCCTCCCCCCCTTTCATTCGAACAATATAGCCAATCATGTGTGAGAGCGTTGGATGCTCAGAGAGCAAGAAGTCCTCATCAACAGGGAGATTGAACAATTCACGAATGTCGACCATGATTTCTGCTTGTTTGACGGTGTCTATGCCCAACTCACCTTCCAAATCTTGGTCAAGTTCGATGAAGTCGGCGGGATAGCCTGTATGCTTGACAACAACATCGATGACCTGTTGCGTCATTGCTTCATCCGAAACTGGAGTTGCTTCGACTACTGAAGCGGGCTTCGGTGCTTCAACGACGGCTTCTGGAGCGGGTGCTGTTGCCTCAACTGCCGGTGCGGGAGTAGGCATCGGAACCTCTCCACCTTGCATACGTTGAATGTAGCCAATCATGTGATTCAACGTAGGATGTTCTGCAAGAACGAAGGTTTCGTCCACTGGCAAATTGAAGTGTTGGCGAATATCGACCATGATTTCTGCTTGCTTGACCGTGTCAATGCCGAGTTCACCTTCAAGATCTTGATCGAGTTCTACAAAATCAGCAGGATAACCCGTGTGCTTGACAACCACATCAATCACCGTTTGAACCATATCTCCGCTCGCTACTACGGCGGTAGCTACAGGAGCAGGCGTCGGTTCGGCCTTGACTGGTTCAGGCACAGGCGCTGGGGCTTGAACCATTGGTTGTTCAACCGGCGATTCTTCTGTTGGAAGGCCTTCATACGGTGCTGTTATCTCATAAGTATCACCTTGAATGCCACCGTGGAGATTGTTGTCACCATCAACATAAGCCACGAGTTTGTTGTCAAGAAGGCGAAGTTGAATATCATCGGTTCCTGCTAGGCCTCGACACCATGCCAACAATCGCTTTCCATCAATACGTTCGCCTTGAATTGGCCAAGCTCGAACAAAGGAGAGGCCGATTTGCGAACCAAATCCTGCAGCAAAACGCAAACCGTACTGGATGTTTGGATAATCACCACCCTTTGAAAGATTGAGGTTTCCTAGCTCCTCATCAACGACCTTGTGATTTGCAATCGGAGGAATTCGCTTGGTCAGCAAGCCATAGAACATGCTCGCATCTTCAATTCCAACACCCATTGGGTGTCCAGTGAATCCTTTGGTGTTGGCAATGACCAATGAATCGGTGCTTTCACCAAAGGTCTGTCGTAGCGCTTTGACTTCGCTTTGAGCGCTTCCTCCACGAGCAGGGGTGTAGGTTTCATGCGAATAGAAGACCGTGTTCTTGGCAATTGCGTGACGGTCCAATCCCCATTTGTTTTCCATTTCGCCTACAAAATTGTCAACGGTTGTTGCGACATGCTCGACATCGAGTCTGGTTCCGTGATAGGCTGAATTGGCCGTTGTTGCACCAAGCAATTCTGCAATTGGTTGTACGCCACGTTCATCAGCAGAACTCTTACGTTCAACAACGAAGGATGCTGCGCCCATTCCGAGAACAAGTCCATTTCGTCGCTTATCGAAAGGAAGTGCTGCTTCTTCGATGACATTGCTGGTTGAGGCTGCACCAGTTGAGGCGAAGCCGCTTCCTATCCATTCCCACATGTCGTCTCCAGTCACATCATCAGAGGAGAGAATAACAACACGATCGACACGATCCGCAGCAAGCCAATCCTCTGCGATTTGGAAAGCTCCCGTTGCTGAAGCACAAGCGAGGTTGATGGTTGTGGTCGGACCCCGGATACCCGTAAATTGAGCAAATTGTGAGTGACCCATGGTGAGGACTTGGAACAAATAACGACGATCGAACTTACCTTCTCCATCATCACCATCGGTCTTTGCATGCTTCATGGCCATCTGGACGCCTGGGAAACAGGATGCGAAGACGATACCTGTTCGGTCTCGATGCGTGCTTGGTACCTGCCAGTTTCGAATCAAGCGAAGTCCACCCTTTCCGACCTGTTCTTCAGGCGTTAATGGAATACCAGCATCTCGAAGAGCCAAGAGCCCTGATGCCATCGCAAGTTGGGTTGTTATGTCCCATGCCATGACCATCTTTGGATCGATGCCAAATTCTTCGGAGAGGTCAAACGCTCCTTTGACACCAGCAAGTTGAGGGATGTCATCGAAGCTTGTTGCTTGCTCGATATTGACTGAACCATCTCGGCCCTTGATGAGACGCTTGATGTTCTTGTCAAGAAGACGTTGCTTGTATTCATCCGTGACTTCTTGGAGACAGGTTTCACCACGAACAAGACGTTCAAACACGTCCTCATCGAACACCTTCTCGCCTCCCGGAAGTCCAAGGCTAATTCCGGATACAACATATGGATCGGCTCGACGTTGCATCATTGGGTCGTGGGTTGCTTGCGTTTGAATCACTCCGGATGTCGTGCTTGTTTTTGCAAGATGAACACGGGGCGACCAACCTGCAGGAGGCTGGCTTACCCATCGCTCGATGTCCGCTGCAGTTGTTGCCGATTGGATATCGACTTCTGCATCGGTTTGTGCTTCTGAAGCAATAGCTGAGATGATGCTTTGAATGGACTGGTCTGTCAAACCGAGGCCTAGGCGTAGGTTGACCATTCCTTGACAGAACATAGCAGGATAACCGCAATGTTGAGCGATGCGGTCGCCAACGTAATCTGCGACCGTTGGTTCCTTCTGAGTAGAGACTGAGACCGTTTGAGCAGGGGCAGCTGCACCAACACTACCACCACCTTTGGTTGGAAGTGGACGGGCTCGTACACGGAGTTCTTCTTGATCGGAGCGCTGAGGTAGGCCTGATGTTTGATGTGCTTCGATTGGCCCTGCTCGGAAGGCTTCACTGAAAACAGTGGAGGTACCTTCAATGGTCTTCGGAGGCCTTCCTGCAAGGGCTAGTGCACCAATGGCTGTGAGGAACGAAGCTATGCCGCCTTGTTTGGGATGATTGGTCATTACTGCAAGGTGAGGACGATCCTCGAGGATTTGAGTCGCAAACATCGTCAGAGCCCGCTTTGGCCCTACTTCGACAAAGATACGGGCACCTGCCTCGTACATCGTGTTGATTTGAGACGTCCACTCGACCGATGAGGCCATTTGTGGAGCAAGTTTGGAAAGAATGCCTTCCTTTGCATCTGTTCCGTCATTCGGATAGAATGTTCCATCCACGTTCGCCGTGATCGGAATCTTCGGCCAGTTGATTTCAAGAGAGGAGAGGAACCTTCGCAACGGTTCATTCGCAGGAGCGACGATGCTCGAATGGAAAGCGTGGCTTGTTGCCAAGGGGACACAATTGAATCCTTCAGATTCGAAGGTTTTCATGACAGCCTGAACAGCTTGTGTAGCACCTGCAATAACGGTCATCTTCGGAGAGTTCTTGTTGGCGGCAATGACGTAACCTTCTGCGGCATCAAGGATGCGCTCGACAGCATCGTATGGGGCGGTAACACTGGCCATCAAGCCCTTGTCATCGATTTCCACGGAGCCCATCTCAGTTCCACGTGCTGCTGCAGCCCGTAGAGCCCCGTCCATGTTGAGAATTCCTGAAGCCATGAGCGCAGCATACTCGCCAAGTGAATGTCCAGCAACCATATCCGGTTCGTGCCCATATGCGTTGAGTGCATGTTCAATGGCCAAATCTGCCGTAAGCATGGCCGGTTGAGTGTATTCAGTTTGCTTGAGTTTGTGCTCAGCAGCCTTGCGTTCATCATCGCTCAGACCACTGCGAAGCACGAATGAGGAGAGTGTTTCACCATCGAGAACTTCGACCATCGTTGAATCTGAGGCATTCCAAACGTCTTGCACAGGCGTGTATCGCTCATGCAGGTCATGCGTCATTCCAACATATTGCGAACCTTGGCCAGGATACATGTGGGCGACCTTGGCACCTTCTGGTATTGCCGGCTGATCGCTGACAAGGACGCCTTGCGCTTGCAAAAAGCCCCACTTTCCTGAATCAGCAAGCGACGAAATCGCCAATGCCTTACGCTTCTCAAATTCAGCCCAAGAGGTTGCAACAAGTGCCAATCGGCATGCATCGCTTGAATCATAGGAAGCACTTGCTGATTGAAGTGCCATGGAAAGACGAAGACCTCGTGGGTCGTCATCAAAGGTTGGTCCATTGAAGGATGTTGATTCGAGAGATGTGGCCAAGGCTTCGATGGAAGAACCTGAGAGAAGCAGTACGCCGCCTTCAATGGCCTTGAGTTGCTCGTGCGTCATGGTTGCCGTTGCGGATGCATCAAGGATGGACGGCGCTGAAACAGATGGTGACTTTGCGTAAGCTTTCCATCGTTGTTGCCAATCTTCCGCCATGCTTCGGTGATAGTCCGGTTTGTATCCTTCCAAAGCAATGTGGAAGTTTGTCCCACCGAATCCGAAGGCAGATACTCCAGCTCGACGGGGATGCGATTCAGGCTCAGGCCATTCTAACGGTGAAGTTGGTACAAAGAATGGAATGTTTGCCCAGTCAACCGTTGGATTTGGTGTTTCGAATCCTGCTGAAGGAGGAATGGTACGGTGATGAAGTGCCATGACCGATTTGATGATTCCTGCAATCCCTGCTGCGGCTTTCAAGTGACCTATTTGCGACTTGATTGAGCCAACGGCTACGTTGTCGCCAGATGCAACATCGGTCCATAGTCGAGTCAAGGTGGACAGTTCTGTAGCATCGCCCACCTTTGTGGAGGTTCCATGTGCTTCAACTAATTCGACCGAAGATGCTGGGTAACCTGCTTGATTGTAGGCGCGAGCAATGGCTTGTATCTGGCCACGTTGGCTTGGTGCTGTGATGCCTTTACCACGGCCGTCGCTTGAACCCCCTATACCACGAATGACGGCATGGATGGTATCGTCATCAGCGATAGCATCACTGAGGCGCTTGAGCACCATGACCCCAGCGCCTTCACCCATGACGAACCCATTTGCACGAGCATCAAATGGCGTCGAATGTGTCGGTGATAAGGCGCCAATAGCACTGAACTTCGCATAGGTTGCTGGATCCATTGTCCGATCGGTTGCTCCAGCAAGCATAACATCGGCTTGTCGTGTTTGCAGGAGGCGACATGCATCCATGACTGCTGCCATTGAGGACGCACATGCTGCATCCATTGCATGGTTTGGCCCTTGCAGATCCAACAAGTTTGCAACACGTCCAGATACAACGTTTGCAAGTTCACCCGGCATGGTGTCCTCATCGACCTTCGGAGAGTGTTCGTTCATGGCATCCATGAAGGCCTCTTTCGATGAGGCAGGCATTCCGTGTTGTTTGGCAAGTTCTGAGGTGTGGTTTGACCAAACACGAATGTTGGACATGTTTCTGTTCTCGCCTCCAAGTGCGTTGGCAAAAACTACACCTGCTCGCTCGCGAGGGAATTCCTTCTCTCCTTCACCATAACCGGCTTGTTCAATCGCTTTTGCTGAGACCGAGACAGCCCACAATTGGCACGGATCGATTTGAGGGATTGTTCCCGGTGGTTGACGCCATCGACGCCAATCGAATTCATAATCCTCAACAAATGCTCCAATCTTTGCATACGTGTATCCGTGTGCTATATCGCCTGGTTTGCCTTCTGTCCAGAAATGGTCGACTGGGCCAGGCCATCGTCCTTCTTTGATTTCCTTGATGCTCACATGCGAATCGATGATGTTCTGCCAGAATGCTTCCAGATCGTTTGCATCGGGCATCATCGCAGCAACACCGATGACTGCAATGGGTTCAAACGGACCCTGTTCGAGTCCTTCGCATGGTTTTCCGTCATCGGTTGTGATGGTCATGTGTTCACCTCATACGTCCATGATGCTCTGTGGCACCATGGTGATGGAATAGCCTGCATCGACATGGATGCATTGTCCAGTTACGCCTGCAGAGAGCGGGCTTGCAAGCCACAACGTCGTTCCTGCTACGTCGTTTTGATTGACGTTCCTTCGCAATGGAGCGTTGGCCTCAACGTGATCAAGGATGCGGTCGAAGCCCGGAATTCCTGAAGCTGCGATGGTTCGAATAGGTCCTGACGAGATGCTGTTGACTCGATGCCCGTGAGGCCCCAAATGACAAGCAAGTTCACGCGTCCAGCACTCAAGCGCTGCTTTTGCCATCGACATGATTCCGTACGATGGAACAAATCGAGTCGAAGCTGCGTACGTGAGTGTAATGGTTGAGGAGCCTTCACTGAGGTGAGGCATGGCAAATTTCAGACAGCGTTGCAAAGAGTTCGCAGAAATGGTCATCGCCGTATTGATGTCAGCATCTTCGACGAACAGAATGGGTCGATCGAAACAACTTCGTGGGGCGAAGCCAATCGCATGAACAAGAACGTCAATTGTCCTTCCAGGATGCTCTTTGGAAAACTCATCGAAGAACTCCCGAGTCGTATCGTCTTGAGCAACATCGAGTGGATAGAATCCCTTGATCGCAGGAAGTTTGTCTTTGAGTTGGAAAACGCGAGACATGAAGCGCTTTTGATAGCCTAAGAACAGGTCTGCACCTGCCTCTGCGAGTTGTTGACAAATGGCCCATGCAATCGAATCTTCGCTTGCAACTCCGAACACGACAGCGGTTTTTCCTTGTAGACCTAGCATCCGCACCCCTCATTTCGCAGGTGTTACCGGGCACACCACGTCTTTGAGTATTCCCCTTCTTTTGAAGGAAAAACATGGCTTCCAAGAGGTTTGAAAACCAGCGGACGGCGTTACAAATCGTCAAGCATCGAATCGAAATCATCCGAGAGGAATTCGTCATCGTCCAAGTCCATGTCAAAATCAAGGTCAAGATCGAATTCGTCATCGTCATCAATTTCAATCGGTAGCTCGGTTGGAGTGTCTGTAGCGACTTTGCCTTTTGAGGAGCGCTTGGAAACACGTCCAATGATCACGAGAAGGAAGATGAGGAAGAGAATGCCCCCTCCGATGGCACCATACAGGGCGAGATCATCTGTGCTCACTTCGGAGAGCCCGGCCCCTAGACCACCAGATTCTTGCTGTGCTTCGACGATGAGGTCAAAGTCAACCATGTCTTTTGAATCATCAAGTGTGCTTGTTGCTTCAATCGTGATGACGTTTCGAATCTCTGCATCGGCCTCGCTCGGAGCACGGATGATGAACTCAAGTTGTTCGGAAACGCCTCCCGATTGAACATCTCGTGCAACAACGAAGTCTCCGCTTTGCAATGTGAAGCCGAGTTGTTCAAGTTCGTTAGCGTTGGTGATTCGAATCTCGATGGTATCGTCCGCATTGCCGTCGTTATCTACTTGGAAGGTAATGGACAACTCCTCACTTGTTTGCATGGTTCGTGAGGACGTGTCAGGAACATCAAGCGTCACAAAACCGTATTCCTTGATGGTAACATCACCTGTGTGATTTGCAAATTGAGAAAGCGGCGTCCCTTCGACAGGTATCGGCCCCCAAGCAGTGACTGTTGCAGTGAGAGTGAATTCGTATTGGATTGTCGCATCGGTTCGTTCATCGCAGGAGAACGTAACTGTGAATGTTTCAGATTCACCAGCTTCAATGGTAAAGGAATCCTCTGAAATCATCATATTCACATAGACGCCATCCCACTCTTCAGTGATCTGGACATTTTCTGCGAGGACCGTTCCATCATTCGTGACTGTGCATTCAACGACTGAATCTTCATACTCGCCTGGTTTCACTTGTAGTTCTGGGTCATCTCCACATTCAAGTGAAATGCTTCCCACAACTCCTTGAGCCGCAGATGGCATTGGTAAGAGGCTTACAAGGAGCAGAAGTCCAAACAACGTAGCCACCGCTCGTCCCTTGCCTGCCATGTCAATACGAAGTCGAAGAGTTTCATGAATGTGATGGATGAATCTTCAACAAGTAAAGTCAATCTTCAGCGTCACCATAGAGCGCATTTGGCACATCGACATGACATTTCCAAAGCACCTCTTCATCCATGCCCGCTTCGATCAATTGTTGTGTTCTCTTTGGGACAGTCTTGGGCCCAAGAACAGCTCCTGGACGACGAGGGTCGTCCATGTAATCGGTCTCAAGCATGAAGCCCGTTCTGTTGTTCACGTAACTTGCAAGCAACGGATCGAGAGCACCTTTTCCGACAAGTACGCTTGATGTTAACCCACGCGTAATGGATTCATCGATTTGAGGTGGTGAATAATGTCGAATCAGACGATGGGTCGGCAGGTTGGCTCTTGATGCCATTTCAGACAGGTCTCGATAGGTCGACTCCAATTCGCCCTCAACATGGAGTTGCAAAGGGATTCCTTCACGTGCCGCTAAGGTCATCGTTTCTTCAAGCAACAGATTGGAAAGATCCCAAACCTCATCCGATACATCCCAGTGAGGTCGGCCGACTTCACCGATAGCATGGGCTTGACCTTCCTGGACGAATTCGAGCGCCGCATCAATGCTATCGCGATAGTTTTCACATGCACGCTCGATTCCTTTGTCTCCATCTTCTTCCATCCATTTGATGAATTGATGAGCAAAGGCTGCTGGGTGTGGTCCGAGAACAACACGAACGTGAAGATCATGTTCTTTTCGAACCTCATTCGCCATAGCAATGGTGTCAGCATACGTTTCTCTGTGCTCGCTCAACGAGGTCGGAGGTGAAGCAAAATCGGGACAATGAACGAGAACGAGATGCGTGCCACCAACGTTCTTGAAATCCTTAGCAGCATCGAGGAAGCGTCCGTTACGGTTGAGGTGGAAATGATTGTCAAGAATTGGTCCTTTCCACAGCCGCTGAGCATCAACCATGCCAATTCCTCAGAAACTGGAGATACCTAATTCCTTGAATTTGGATTGCCAATACACGGCAGCCATGGCCACCATCTTTGGATGGCGTCCATCGGTAACGACACATCGGCCGTTCTCCCAAACGTGGAGAACAAGGTCATGGCGTTCGTCTTGAATGATTCCACAATCAAGTCGGCCATCGTAACGACCTTCTCCTGCTCCGAGTGCTCCGGTTATGGATTGAACCTTGATTGGTGTGTTGAAGTAGAAGGAGGCAATGATCGGCCCGTACTCTGTCTTGAGCCCAGTATCGTCCTTACCAAGTCGGAGCAAGAGTTCCTTTGCCGCATCTCTCGCTGCTTCGATACGGTGCGTTCCGTGGACGGTGATGCGGCCCTCAGGATCGATGACGAGTGTGGCCCGAGGTCTTCGAAGCGCTTTGATGACCATCTTTCCGACCCGCTGACCATCGAGATGCTCAACGACAGCATCGCCATCAATGGGTTCAGGGGCGACAAAACGAACGAGTTGGTTCTCAACCGTTACGTCGATGTTGCCGCTCATTCTTCCTCCTCCAGTTGTTCCGATGGGCCTGTTGATGAAATAATCTCCTCTGGTTGAGGATTTGAATTGAGCATTGCGAGGATGGAAGGTCGCCACGTCTGGTGCATTGGTAGAAGAATGGTTGCCTGATCGCCATGCTTTGCCCTCTCTGCAGCGAGAGCCCCCCGTAGTCGCTGCGCAAATCGCTCATCTCTTGCATTCGAGAGAGAGGTATTGATTCGCGATTCAGTCAGATCCCACCATGCTGCCGAGAGAACAGATGCGGTTGCCATATCTTTTGGAACATTCTTTGGAGGTGGAACCGCATCAAAAATGCGTAGCTTGACTGCTTTTCTCCATTTCTTTCCAATACGGACCATCGAAAGCAGTTTTCTCCAATGTGTCGAAACCTTCGCTTCCTGTGTCCGCTGCTCTTCCCACGCTTCATCGTCAAGCGTAGGTTCGATGCAATACACTGGACGTTCATGGCGCAAGGCGAGTCGATGCAATCGTCGAGGTTCAGGATCGGGGAAACGTCCAGTTTGAATTTCTTCCAATTGCGTCAAATCTTCAATCAGACACGAATCAAGGCCCCCACCTAAGAGTGCGGAAGCGAGATTGATACCCGGCGACTCCTTTTCTGATGCTTCTTCAAGCTGCCAAACATCCTCAATTTCAGGACCTTCGAGCAGTGCCAGAGCATGCCATTCGATTCGGGGCCTGAGGGATTGTGGATGAACCGTTGTAGGAAGGACTCCGTGGAGAACGATACGGCCTCCATCTGGGTCATCCCAGACGATGTCTTCCCAGGACAAATCCACACTCAAGTGGTCACGCCCTTCACTGGTTGTTCAACCAGTCTTGCAAGGAGTTGATGTCCCAACCTTGGTCAAAGTAGCCTTGAATCTCTTCTTGCGACCACTGCGGGAACTTCTGCATGGCTTCTGCCATTTCAGGACTGACGTCTGCTGGTGGTGCTGCAGGTTGTTCGTATTGACCAGGAAGTGAAGCGTATGCTTTCGTATCCTCTTCATCCTCGTAGAGGTAGTCGTCCGTGTTGTTGTTGCCACGTCGCATGACAACCAATCCAACGATACCCATGACAAGAATCAGGCCGATGAGAATGACGATGATCAACATCAACATTCCCGAGTCATCGCTTTCGCTGGCAATCTTAACGTTGAAGCTGTCACCACTGCTCGAACCGTTGTACAACAATTCTCCAGTGACATCATCAAAGACGAGATAGTACATTCCAGTGGTTGGATTGACGAACGACTCCAGCGTCACTTCGACATCGACTTCACCATCGATTTCAATGAGGGTTGATGTCACCGTTGTTTCTGTTACAGGGATTCCACCATCAACGACCGATTGAATTCGCAAGGTCACTTCGCCTGCCTTTGAACCAGTGTTGACCACTTCGATGGTCAACGTCATCGAATCACCAACTTCTGGTGAACGTGGCAAGAGGTCGATTTCCTTGACTGAGTAACTCGCCTCTTCGTAGATGAAGTTGTAGAGGGAATTGTATCGAGCTTCACCAGAATAGATTGGAGCAACGGACCCATCGCCGGTTGGGCCGCCACCGAGGACTGGTGAACCGGCTGAATCAGCGCCAACAACCCAGAAGACAACTTCGATGTTGTTGATTTGCTCTTGTGTTGGCAATTCTTGGTCAATGGATGGCCACAGGTCAACACATTCTGCACTCGCAGCGTATCCACCTGCAACAGGCGTCAACGAAAGTGGTGCAGTAAGTGGATCGATTCCGTGGATTTGTCCGTAGAATGGCCACGTTACATCGTTGGTCGGATCGACGTAGAACTTCCATGCAACGGATACATCGCCTTGGAACAACGCTTCCTTTTCGTCAATTTGCAGCGAGATGTCGATGCAACGGAAGTTCGAGGTGGAAACGGATTCTTCGAGAACCGTGCCTGCCTCATCTCGTGCAGTCCAAGTATTGGATTTGACCGACGGGGCGTTGGCGTCAACCCTGACAACGAATTCACCACAACCGAACGAGGTCGATGTTGCACAGAATGCTTCGGTTGTATCAACGGCTCCATCAGGAAGATTGACCAGTTTGAATTGATACGTGTATTCGTTCGTCGATGTTGGTGCTGTGATGTTGATGTTGAACGCACCACCCTTGAACGTGTGATAGGTCGGTTGACCGTCTTGCTTGGTACCATCTGCACCACCTGCTCCGTAAGCGAAGTATTGAACGCCGCCAGCACTGCTTGACTGAGCCTCAAGACGGGTGACTTCCAATGTGAGTTCCATCTCAGGCAGGATGTAGACACTGTCGAGAAGCCCGTCGATGTACGCAAATTGTCCTTCGAATGCGACTGTGTCGCCAGGGTAGACGTATCCTTCACGAACATCGGATGTGAACGGTTCGCTTACGTCACTGAAGAACGGCGTGATCATCAAATCGTTCACGGCATCGGTGCGGACATCGAGTCGAATACCGTCCGAATAGTACCATTGTGTGATTTCAGTGGTTGAACCGACAATCTTGCGCTTGTCGTTTCCATCCAAATCAGCGATCGAAATGACTGGGGATGCAAGGCTTTGCAATCCGACAATTCCCCAATTAATGCGGATAGGGAGATCGAGATAGAACTCATCCGTGAACGGATTGACGAGATAGTCGCCGTCCATTCGCAACAGTTGAGGGCCATCCGAATCTTCTCCTTCAGGAACGATGGTGATGTGCGGGCTGTCCGTCCATGCAGTTTCATTTCGTGGGAAGTAATAGAGTGTGAGATCGTCTCGGTCGTTGGTCAAGTCGACCTGAATGTAGTCGATGTCTCTCCAACCGTTGCGGTCCTCCGCCTCGACGATGAGGTGGTACTCGTTTCCGGCATACATGGTTTGGTTCCAGTCACCTTCGTAGGAGGGGTGGTTTGAATTGAGCAATGGTCGTCCAGCAGAATTCTCGATGTTGAACTTGAGAATTTCTGGAGATCGGGAAGGCATGGATGCATAGGTGACCTCATCGTTGAAGATTCCGAATGAACCTCCATCGATGGCGTTTCCAGCAAGGTCATAGCCTTCCAAATACATGCTTACACGGCCTACGGGGTCTTTCTCTTGGTTGGCCAAGTCGTTGTAATTGCCCGTGTAGTTTGCAGTTGGGTATTCACCGTCACCGGTCAAAGCAACCATGGCGTATTCGCTTTCATCCGCAACACCGTCACTGTTTGCATCGTGTTGGTACTCGACCCAGTAGTAGAGATTGATCGTTGCTGGCAAGTCTTGGAAATCCGTCACTCCAACCTTGACGTACTGATTGTTGGATGGAATGACCCACGTATCGTCGACAAGACTGCGCCAATTGGATTCGTAATTTGGATCAACTTCGCCGTTCAGAACCTTCACTGAGACAAGCTCTGGTGCGAACTGATCGATGGTGAGATTGAATGGGATAGCGCAATCGCTGTCTGGGCGATAGACGCTGGTTGGACAGACGGTGTCGCCGCCCTCGTATCCTGTCATTCGGAATCGATAGAAATGCTCACCCGCAGTGGTTGGGCCCAAGTCCATTGTGTAGTCGAAATCGCCACCGATTGTACCGGTTTGGTTGTCGATTTCAGTCCACTCGAACACAGGCTCCGCTCCAGAACTGTTGATGCTTCGCTCCTCGACCACAGTGAAGTAACTCAATGGATCCGGAGCAACATCGAGTGCTTCGAGTCGTACGCTTCCAGTCATTCGAACGTAGCGGTTTGTGTTTCCTGCATCAAGATCTTGAGAGACACCCTCTTCGTTGATGACATTGAATGCTGTAACACCAGCATCGTTCTCAACAGCGTTCCCGCCTACTGGAGCGAGGACGATAGCATCTGGCAAACCATTTATGCCATTGGCCGCTATCTGACCAGCGTAGATTCGAACAACTTGTGTATCCTCCCAATTGTTGTTCACCGTAAACCTCCATGTAATTTCCTTTCCTTCAGTAATGTCTGCAGCCGATGAGGCTTGTAGAGTGATGTAGCCGTTCGAATTCTCAACTTCAGTAAATCCGTTCAAGTCCGAGTAAGAGAGTTCGATTGTCCCAGTCCCCGATTCAAACACAAGCGATGCTTCTTGGAAACTCGAACCAGTGAGTGAAGAAACTGTATGTGACGAAACAATCTCATAGATTTCTCCGTTCGGATACAATCCGGTTGGGTTACCAACCAAAGATGCCGTCGTGGTGTAACCAGGCGATGTTGACACTGAGAGGCTCGAGAACGTCACGCCACCTCCACTTGCTGCTCGAAGAGCAATTGGAACCGTTGCATATCCGACTGTTGATGTTGAGAGGGCTACGCCTTGTGCCAGTTCTTCAGCAAAGCCGTTCCCTGTTGAAAGGTAATGTGTGACATCGTAGACAACGTCAAGTCCAACCAAATCGATGGTTGCGCCACTGCTTGCATTCAGACTTTCAATACTGAAGCGGAATTTCTTCCATCCATTTCCATTTGCGTCAATGTGCGCCGTTGGCGTAAGAGTGCTCTGCATCAGCGTGTTGAGAGCAGCTGTGAGATTCATCTCTTCAGGATACATTTCCTGAGCACCACGAGTTACGTTGCCTACCTCTCCCAAGTCAACTTCTTCCAGACCAGACATAAGTTTCCAAGTGAAACCTTCGTTGGAGTTGGTTGTTGAGATGATTTGGTTGTTGTCGAATCCGACTTCAGCAGCGAGGATGGTTGAGCCTGCAGGAAGCATGAATTCTCCACCGTCGACAGACCCAGATAGGCCGAGTGTCAAGGTGCGAGTTTTTGCTCCATAGTGTACGTTGTTTGCATCCTTTGAGCCGATGAACATGGTTTGGCGTCCAAACATGTCAAAGGCTGGCTCTGTAAACCCGTATTCAATATCTCCATCATTGGCTACGTCAATTTCAATTTGCTCTGCGTGGTGTGCGAATTCAAGGTCGAACCACATGCCTCCAACATCGCATGAATTTTGATACGAGAGAACCGACGAAAATCCGAATGCTGAGTCAGGCAAACCAGCCGATTCGCCCAACGTGTATTTGACACCGTTTTCCATCAGGACATTGTAGCCGTTCATAACGACGAAAATCTCTGGAGATTCCAAACAAGCATCCTGAATGTACGGTGTTATTGACGCGATTGGGTAACTAAAGTGAGATCGTTCGAAAGCAGGAGAGTAGGAATTGTCTGAAACTAGCGGATCGTACATCATCAAATCACCAAGGCCTTGTGAATACCATACTCCATTCACTGGTGGATTCGGAGAGAAGGTGGTCTGATTGAAGCCAGTACCCACTCTGGTTCCGATAGAAAATCCGTGCAGAGTCGGCGTGGAGAGTTTATCGGGGCCGGAGTCGAAGTTAAACCGCAGATCAATTGTGGGATAAGTTGAGGAGTTGATTCCCCATAGTTCATGAATGAGTCCATCCATACCCGACATACTGTTGCCATTGTCGTCCATGACCACCTGTCCAGTCAAAGAATCCAGCACATCGACGGTCAGAACGGCAGTGGCGGTTGTCTCTGCTTCAATTGTCAGAAGCCCGTAGCCGTTTGGATGGTTTTCTCCACCCTGAACGTTTGGTAGAATCCCTCGGACGCTCATCCAACCTGACGGAGGTAGAGTGTTTCCATATCGGAAGTTATCAATGTACCATCCAGGCATCGAGGTTGCATTGTAAATCGTGTAGCTTCCGCTTGGACTGACATCGTTGTATTCCAAGACGAAGCGAAGTTCGACATAACTGCCACCGTAGCTCGAAAGGTCGAGTTTGATGCTAGCCCATCCTGATGGATTGAAGTTGGAAATGGAGGTGCCACCGAGTGCGTAATCGTCGTATGATACCCCATTGCATCGTCCGTCGATTTTGTTGTTTGAATTCTGGTAGCCGACTTGGTGATAGCCAGAGCCGAAGGAAAGTCCTGTCGAATTCTGAATGTCGATGTCAATGTGCTCCCATGGTGAAAGCGCTGGGTCAAAGAAGGTTGTCTGGGATGAACGGACCTCGATGTAGGCGCAATCAGCATAACGATAGATTGGGTTCGTAGTGGACGACGATTGGTACGTCATCAACTGGTGAAATGAGTCAAAGTATACCGATGGGTCTCGGATGTTACCGCTGGTCACATCGAGTGTTGGTGAAAGGAGTACTTCTTTGAATGAGGCGTACCCATTGTCATCCGTGTAATCGTTGTCGTAAAGACCGGTCCCCCAACAATCGCTGCCAGAGGCACAGTTTGCTGGTAGAACGTTTCCTCCGTCGAGGGTACCATGGGACCATGGTGAACCTGATGATAGCGGGGGATTGGTGTCATCAATAAAGCCAGCCATATCGTTTTCAAAATCTGTTAGAATCCCTTCGGCCTTGAGCGATACCGGAGTCGAAACAGAACCGTCTTCGAACGAAAATTCGTCAATCTTTGAGAAGGATGTTATTTGGCCGTTGTATGCGGGATTCCACACACGCGGCATCGTATCAACATCAATTCGGGTATGAGCACCATGAACAGCGGGATTTGATCTGACCGCCATGCTTGCAGACGTAATCGATTCACCAAGCGGCAAATCAACGGATCCATCGACGTTGTCAGAATACGTTGTTGCATCGTTGAGCAGAATATCCACTTCACTCGAACCTGAGCTGAAATTGGAGATGTTCGCCCCGCTTGCAAGAGGGGTCAAAACCATCAACAATACGAGGAAGAGCGCAATTTTTGTTCGTCGGTTATCGTTGGCCATGGTGTCACCTAGACCTTGCGTATCAACACTGGACTAAAACTTCGTCGCTCTGTCGTCCTTCTTCTCCAAGGTTCAAATGCCAAAAAATAAGCGACCTTGCCCCTTTTGACGCTAAGGGTTCATATCATATGGAGACGTGCGACGACCATGAAACCATTCTCAACCGAACCCGTTACGCTGATTGAAGAAGTGTTTCCGCAAGACACAAATTCCTACGATACGCTGTTTGGAGGACGTCTACTCTCGGTCATGGACAAAGCAGCAGGTATTGCTTGCTCCAAATTTGCACATCGTGAGTTCGTCACCATTTCCATCGACACACTGACGTTCAAGGCCCCGGCTCGGCAAGGCGATTTGATCGAAGTCACTGGGCGTGTTGTGTTCACGAGTACGCACACTGCAGGTGTCAAGGTTACCGCTTGTGCCATGACAAAATCCGATTGGGAAACGCGTGTCATATGCGAGGGCTATTTCTTCATGGTCGCCATCGATTCCATGATGCGCCCAATCCCGATTCCACAACTGGAGCCAGCGAGCGATGAGGAAAAGAAGGAATGGACCATCGCTGAGGAGATTCGCAACAATATGCTTTCCAAACGGAAATCCGCATAAGAGCATTGATGAAAGAATGCTTGGTGGGCACGAACATGCCCGTTCTGAACATTGCAATGGTCGGTAGCGATGACCTTGCTAGAGAACTTGCAAAACCGACCGACCAGCGAGACGTCCATACCTACGTCCACAAAGAAACGGTCGATGGCCAAGCACGTATCCTTTCTTTGATTCGCCCTGCAAAGTATCCAGAACGCCTACGCCCCTTGCTCAATGCATTGTCTGCAGCACGAGCGGGACTTATCGAAGTCACCGCAGTTGATGCAACACTCGGAGAAGCCTTGGTTGCTTTTGCGAGCGCTGGTATCGAACACGGTGTTGCTGTGTTGGCTCCACCTCAAGGAGAATGGATCGATGAGGACATGGTCAAAGCCTTGTTCAAGCAAGCTGGTTTGTCCGGTTGGACGTTCGAGAAAGCCGATGGAATCGAGTTGCGCAATGCTTTCTTTGGGATTATGGATGCAGTTTCAGACCTCTTGTCATCCATCGAAGAGCAACCTCTCGTCGTTCCAATCGATCAACATTTCAACGTCAAAGGCATTGGTTTGGTCGCCATTGGATACGTCCAATCTGGAGTCGTCAATGTCCATGATGAAGTGACTATGTTGCCCCACGGCGGCACAGGTTCTGTGAAGTCACTTCAGGTCATGGACGATGATGTGGATCGAGCGGGTGCAGGCGATCGGGTCGGTATCGCTCTTCGAAATGCCAAGGAGGAGAGTCTCTCTGGAACATGTCTCATCGTCCATCCAGAAATTGACGATAAGAAAACAAACACGTTCCGTCCACTTGCTTTGGAGAATCATTCCGTCTCTTCGATGCAACTCAAGGTCTCACCGTTTCAAAGGAAACAACTTGCTGTGGGCGATGTCGTCCATGCATCCATTGATTTGCAATTCAACGTAGGCCGAGTCGAATCGGTTGATGGTGAAACGTGCGTCGTTCGATGGGAGACACCACTCCTGCAACGAATTGATGATGCTCCAGACGTCCTCATCGCTCAACTTGATTCCAAGCCACGGATTATGGGAAGCGCCAAACTCAGCAAAATCGAGTAAATCGGCGTCGTTTTGTGCAACCTCGAACAATTGTCTTCATGGGCATTCTGAGGGATGCATTGATAATAGGTGGCTCAAACTGCACAATGGGATGCAGACGAGAGGGCGCAACGAACGCCTTGCGGAGTCTGGGGAGAAAATGGTTCTCCACGGCCTGCGCGTGGCTGGCGAAAGCGGTCGAGCGAGAGCCAGCCTTGGAGAATCGAGAGTTTCGATTGAATTCAAGAATGGGAACTGCATTGACATTCGTTACGACCAAATTGTTCGAATGCAACATCACAACACAACGCTTGTGCCTGGATGGGTCGGGTTTGTTGGACTCTGTTTGTTCTATGCCTCTTGGCGGGTCATCACACCTCCAAACATTCGATTCGGCGTTTTTGTCCTCGGTCTTGCCATGATTTCCGGGTGGGTTCTCACAAAGCGTCCAACATTAACGCTTGATACCAAACTTGGTGATTGCCATGTGCTTCATGCCATTGATTCACGATTGCTCAAGTTCTCAACAATGATTCAGCGGATGAACGATGGCCTGACCCTTGAAGAGGCTCGAATCGGCGTTGATCTTCTCAACGAGGACACTGAATTTCCAAGGCAAGCTGCAAACGATGCGGCACAGGCTCTCCCCATTCCAGTTCGGGATTTGGAACCCTCACGTAGTCTGTCGAATTTCCTTGGCGAGGTCAGTGCCGATGACGGGGAATTCGAAATCGATGAGGATTTACCCCGTTGGGCAAAGGACAACATGAACCAACTCCCACGGACGATGGATGAACTAGAACCGAGACAACATGGGATCATTGAACGTGGGCGGGCCAACATCGGTACACGACGTGGAATCAACAGTCCGCTTGACATTCACTCAGGCACGAGTCCATCTCACAACATGACGACGCAGTTCCAAGGCGATGCTCCGCTTGGAATCCCGATGCACCAACAACCGATGAGCTCATCGAGAATGATTCGAGAGGCGACGGGCGAAAGATTGCAAGCAAACGAACTGACCTTCACGCCATTACCGAACGATTTCCTTCCGAGTTATGTTGGACCTGATGGCGCTCATATTCCATCCGCTGCAGACGAATTCAATTCACCTGACATCCCATTGTTGGATGCTGAATTAATTGAAGAGGAACCTGCTCTTTCACTTGTGGAGCAAGGTCTCATTCGCCATTCAACCAGCACCAATGCAACAACGAACAATGCTTCCACTGTTCGCCGGGATTCGAAAGGGCAACGCAAGCGGTTTCAAGTTCGAAGCGAGCCAAAGCGACGAATTGTTTCATCACGAAAGAAAGTAGGACAAGAAACCGGTCGTATCTTCTCCTCAATGATGACGAGAGTACGAGAAACGATTTCCAATCTCCACGAAGAAGGAATACCCGAGGAAATCATCGAACACATGTCAGGACACATCTCTGAGGAGGAAGAAGAGGAGCAGGTCCCCGTTTCCTTCAGTTCACTCACAGAATCTCAAGAGGTTACTCAAGCGCAAAACAATCAGTTGGGTCTACGTCGTATCGACTGAGGTTCCTGAGATTGATGTGTACTCGATCAAACGTTGTTCATACGATTCGGGCGTCATGGATTGCAACCCTTTGATACCAAATCCTTGCAAGGTGAAACTTGCAGATACGGTTGCATGAATCAACGCATTTCGTAATTCAGCGATTTCTATTGGACCCCTTCCAGCAGCGAGGTAGGTTGCTAATGTTCCTGCAAACGTATCGCCACAGCCTGTTGGATCGACCACGAAATCGGTCGGAAAAGCAGGCAGGGCAACAATCTGGTCACCATGCAAGGCGAGGACACCATGTTCACCTTTCTTGATGATGAGAATTGGAATGGAAGCCATGGCTTGGACATCCTTCGCAGCCTGAATGAGATTGTCGCTGCCCGATAGCATGGTCGCTTCCCCATCGTTGATGACGACAATGTCAACACGCTGCATAGCCTGAATCAATTCTTCCTTAGCAATGGTGATCCAGAGATTCATCGAGTCAAGAATCGATGCGCGGGTCGGGCTGGATTGGTCGAGGACAGACAACTGAATCGACGGATGAAGGTTCGCACAGAACGTGATCGTGGACGAAGTCCCGTGTTCAGGTACTTTTGGCTCGAACGTTTCGAAGACGTTCAAGTGGGTTTCATGTGTTTCAGCTTGCGCCATGTTGCCATGGTACGAACCGACCCAATGGAAGGTCGAACCTTCCAACACTTCAATACCAGTTGTGTCCAAACCTGCATTGGTTAGTGTAGCAAAATCATCCTCTTTGAAATCGGTTCCTACAACACCAACAAGGCCAACAGATTGCAGATTCATACGTTTCTGATGGAATGCTGCGGCCAACCCTGCGTAGGTTGCGGACCCACCGAGTGTATGTGGTGCAGAGCCTTTTGGTGAAGTGATGCTATCGTAGGCTATGCTTCCGACGATGAGGACATCCATGGCCATCACTTATCCGAGAAGCTCTTGATGCATATCGATGTACTGAATCGTGATATCTCCGTTCATGAAATCTTCTTCGTCCATAATTCTGCGATGCAACGGAATCAGGTGCTCAACGCCGGTGATCACCGTTTCATCCAATGCGGTACGCATACGTCGGATAGCATCCTCTCGATCACGTCCCCAAACGAGGAGTTTCGCAAGTAAGGAGTCGAAACACCCTGGCATTTCGTATCCGGGGTGTGCATGCGTATCGACACGAACACCGAATCCTGACGGGAAATGACACTCCCACAGGCGACCAGGACTTGGGATAAACTCGGCAGGATCTTCTGCATTGAGCCGACATTGAATGCTGTGACCTCGCCAAGTAATGTCTTCTTGTTTGAGTGGAAGTGCTTCTCCTTGAGCGACGCGAACGCCGAGTTCGACGAGGTTGTGACCCGTAATCAACTCGGTAACGGTGTGTTCAACTTGCACACGTGGGTTGACTTCAAGGAAGTAGAAATCACCATTGGCATCTCGGAGGAATTCAAACGTTGCAAGACCCTTGTACCCAACCGATTCTGCGCCTTTGCAAACCAGTGAACCAATTTCATGACGTTTTTCAGGCGTAAGCCATGGCCCTTCTTCAACGAGTTTCTGGTGACGACGTTGAATGGAGCAGAATCGCTCACCAAAGTGAATGGCATTTGTTCCATCAGCGAGAACTTGGAATTCAACGTGTTGTGCTCCTTGGATGTATTTCTCAACGAACACACGATCGTCACCAAAGGCAGATTTTGCACGAGATTGACAGAGTTTCAATGCACTCTCAAACTCGCTTTCCTTTTCGACGATTTGCATCCCGATTCCGCCACCGCCGGCAGCGGCTTTGATGATGACAGGATAACCAATATCATCGGCAAGTGCAGACGCAACGGATGCCTCGGAAATAGGTTCAGAGGATCCTTTCGCTGTTGGCAAGCCTGCAGCTTCCATGGCAGCTCTCGCCTCGATTTTATCGCCAAGGAGCGTGATAACATCCGCACTTGGACCGATGAACGTGATACCTTCTTCCTCAAGCCTTTTCACAAAACCCGCATTTTCTGCAAGGAAACCATAGCCCGGGTGGACCGCATCACAGCCCATGTCTTTGGCGGCTTGAACCACTGCTTCGATATCGAGATAAGCATCCAATGGATTGATTACATCCCGGAAGGTTGCATCATCAGCGAGTTGAACTGGAAGCGATAATCGGTCCTCTTTTCCATAGATGATGGCTGCTTCAATGCCCATATCACGCAAGGTTCGCATGATTCGGAGAGCAATTTCGCCGCGATTAGCAATCAGCACTTTCTTGAAACCCATGATGATTGGTAACTCAAGGCATCCTATGAGGAAAGCGGTTGTATTGTGTGGTTTATTGTTCTTTTTTTAATAAGTAGTAAACTTTAAGGTAGTCCACCCTCTATTCCAATCTGGTGAGAACATGTCACAAAGAAAAACACGCCCAGCAAAAGAAAAAGATTTGATTGTACGAAACGGAAACCACGCCATGAACCCTGGTGATGGGACTCCATACGAACTGCATCCTGTCCTTGTTGACGGTATCCCTGCCATGGCAGGAATCGATGCGTTTGGAGGTTACAGTGAGCGAATTCGAATAGATTTCGAAAGCCCCCATGATGCATTAGGACCAGGATTTCAAACGAAATATTTCCTGATCCGAGATGAAGAACCCGGTGTGTGCCATTGGGGCCACAACAATGAATCCTTCACAATCGAAATATTTGTTGATGAGGATTAGACTTGGCAAGAACTGCAGTAATCCAACCGACGTCCACTTAGACGAGTGTGCGTGATGATTCCTTGACATGTATGACAATTCAGTCCGTCTCGCGTGAAGACGTAATGCCGTGCTTGCCGTCGGGACATACCTTGTTGTCGAAGAAGATCGTAGAGGTCTTTATCGACGGTTACGCCCTTTTGTTTGTAAGCCAATTGTGTGGTTGAAATCGCAGATTCCGCAAGATGCTCTTGTTCCTCTGCCGTCAGGGAGTTGAGTTTACGAGAAGGTTGGAGGCCAGCATTGAACAGGATTTCACTTCGCAGATAATTCCCTACGCCGGCAAGAAAGGATTGATCGAGGAGAAGGTGGCACAATTGTCGGCCCCCAAATTTCTTGTTCTGAATCTGTTCAAGCACGGGTTTGTATTCAATCTCTTCATCTGCTACATCAGGTCCAAGCCTTGCGATGTAGGGATGTTGTTCAACCTCCCATGGTTCGAGAAGTTCGATGTCCGTCGCAGACCAAAGACATGCAACGTGTGTTTCAGTTTCGAGCTTTATTCGCAAGGATCGATTCGTTTTACGCTCTTTACTGGACTTTTTCTGAACGGTCCATCGTCCATAGAGTTGATTATGACTGTACAGAACATCATCTCCAACATGTATGAGCATGGCTTTCGATCGAGCTTTGACTCGAAGAACTTCTTTTCCGAGGAATCGGTGTTCTTGTCCCCGAATGGTTGTGTATGGGCATTCAACATGCGTGATGATTTGTCCTTCAAGCGCCCTGCGGATTGTGCTCGCAGCCCGATGAATCTCTGGACCTTCGGGCATGATTCAAAGTTCAATCACATGTGTTTAAACAGATGTTTGCGTTTCAAGTGGTATGCGCAAGCGATGGACTGAGGAGCGTCGCATGCAGCGAGAACACGCTGATTGGATCGTTGGGCATTTGAGAGTGCATGGGCCCATGACAACACGTGAAATCATCGCAGCCTTGTCTGCAGAAGGAAGACCAGTTCAAGCCCATATTCTATCTCGAGCCTTGCGAAAGTCACCGTTTGTAACCTGCATTGACAAAATCGTTGTCGATGGCCAACAACAGTCGATTTGGGCGTTCCAAATTGATGAAGAATAATCAGTAGACGTCACGCAAATATCGCTTCTGTTCCTTCATCATGGTCTTCTCGATGAAGTGTGTAGCATCTGCCTCAGACATTCCACCGTGCTCAATAGCGATTTCGATGAGGGCTCGATGAACGTCCTTTGCCATGTATTGCTTGTCACCACAGATGTAGAAGTAGGCTCCATTTTCAAACCACTCCCATACTTCAGCACCGTGTTCTTTCAGACGATGTTGAACGTAGATTTTCTCCTCTTGGTCACGAGACCATGCTGTGGTAAACTTGTACATGTGGCCACCATCAAGCCACCCTTCGATTTCATCCTTGTAGTAGTACTCTGTCTTTTCCGATTGGTCGCCAAAGAACAACCAGTTTCGACCTGGTGCTTTGTCATGGACACGCTGTTCCATGAAAGCACGGAATGGTGCGATACCCGTTCCAGGACCAACCATGATGATGTCCGTGTTCGGGTCTTCTGGGAGAATGAACGACTTGGTTGGAGACATGAAGACGCCAACATCGGTCTTGTTCATGACGACCTCGTCAGCCATGTATTGCGTGCACAATCCACCACGCTGGCGGTCATGGTAATTGAAGCGAACAATACCGACGGTCAATTCGACAAATCCTGGATGCGCATCGTGCGATGAAGCGATGGAGTAGAGACGTGGCTTGAGTCGATCTGCAAGTTCAAGGAATTCTTCTGGCGAGTACTTGACATTGAATTCACGCATGATGTCAACATAGTCACGTGTCCAAAGGTAATCTTCAATGGCCTTTGCATCAGCGACGATGGCCTTGACCTTTGAGGCAGGGTCATCGGATGGAAGACTGGAGTTCAAGCCGGGTGGCAAATCGCCTTCAGAGGTACTTGACCAGTCCATGTTGTCACGGCTTCGCTTGACGATGTTCATGGAAATGGACATACCTGAGGATACGATTTTATCCGTGAGTGATTGAACGAATTTCTTGTTGGCCATGTGGACTTCGTAGTCTTTCTTGAGCGCCGTGTAGAGGTCTTTCTCACCTTTGTGGGAAGCAACGGTTTGATCACGGTCCCATCCTTGGACTTCAATCAGTTCCTCAACGATGTGTGGAGGGTTTTCAGGGAGGACGCCGAGAGCGTCTCCAACTTTGTAATCAAGGCCTGAATCGCCCAAGTCAAAGACGATGTGGCGCGTTTCCTTTCGAGAACCTTCTCCATTGAGAACGTAGTTTTCTGTAATCTTCGAATTGTATGGGTTTTTTGCGGACCAGTTGCTCATGGTTACACCTCATATGTCGCGACAATTTTTTCCAATTGTGGGCTACTTATCATCATTCTCTAACGTCCATAGTCTTGCATCATAGGGTTGAAAGAGTCGACAAGTCAGCACGAATCATGACCCACGCGATTCGAATGCTCGGTACTGGAAACGCATTCTTACCGCATCAGCGTCATCATTCCTTTCTCATCTTTGACGGAAAACACATCATCGATGCGCCACCTACTGCCCTGCTGAGCTTACGTCGTGCTGGCATCTCACCCGCTGAGATTGAAACCATCTTCATCACACATCTTCACGGTGACCACGTGTTTGGTTTGCCCTTCCTCCTCCTTGAGAAGAAATACATCTCCGACCGAGAAGGCAATGCCCATCTCACCATTGTTGGTTCAAGTGGAGTCAAGGCGCGATTGAAGACGCTGTGCAGCCTCGCCTTTCCTGGAAGTTTGGATGATGCTCTTGACAATGTCACATTTATCGAAACAGACTCTGGAACAATCGATGGATGGAACTGGGAACGCTTCCGAGTCCACCACGATGATGCTGTCGATCCATTCGGCTATCGCTTTGAGCATGCTGATGGATGCTCGTTTGTTCATTCAGGAGATTCCGGACCTTGTGAAAATCTTGAACATGCGATCGAACGGTCCCAACTTGCTGTTGTCGAAATGGGGTTCCCACAATGGGTTCCATCCGATCACCACCACAAACCAGACGACATACAATCTCTAGCTGAACGACAATCACATGTCAAACTCCTCATCACCCACACCTTCGTTGATACGCCTCAATCTGGGTTTGAGCCAATCCTGACGGACAAACCTCCGGACCATCCAGAAAATGTTCATCATTTGGAAGATGGAGATGTCTGGAATTTCCAGAATTCGGAATGGGTTCCCATCAAAAACTGAGATATTTTTTGTTCAATAATAAGCGAATTTCCTGAAACCATTGCACAGAAATAAAATCCTTTTTTGTCCTATAATAAAGGCCTCCAAAAAATTTCAACGGACATCCTTATGAGGGGGACTCGGACTCAGGGAAACTATCCCAATGCGGGAGGAGAGCCTCCCAAACTTGGGGTATTTAATGGAGGTCAAACTTTGAAGAAAAACATCTTCGATACATTGCTCTCCAGACAGAGTTTGTTCACAAACAAAGAAATCCTTCACCACAGCCATCGACCAGCAGTCATGCCTCACCGAGAGAAGGAAATTGAGCGTATTGCGTTCAACCTTGTCGAGGCTTTGAACGGTCAAATTCCATCCAACATGATTCTCTACGGAGTGACTGGTGCAGGAAAGACGGCAGTGACACTTCACGTGACAAATCTTCTCAAAGAAAAGGGCCAACAAATGCGTCGTGACATTACGCCAGTTATTGTCAACTGTCGTCAAATCGACACACAGTATCGAGTCCTTTCTCACATTGGGAACAGTCTTCTTGAGGAGCATGAAATCGATGAAATTCCATTCACAGGTTGGCCAACCGACCGAGTCTTCAAAGAACTCGTTCGACGCATGGATTCAAGGAAGGGCGTGTACGTTATTGTTCTCGACGAAATTGACCATCTCGTCCGGAAGGCCGGTGACGACTTGTTGTACAATCTGACCAACCTTAATTCGTTCCTTGACGATGCCCGTGCTTGTGTCATCGGAATCTCGAACGATCTCAAATTTACGGAATTCCTCGACCCACGTGTTCGCTCACGTCTGGGACAACAAGACATTCTGTTCTCACCGTACGATGCTGAGCAACTCAAAGACATTCTACGCCAGCGCTCCGATGAATCGATTGCGCCTGATGTTGTCTCAGAAGGTGTTATCGCACTTTGCTCTGCTTTTGCAGCTCAAGAGCACGGTGATGCTCGATGCGCTCTCGACTTGCTTCGTGTTTCAACCGAGAAAGCGGAACAACTTGGCGATGCAAAAGTCGAGCAACATCACGTCCGAATGGCTCAGCATCAAATTGAGGCTGATCAAATCGAACCCGTAATCGCAGGTCTACCAACGCAACAGAAACTCGTACTTGCCGCTGTTCTCATCAACGAGCGCAACGGATTGAAGAACATCCAAACTGGTCAGTTGTACGATGTCTACGATCAGGCATGCTCCTACCTCAATCTCCCTTCGTTAACACAACGACGCATTTCAGGAATCATTGCCAACCTCGACATGCTCGGCCTCATCACTGCTCGAACTCGAAGCCGTGGACGATACGGTCGTTCCAAGGAAATCAATTCATGCATCCCAAGCAACGTTGAGACGCAAGAGATCTTGATGAATGCGGATGAAAACATGCGAACTGTGTTCAACAATCGCTATCGACAACAACGCCCGCTCTGATTCGTTGTTCTTATATGGCAAATGGGGGTCGGCAAGTCCATGAGCAGTGAAGAGAAAGCAGCGTCTGGCGGATTGGCAGACATCTTCATCAAGCCTTCAGTCACCCTCTCCAAGTGGTACATTGCCATCGGTGTATGGGGCCTTACCCTAGCCATTCTCAACTCACTGGGCTACATTCACCCAACGTATCGAGTCTCTTGGGGTGGACTCCTCACCTTCGAAGCATTCGCCGATGCATTCGGCCACAAAGACGGCGCTCCGATGTTTGTCATTGGCGACCTCGTGTTCATTGTAGCATGTCTTGCTCTTCTCGGCCTCGGACTCAATTCAATCAATGAAAAGGTCGAAGGCGGCGTCGCAGGTTTTGCACAATCGCTCGTCATGAACGATACGTGGCCTGCACTTGTTGGTGCAGAAGGCGGCCTCATGCGAGCCGTTGGAGCATGGTGCCTCCTCCTCGGATTTGGATTCTACATCGGATACAGTGTCATGTACATGACCTGGATTGACCTTGGTGTCTACTCCGTATCCATCACCTTGGTCGCCTTTGGTTTCGCTCTCAACGCAGTAAGCCGAGCACCACCAGGTGACGAAACCGTCATGTGATCAGCGAAACAATCGCTTGTGACCGTTTCGAGCAAACATTGCATCCAAGCAACCGAGCAACAAGCCTTGCCAAAGGGCTATTGACCAACGCAAAATCAGGATTCGTACTGAGATGGCAAGCACGATACTGCTTTTCCCTGCATCGCTCTTCATGCTTCTCGTGATAACGCCCAATGGACCTCTCCAGAACATCAATTCAACAAGAGCGCCAAGCATGAACCCACCCAAGGCAAGTTGGGTTTGCCACATCTCTGTCCATGATTGCTCAAATGGATAGGTCATCAGCAAAGGTACGATGCTCAGCAACATCAACAAGGTGATCGGGAAAATGGACAAGGCGATGCTCGCACTCCCAATGAAATCAAAACCTGGCCCAGAACGTTGACGAGAAGGATAATGTCGAACAATACGAACGTGAGCACGAGCATCCCGACGACGTTTGTGCAGGAACCGTCGGACACCTACTTCAGGTACGTGTGCAACAAGAGCGTCTGGAGCATAGACGATGCTCCCCCCTGCATTCAACAATCGAAGACTGACTTCCATATCTTCAGCATGATACCAGTCAGGATCGAAGCCTCCGACATCGAGGAGAGCTTGTCGCTTGAACATCGAACATGGTCCGTTGGCCAGCGAGGTTCTTCGTGGACGACTTCGATACTTTGATGCGATTTCGACAGCACGAAAGCGGCTCACTAAGTCGGTATGTGTTTGGAAGATGGTTCGACCTGTGACGGCAACGATGGTTTCTTCTCCAACTGGAACATTGGCCAGCAACAATTGTTCAATCCAATCTTGTTCTGGTCGGACATCGATGTCTGTGATGGCGACCCATTCACCTTGAGCATGATTCAATGCAGCCATTCGACCAGCCGACAAACCAATCGCATCCTGATGAAGGACGGAAATGGACACATCGGAATCACCGTTCGATTCCATCCAAGCATCCATTAACGGCCCAGTCGAATCCGTTGAACCATCGTTGACAGCAATGATTTCCAATGGACGATGTGTCTGAGCGTGGATTGCGTTAAGACAATCTTCAACCCAATGCGCTCCATTACGAGCGCATACCGTTACCGTTACGAGAGGTTTGTCGCTCATTCTTCTGCCTCAAAATGAACAAGAAGGTTCCTTGCACGATGTTTTGCTTCCATATCCAAAATACGCATAACAACGCCTTGCCGAGGTTGCCCATAGACAACAATCGTACCGAGTGGAGCTGTTGCAAGCACAAACATTGGTGCTAGATCTTCCTCACCATCAACTTCGACAAGAACGGAATCGTCCTGTTCCAAAGCCCAACGAACAACATCCAACAGTTCGGGCGTTAATTGACCAGGTGGATTAACAACGCTTCTCTGTAGTGCGTATGCATCTCCTCGAACGAGCAACGAAGCGTCCAATGCTTCTCGCTTGGTTTGGCCATCAATGAACGCAATGTCTGGCAGAACACCCATGTCCATCAGACCCTTCACGGTCACATCACCTACTGCGACGAGCGTACCGTGATTTTCTGGTAGAGCCTCCAGCATGGCGGATAAGGCCACCTCAGGAGCATCTTCTGGTCCTTCAAACAATTCACCCATTGGCGTCTTGAACTCATCATCGAGAACTGCAGGCATACGCAGAATCTTTCCTTCGTACGAAGGTGGAATCCATGGATGCCCTTCTTGATCAATAAGACCGAGACGGATACGACTCGATGACAAGATTCCCCCAAGTTCGTCGCTCAAGTGTGGAGCTTCAAGAATTGAGAGTGGAGGAAGCCCGTTCTCATATCTTCGCTCGTTGATTTGATGACATCGAGGAATGGTCTCAACCGTAGCAACAATACAGTCTGCCGTTCGATGCGTTGGTGCAGGCCCATGCGGATCGTTGAGGACGTGTACTTCGTATCGCAAATGCGCTGTATCGCTCAGCCAATTGAGTAATGTTTCCATTCGATCGTCCAAGGATTGAATCCAATCACCTTTTGCTTGAGCCATTTCATCGTTGACAACATGAACTTCAATGAAATCTGCTTGACGCAATGCTGTTTGGATGAGGAGTTGATGACCTGAATGGAATCTGTCAAACGTTCCACCGATGAGACATCGACGAAAGGAACGGTCCACTTCCATGAGGCTTGGCTGAAGCATACGGCCTTTGAGAACATCGCTTCAAATCGAATGAATGTAGCAAAAAGCTGTGCCCTGATACCTAACGGCCTTGTTCATTGTTTCCTCGAAGGCCTGACCCTCGGTATCAGGGCGTACTGTAGAGCCGGTTGGTTGTCTCGATTTCATCCCGAAGTCGATCGAGGACCCATAGTCCAGCCCGGGTTTCCGCTTTTGCACCGGAATTCACTCCCCGAGGGGTCCTCCCAGTCTTCGATAGCGGACCGTATCGTTGGTATCAGACGTCATTGCAATTTCACAGTAGCTCAGGCTGATGTTGCACGTACGGCGACTTGCGCTCAAACACGTTGCATTTCAATACATCGGCCATCAAGACATTCGGTGCAGCATCGCCCGTCCAATCAGAAGTTTCGCAACTTCTTGGCTCCCATCAAGGAGTTCTTCCATACTAAAATCAGGCCATGTCTCAACATCACATGCCAACCAACCGACCAATGGGTGAATTCTTCCAACGTGAACTGAACCATTGTTTTCCATTCGTTGAATCATATCATGTACATCCATGAGCGCAGCCGTCCCCTCACCTTCAGGAAGCATCAATATGTTGAGTTTCAATGCTGGACGATCGACATAACCTTGGTGTTGCCGTGGATAACCTGGCAAACCGATTTGCTCTCCTTTTGGTCGAAAGATGAATGCTGGCCAATTCTTCGGATGATGAGCGAGCCATTCGCGACCACCCGCTGTTGACAACTGTGCATCGAGCCAGTCCAACGCCCACGTCGACCACCACTGTTCTGGCAGGACATTCATGCATGTGCGCATCACATCCAGTGAAATCGGTGCACGTTGTTCGAAAAGATCAATCATTTGCGCCCAGACTCGCAACAGTGAACCTCGTGGATGCACAAGAGCACCTCTGAGGAAACGCAGAAGCAATTCATCATCGAAGGTTGTTCCCGAGTTGGTTCCAAAGAGGACATTCAAGATCTGTTCCTCCTCGAATGGTGCATCCAACCAAATCGTTGCTGCCTTTGGAAGAATGGATTCAAGTTCCGAACGATACGTCCGACTCAGGAGAAGGAGGACATGAGCAGCCATTGCTTTGGTCGCTTCCACGTTCAAGAGGGGTACAAGATCGATAAGAAGAGATGAATCAGCCTGACAATCATCGACAACTTGTCGAACAGCTTGTTGTTTCCAGACCGTATCGGTTCGTTGCATGGCTTGAACAAGTTCAACGGCATCCAACTGACCAACATTCACAAGATCAATCCAGCCAAATGGAACTACGTCAGCGATCCGTTTCCATCGAGTTGGCCGCTCTTCATCCGGACTTGCAATCCATGCAGCCAGGGGCGATTGTCGTTCAACACTGTTTGCAAAATCAGAATCTCCTTGCGGGAACAAACGCATTGCTTTGCGGATGTCTTGTTGAACGTCCTTCGATGATGCAGCATCACCTGATAAGACCGATTCGTCCAGACCTCCAGACTGGAACCACAGCATGAGTTCCTTTGCAGATGAAGGGATGCCTTCTCGCGTCGCTTCCGGCTCGGAACGTGTTGCAGTGCGCTGTAATTCAACACGAAACTCGTAGGATTCCTGTGGGCGATAGGATACGGTTGCGAGTTGATCAGTTGGAAGCAATGTAGCGGATTTACCGGAAAATTCCTTCGCTTCACCACGAGAGGTAATGAGACATCTGCATCGTCCTGAGGCGAGCAGCCGTTCCATTAACGGAACATCATCAACTTCAGCCCACGGCCACTCGATAACCACGTCAAACGAGGTTGATTCCAACATCCATTCGACGATGCATATGGCCCCATGTTGTGATATTCCCTCGAGAAGAACAACATCAATGGCGTTGGAATGTTCCACCCACGTTCGTTCCCCAAAGTCTGCCAGTAATGCACGCCGGAGGTTCAGATGTGGTTGTTTACCACGTCCCGTCAAGAGCCATCGAGTCAACGATCGGAGACGTGCTTTCCGTTTCGCAGTCGATAGTCGTGGGTGTCGCTTCCTCATCCATGGCCCCAAGATATCGATCGGAAGTGAACGATGATTGGAGAACGACAATGATTCTGTCATCAATTGTGCATGATTGCCGAGCGATGATACAAGCAAGGTTCGGTCGACGGACGAGGGCAAATGTGCATACAAACCATTATCCGGACGAACCGCAAAAGGCGTTCCTACAACCTGACCAATGGAATGTTCTCCGATGTGAAGTTGGGATGGGCCTTCCATCTCTTTTGATTCCAATCGAAGCCAGGTACCGTTTGCAACGCCCCAAGTCACAGTTGATTCAAGCAAACGAAGACGGAGAATCCCAATTCGGTCCGATTGCGTCGCAAATGCCGTCAATGTCCCCTCAACCGGTACGCTTGGTGCTGTTGAAGGTTCCATCGTACCAAGTGAATACCAAGGAATCGAAGACCCGCGTTGAACAGCCCAAAGCCCCCCTCCTTTTCCACTGGAGGAATATTCGTGATCTTGTTCCAGCAATTCAACTCGACGAGGGAGTGAAATCAATCTCGAGGAGGGCTCTGAAAGTACGCCGAGAACAATACTCGAACGATCGTTGGAAAGAACGACAGCGTTCATTCCATCCGGAATCGTACTTACCTGTTGACGAACACGTTCAACCAAATCCACCAGGAGATGCTCGGCTCCTTTTGGCGTTAATCGATGGATTGCTCCACGGATGGATGCACCATCGTCACGTTGGACCTCCCCCAATTCCCGCAATTGGCGCATTGCAAGCGAAGCGTGAGGCATAGCAATGCCAAGAACGTCGGAAGCTTGGGATACCGTTCCACCGCCATCAAGCAACCAATCGAGAATGCGGCGTTGATACCTGCTGCGAATGGTCTTCTTTGGCATGATGAGTCACTTTTGTTACGCTCTAAAGGGGCTCCTTTTTATTTGTTACCTCTAAAGAATTTATTTACTTACATTTAGTTACTAGTTTCTACTGGAATTGTGAGATTTCACTTACATATCATTGCACATCGTGTAAAAATTACACCAATTATGGTCAGTAACGGTAACAAACTCGTCGTTTGTTGGAGGAACGGTTATATGAGTGGCCTCGCTCCTTTGGTACAGCGACATCGCCTAAGAGCGAAAAGCGAAATTCAAAGGAGGACAAGAACATGAAAACTGTACGCATACGAGAAAAAATCAAGAAATTCCTAGGCGATCGACCACGCAACACTGCAGAAATCCTAGAACACATCAACAGCACCATGCGTCACGGTACGACAAGCCAACAACTTGGCAACGTTCTCTCCAAAGACAAGGACATCGTCAAGGTCGGATACATCAAGCGATCCGGCATTCTCTCTGGCGGATACGATATCTGCGAGTGGGCCACTCGAATCTGGGTTGAAGACAACTGCCCAGGATGGAAGGAAGGAACGCCAATCATCATCGACCAAGAAGGTAACATTACCATGGGCGATGATATGAAGAAGAACTAAGCTGTTTCAACAGCCACTTCTTCAGATGATGCGTCATTGTACTGGATGGCACATGTGTTTCTCCCCATGAGGCCATTGAATGGACAGTAGCCGAAGGCAGATGTCAGCACCCCCCACAATCCGATAATGAGGAAGATGAGTTCGAGTTGAATGGTTGCAAAAAAATCCAACAAAACGAAACTCGATCCAAACAATGCACGGGCTAATCGCTCAGCACCACCAACGTTTTTCATGGTAGAAAAATCGTGACTTCGAAAATAAAACCTTGTTCAACCTACGTGGAACAGATTCACTTCAGTTGCCTTGGAAGATATCCATGGCTTCGTCAACACTTGCACCTTCTGAAATGATGGCGTGGCAGGCCGCCGTCATTCGAACCGCTTCATCGGTCGACTTTTGGTGAATGTTACGTCCAGTTGCTGCACCTTTGCAACCACTGACGTTGATTTGATCCCAAAGACGTTGCAAGAAATCACGGGCAGGGAGCGAACCGCCTCCTGAGCAAATGATTCCACATCGACCAGCAGCCTCAACTGCAACCTTCAGTGATTCTGGTTGCGTCATTCCGTCCCATGCACGAGGGTAGTTGACCTTTGCAAAGTCAGCACCAATGCACGCTGCAACGCCTGCAGCACCAGAAATCAATTGCGGATCTTTCTCATCTTCAACAGCCTTGCCTCGTGGATACATCCAAACGACAGCAATCATACCTTCTTCGTGGGCTTGACGAATGAAATGCGCAGCTTCTGTCATCATTTCATGCTCGTATTCGCTACCGATGTAGACGGTGTAACCGATTCCGACAACGTTTAGACCGTTGGAAACGAGCGACATAACATCGTCCATGTCCCACATTGCGAGACTGATTGGATCGCGTTGCGTGGTCTTAACCAAATGCGACTTGGAGTTCAATTTCACCAAGTAAGGAACATCAGGATGGTCACGACCGTACAATGAGATGAGTCCACCTTGTGCTGCAAGAACACCAACGGTACCTTCTCGATGGGCTTGTGCTCCAATTTCGAAGAGATGACCAGGGTCGTTGGATGAAAGTGGGATTGAATCTCCACCATCGTAGAAGTCGTCGTTCAAATGCTCGATTTTTTGGTCGCACGCAAACAAATTCATCGAACCAGTACCGCATGTAGCAGCCATCAGGTTCTCGAGATAGGTGTCTGCAAGGTCATCAGGAACGTCAGCAGGAATGTGATAATCGGACATTCCATTCACGCTCATTCACCGGTGAAGTTTGCAACACGCTTTTCGACATATGCTGCAATTCCTTCCTTTGCATCGCTTGAGTTGAAGAGTGCAGCTTGCAACTCTCGCTCAAGAGCAAGATGGTACTCGAATGGGATTTCAGGACCAGTCTGGCAGGAACGCTTGATGTTTCCAACAGCCTTGGTCGCCTTGTTTGGTAGTGTGAACTGGCTGCACCAGTCGAGAATGTCTCGGCGGAAATCAGCAGCGTCGCCTTCCCAAATGTGGTTGATGAGGTTGTGTGCATGTGCATCCTCGAAGGACATGAGTTCACCCGTAACCATCATCTCAAGGGCCTTGGCCTTTCCAATGAGTCGAGTCAGTCGAGCGGTTCCACCAGTACCTGCGAGAACACCGAGATTGATCTCAGGCAGACCGACCTTTCCAGAGTTCTTGCGAGCAATGCGAATGTCAGCTGCCATAGCGATTTCAAGACCGCCACCGACTGCGTGACCGTTGATAGCACAAACGACCAACTTAGGTGTCTGTTCAAGACGAGAGAGTGTTTCATTGGCGTGAAGACAGAAGTTGTACTTGAATCCAGGAGAAACACTGTTCAGCATTTGAATCGATGCACCTGCAGAGAAGAAGGAGGACCCGTTTCCAGTCAGAACAATGCAAGAAACGTCATCATCGAATCGAGCCTTGATGATGGCATCATCAAGATCGCTCATCATTCCGTGTGTGTACGTGTTCGGTGAACGATCGTTGGTTTCGGTCAGTGGTGCTCCTGCAGCATCACTTGCCAATTCGATGACGGCAATACCATCGAGAGTTGCATAGTTCACGAGTTTGTTGGGCATGGCTTCGAAATTGAGGTCGCTCATATTTGCCCGAAAACGATTCGCATTATGAACGAATCGTCGCGTCTACTCGCTGGAGATGCTCGCCTCATCCGAGTCGTTGGCAAACGAAACCTTGCCTCCACCTCGTCGAACTTCATTCCACTGCTCACCGATTAAGGCAGCTTCAGGAGACTGTTCCCACACATCTCTCGCCTTAGCTTTTCGGAACGGCATGCGTCGAACACCACGGCCCATCGCCTTCGGATCTTTGGTCAGCATGAAGGGTGTAACAAGATGATACAGGAGCGTCTTGTACCAACGAGGCCGGAACAACTTTCCAATCCAAACAAGGCCATCACCTCGCTTCTTTTGATCCTTCATCCAAGCACGACACATTCGCTTGAACATGCCATCACCAACACGGTTCATCAGCCATCGATTGGCAACGCTGGTGCGGACATACGGCAGCAATTGCTTACGAACCTCGGTTTCATAATCGCACTCACCAAGCAAATCCTTCGCCGCTAAAACGCCAGACCAAACGGCCATACGCATGCCGAATCCCCACATGAAATCCTGGAGTCCACCAGACTCTCCAACATAGTATCGACCATCTTGCTTGTAACGCTGATTGATGGTGAAATCCCCTTTTCCACCAACGCGCTTAATGGGTGTTCGGTCAAGGTTTGGATAGTGCTTTTCGTACCAGGCGATGGTCTCATTGAGGAAGCGTTCGTTCTTGGATTGCTTTCTCCATAAACACGTACAGATGAGGCCAACGCCATCAACAATGATGAGGTAGGAATACGCTCCTGGTGCAAGTTTATCGTTCAATTGAAAGGCGATGTGATTGGGATGCGAGGTTTTGAAAATCTCACCATATGCTACTGCAGAGGTTCCTTTCGGGCCACAAGCGATGATGGTGCAATCCTCTTCTTTCACACGGGATTTGTAGTGAATGGTTGCCCCAGCAGCCATGGCTTGACGCTTCATCCCTTGGTCGATGGTGTGGTCAGAGGTTCCACGCTCAACGATTCGGTAGGCAACACGTTCGCTCTTTGGCTGCGTGATGACATCATCTGGATGAATCAAATCAACAACCTGAAATTCCGTTGCTTGAAATTCTGATGCGTCGAAACCCCACTCCTTCAATTGGTCAAAGAAGTCTACATCCATGGACCAGTTCTCAAGAGCTTGGAAATCTCCATCAAAACGTGCTCCAGAGTCACTGCGAACATCGTGGACATGAACCTCCTTTCCCGCTTTCGCAAGAATGGTTGCTGCAGCCAGACCTGACAATCCAGCACCCATGATGTGAATGGGTTTGGTCGAGTCAGCGCTATCGGCCATGTTGGCCCATCGAGCCGTTACCCTTGAATCATGCGCTTCCTTCGCATCACCATGGGGCGCCATATCATCATCGAAGAAGCCCCTGATGCTCTCGATCATGCAGCGTTAAGAGAACAACTTGAGACCAAAGGATGTGGCGCTATCGTCTCTTTCCTCGGCATCACTCGAGGGACGGAAGGCGATGCTGAGGTCTATGCTCTTGAGTTCGATGCATGGCAAGAGAAGCTCGGACCAGTGCTTCGGGATTTAGCCAACCAAGCTTGCGACACATTCGGAACCTTATCGGTAGCCATGGCGCATCGAACGGGACGTGTCGAGCCACAAGAATCGATCGTTAGCATACACGTTGCAAGCCCTCACCGCAAGGAAGCGTTTCGAGCGTGTGAATGGCTCATCGATGAACTCAAGAAACAGGCTCCATTGTGGAAGCGTGAAGTAACCTCTCAAGGATCGACTTGGAAAGCAGGATTGGGATGAACATGGATAAGGAAATACAAGGCATCGTCGAGATCGGAACAAAACCAATTGTTGAGCGAAAAGCAACCGCTACTGGACTCCTGCATCTTCAAGCAGCAACCAAACAAGCCATTGTCGATAAGTTGGTCAAGAAAGGAGATGTTCTCGAAGCTTCAACCATCGCTGCTATTCAAGCCGTCAAGGAAACACCTCGAATTATCCCTCACTGCCACCCTATACCGTTGGAAGGGTGCAAGGTTGATTGGGCATGGGAAGGAACCTCACTTCGTTGCACAGTTCATGTCTCAGCGCATTACAAAACAGGAATCGAGATGGAAGCCATCACTGGTGTCAGCGCAGGTCTACTGTGCGTTCTTGACATGATCAAATCCTTCGAGAAGGACGAGGATGGTCAATATCCGAACGCCAAAATAACCGATCTTCACATCGTCGAGAAACGGAAAGGATGACAATCGCCTCAAATACAGCACAAAGCCTCAATCCATAGGGCGCGCTTAAACGAGGGAGGCCAGCAGGGCAAATTGCTGGGGCACGCCTAGCGGTGTGCAAAATGTCCGAATCAACCACTTTTGAGAGCCTCGAACTTGAGGCTCACCTCCTCGACCGATTGGATGCCCTCGGGTATGAATTTGCAACACCCGTTCAAGCCATGGCAATACCGCCAGCGATTGCAGGACGAGACGTTCTCGCCACTGCACGCACAGGAACTGGAAAGACCGCAGCCTTCGTTCTCCCCATTCTACAAACACACAAACCGGGCGTCATTATCTGCCCAACTCGAGAGTTAGCCCTGCAAGTCGTGAATGAAATCGAGCGATTGAGTGGACTCGACAACATCGCTACTGCACTCATTGGTGGAGCCTCGATGAAAAAGCAAATTCAACAGTTGACTGAATGGCCAGATGCCATTCTCGTTGCGACACCAGGTCGTATTTGCGATCACATGGAGCGAGGCAATGTTGACCTCAATCAATATGATGTTCTCGTTCTGGATGAAGCTGATGAAATGCTGAGCATGGGTTTTGCAGACGATCTTGAATACATCGTCGACCAGATGAATCCCGACCACCAAACGCTTCTCTTCTCAGCAACAATGCCAAAACACGTTCAGAAACTTGCAAACAAGATTCTCGAGGACCCTGAACAAATCCGTGCCTCTGGGAAGGAGGAACGACCTCCGAGCCTTGTCAAACAATACGTCATGATTTGTACACTCCGACAACGTGTTGATGCGATTGAGAAACTCCTTCTTGCATGGCAACCGAGTGCGGCCATCATTTTCTGTAAGACTCGAAACAGAGTCGAAACGGTTGCAGACATCCTGCGACCAAAAGGTGCTGAAGCATTGCATGGCGGTATGTCTCAAGCAGAGCGAACCCGTGTCATGAACCGTTTCCGTGAAGGACGTACCAACGTCTTGGTCGCAACGGACGTTGCTGCTCGAGGCATCGATGTGGACCGAGTCGACTTGGTCCTGCAAGATGACCTGCCTACCGACGATGATACCTACATCCATCGAGTTGGCCGAACCGGTCGTGCAGGGCGAACTGGACGTAGTGTCCTCATGGTCGGAAACCGAGCAGTACGCCACATCAAGCGCATCGAAAAGAAAGCAGGTGAACTTGAGCGAATGGAAATCCCCACCCAACAAGACATCGATGATCTTCAACGCTTGCAACTGGTTGAAGAATTCAGTGAGATCGAACCGCATCAAAACGCATTTGACGCCTTCAACGCTGCAAGAGAATCTGGAATGAGTGCCGAAAAGATTGCAGTTGCAGCCCTATCGAAACTCCTAGGTTCATCGCCTGAACAGGATACAACAAACACCCCTCAACTCAACAAGAGCGACAATGGACCGAAGGCAGCACTGGTTCTTGGGCTAGGAGCGATGGACGGAATCGATCGAGGTGCCATCACTGGAATGGTTTACCGAGTCGGCAACCTACCTGACGGTTCGGTTGGCCGCATCGAAATGCTCGACAAAATTACTGCTGTAGAATTACCGGAGCAATTCATCGATCAACTCGTCGAAGATTTGGATCAGGAACGTGTTGGAAGCCGATACGTTCGACCTCGCCGAAGCGATGACTGGACCTTCCAACCGGAAGGACGTCATCCAAGCCAACGCCGTCATGGTGGCGGAGGCCGACAGGGCGGTGGCAGAAAAGGCCCAGGTGGACGACACAACTCGCGAGGCAAAGGTCGTTCTGGGCGCCCAAACCGCCGACGCTGAGCAACGAAACAAGCGAAAAGGCATATGTTCGCTCTTGAATTGGACGATACATGAGCAGCACAGCAGACCTCACCAAGCACTTCCTCGAAGCCGTTGACAATGCTGCAATTGCCAGTGCCGCATGGCGAGGTAAAGGCGACAAGAACGCCGCAGATGATGCTGCCGTTGAAGCCATGCGTCGTACCTTTGACGCTGTCCCATTCGACGGTCGTGTTGCTATTGGCGAAGGCGAGCGAGACGAAGCACCCATGCTCTACATTGGTGAAGAATTGGGGAGTGCGGTTGGCGTCGAGGGCGTTCCATGCATCGATATCGCCGTTGATCCCCTCGAATGCACCAACAATTGTGCATACGACAAACCGAATTCCATCGCTGTCCTGGCAGCAGCACCTCGTGGAACATTACTCCATGCGCCTGATTGCTACATGAACAAAATCGCAGCAGGACCACAACTTGCTGGACACATTTCTCTCGAAGGAACGGTGACGTACAATCTCGAGCAGGCCGCACATGCACTTGACAAGCCCATCAGCGAAGTCAAGGTCGTTGCACTCGATCGTGAGCGTCATGCAGACCTGTTCAAAGAAATTCGAGGCGCTGGTGCTCAACTCGAATTGCTCGGCGATGGTGACGTATCCGGAGCCATCTGGGCTGCAAAGGATGACGGACCGTTCGACCTTCTCATGGGCATAGGTGCTGCACCTGAAGGCGTGATTTCCGCAACAGCCATTCGTGGCCTTGGCGGCGTCTTCGAAGGAACGCTTGTCTTCCGCTCGCCCGAAGAAGAAGCTCGTGCTGGTGACATGATCGATGATGACCTTACCCGTCTCTGGAAGGCACATGACCTCTGCCAATCCGAAGATGCAATCTTTGCAGCCTCCGGCGTCTGTGATGGATACCTGCCTGCTGCAGAACTTGGCGATGGTTTTGGAATTGCTCACAGTGAAATTATTGACGTTCAAGCAAAAACTGTTGAACAGTTCTCGACTCGACGACCATTGTGATTGTATGTCTCAACACGTCCGCATCCAAGTTCGTCTTCCAGAAGGACATTGGTCGGGTGATGTCTCACGTTCACTACCTTCGCTCGTTCTACGTATCGAAGAAACGATGCCTCTTGGCAAAGGACGAGGGACGGCAACGCTCTCAGCGACCGATGATGTACAACTTGCATTGGAAGCACATCCTGGTATCGATGAAGTCCGGACACTCGGCAAT